>DRQW01000193.1 GCA_011371305.1 Anaerolineae bacterium | reverse complement strand
GGCCTGGTGATTTTCCCCGCCATTTTCAGCATCTGGATCAGTTTCCACAAAGTCGATCTCAGCAACCTGAACGACGTCTTTCACGCGCCCTATGTGGGGTTGGATAACTACAAGCGGGTGATCAACGATTACGCCTTCAAATGGCAAAGCTGGAAGAACATGGGGGCATATATCACCAGCATTGTCTATTCCTTTGTCAGCACCATCCTGACCATCATCATCGGTCTCATCGCTGCGTTGTTGCTCAACCGCCCTTTCCGGGCCCGAGGCGCGTCCCGCGCCATCTTCCTGTTCCCCTATGTGGCTCCCATCGTCAGTGTGGCTTTTGTCTGGCGTTGGTTGCTGGACCCCAAACCCTCGGGGGTGGCCAACGATATCCTCATGCGATTGAATCTCATCGATCGGCCTTTGGGCTTCCTCTCCACGCCGGGATTGGCCCTGCTGTTGGTCATCCTTTTTACGGGTTGGCGCTACTTTCCCTTTGCCATGTTGATGATTTTGGCCCGTTTGCAAGCCATCGATAGGACCCTTTACGAAGCGGCCGATGTGGACGGCGCCAACGACTTACACAAGTTTTGGTACATCACCCTGCCCGAACTCCGCTACGTGTTGGGCGCGCTCTTCCTGTTGCGCCTCATCTGGACCTTCAACAAATTCGACGACATCTACCTGCTGACCGGGGGCGGCTTCGGCACGAATGTGCTCCCCGTACTCACCTATCAGTTCAGCTTCCGGCTGTTCAACTTTGGCGTTGGCGCGGCCGCTGCTATGATCCTGTTGGTGACACTGGTCGTCTTCCTGGTCGTTTATGTGGGCATCTTTATGCGTTACACCGAGGAAGCCTAGGAGGCGAGAATGACTGCTGCCACATATTCTCAAGACCGGCCGAAGAACTTCATCGAACACCTGGCGTCCCACATGACGTGGGGGCGTTTCATCTTCGCGGTTGTCCTGTTCATGTTCCTGACGGTCATCCTGTTTCCCTTCTATTGGATGATCGCGTCGTCCTTCAAAACATATGCCGAGATCGGGGGTCGCCATCCCGTGTATATTCCCAGTGCATTGCGCTGGGATGCCTATCAGGAGCTTTTCGATTATTGGAATTTCGGGCGGAATATCGTCAACAGCCTGTTGGTTTCCATCCCCACCGCGCTCATCGCCGTGATTCTGTCCACCATGGGCGCGTATGCCTCGGCGCGCCTTCGGTTTCGAGGGAAGAACCTCATCCTCAACAGCATCCTCATCATCTATCTTTTCCCGGGTATCTTGCTCATCATCCCCCTCTTCGCGATGCTGGCGAAGATCGGCGCTGCCATCGGGTTTGAGGTGCAGGACAACCTGGGGATTCTGATCTTCACCTATCTGGCCCAAACCCTGCCCGTGGCTCTTTACATGCTGGCCAACTATTTCCGCACCATCCCCGAGGAAATCGAACAGGCCGCGCTCATCGATGGATGCACCCGGTCGCAGGTTATCTGGAAGGTGACGCTGCCTCTGTCCGTGCCCGCGTTGGTATCTGTGGTCATTTACACCTTCATGATCGCGTGGAATGAGTTCCTTTACGCCCTGGTCTTTCTGAACGACCGGGATATGTTCACCATGCCCATCAAGATCAACACCATTTTCAACGATCCCACACCCCGGCCCCACGTGGTCATGGCCGCGTCCACCATCATGACCATCCCCATCATCATTCTCTTCCTGGCTATGGAACGTTACCTCACCGAAGGCCTGGCCGCGGGCGGTGTGAAGGGGTAATGGCTCATGCGCATCGGCTTCATCTCCACCCGACTCAACGGCACGGACGGCGTTTCGCTGGAAGTGGAAAAATGGGTGACCGTGCTCACCCGCATGGGGCATGAATGCTTTTTCTGCGCGGGCGAACTGGGCGGTTATGCCGCGGGCGGCACCCTCATCCCCAAGCTCCACTTCCAACACCAATCCATCATCGCCCTCTCCCAACGGGCCTTCGGCCCAAACCGCGAGACCGACGCGGACCAACTGGTGGAAAATATCTACGCGGTCGCGGACGAAATCCGCCCGCCCCTCCGCGCGTTCATCCGCAAGAACAAGCTGGATGTCATCATCGTCGAGAACGCGCTGGCCATCCCCATGAACCTGCCCCTGGGCGTCTGCCTCACGGGCCTCATCGCGGAGCTGGGCATCCCCACCATCGCCCACGACCACGACTTCTACTGGGAGCGGGAGCGCTATCAGGCCAACGCCATCCTCGATCTGCTGGATACCACCTTTCCCCCCAACCTGCCCACCATCCGCCACGTCACCATCAACTCCATCGCCCAGCGCCGCCTCAAGCATCGCCGCGGCATCGATTCCGTGGTCATCCCCAACGTCATGGACTATGACACGCCGCCGCCGGGCGTGGATGAGTACAACCGGGATTTCAGAGACATGCTGGGGTTGAACGAGGAGGATGTGTTCGTCTTGCAGCCCACGCGCGTCATTCAGCGCAAGGGCATCGAGATGGCCATCGAGCTGGTGCGGCGGTTGGATGACCCGCGCGCCCATCTGTTTATCACCCACAGCGCCACGGACGAGGGCCTGGTCTACTGGCATTGGCTG
>DRQW01000192.1 GCA_011371305.1 Anaerolineae bacterium | reverse complement strand
GAGACGATTCCTGTGGCCGAAGCCCATGGCCGGGTGACCGCGGCCGCGGTATGGGCGCGCATCTCTTCGCCCCACTATCACGCGGTGGCCATGGATGGCTACGCGGTGCGCGCGGCAACCACCGAACCTGCGGCCCCGGGCTCTGTGGTGCGCCTGCAGTTGGGTGAGGACGCGGTTTACGTGAACACGGGGGATGTCCTCCCCGAAGGCTTCGACGCGGTCATCCCCCAGGAGGCCGTGCGGGTGCAGGATGGCTGGCTGGAGATCACCGGGCCGGTCCGGGCCTGGCAGCACATCCGCATCATCGGCGAAGATATGGTGGCCACCGAACTGGTGGTCCCCGCGTATCAGCGCCTGCGCCCGCAGGACCTGGGCGCGATCGCGGGGAGCGGCCATCGCACTGTGCGGGTGTTTCGGCAACCGCGCATCGCCATCCTGCCCCTGGGCGCCCGGTTAGTGCCCCCGGGCGCGTCGGTCGGGCCGGGACAGATCATCGAATACAACAGCATGGTGCTGGCAGCCATGGCCCGAGAATGGGGCGCGGTCGCCCTTCCCTTCCCACCCCAAGATGGCGATCTGGCATCCCTCATGGGCCAGGTGGAGGCCGCGCTGGACGATCATGACCTGGTGGTGCTCAATGCTGGCGCGGCCGGGGGCGCCCGCGACCACGCGGAGCGTATCATCCGCGCCTTGGGGCAGATCGTCGTCCGGGGTGTGGCGCTGCGTCCGGGGCATTCGGTCATTCTCGGCCTTGCGCGCGGGAAACCCATCGTCGCCATTCCCGGCTTCCCCGTCAGCGCGATGACCGCGTTTGAGCTGATTGTGCGTCCTTTGTTGGAAAGCTGGTTGGGCCAGCCGGGCGAATCCCCGCCTAAGCTGCAAGCCCTTCTGCCCCAACCCCTCCATTCCGACCCGGCCGTGGATGAATTCAAGCGGGTTGTCGTGGCCCATACGTATCGCGGTGTGGTGGCGCGCGGGCTGCCGCAAGCCGCGGGCGCGATCATGACCATGGTCCGGGCCGATGGCGTGGTTCACATCCCCCGCGGGCAAGAAAGCATACCAGCCGAAAGCTACGTGCCGGTCGCGTTGTTGCGCCCGCCGGATGCCATCGCGCATACCATCATTCACATCGGCAGCCACGATCTGGCCCTGGACATCCTGGCCGATCAGCTACGCCGGGCCTATCCGGGGCGTTTTCTCAATTCATTGGGGGTGGGTTCCCAGGAAGGATTGCGCGCGCTGGCCCGGGGCGAAGCGCACTTCGCGGGCATCCATTTGCTGGATCCAACCACCGGCGTTTACAACATCCCCGCGGTGCAAAAGCACGTACCCCACCTGCCCGTGGTGGTCATGCGATTCGTACAACGGGCTCAGGGGCTGATCGTACCCCGAGGCAATCCCAAAGGGCTTCATACCCTGTCCGATCTCATCCGCCCTGACGTGACCTTCATCAACCGGCAGCCGGGTTCGGGCACCCGACAATTGCTCGATTATCATTTGCGCAGGCTGAGGATTGACCCCACGTCCATTCGCGGCTATGATCGGATGGAGCACTCCCATCTAGCGGTGGCTGCGGCCGTGCGCAATGGCGTCGCGGATGTGGGCCTGGGGATTCTGGCTGCGGCCCGGGCCCTGGACCTGGATTTCATCCCCCTTTTCCTCGAACATTACGACCTGGTGATCCCCATCGCCCACTATGAAAGCGAACTGATGGCCCCGTTGCTGGCGGTCATCGCCACCGACGATTTCCGCCAAACCGTGGCCGCTTTGGGCGGCTATGAGCTCGATGGCATGGGCGAGATCGTGTTCTCATCGGAGGCACCAACACCATGACCTTTCAACTGAGCCGATGGCAATGGGGGGGCGAGGTGCGCGAGGAGGATCTGCGTTCGGAGATGCGATCTCAGGGATTGGCTCCTTACACCTGGCGCAACGGCCCCAACGATCATTTCTCCGTGCATTCCCGCTCCTACACCCGTGTGATCGTCCTCCTTCGGGGCTCGGTGACCTTTCATTTTCCCGACACTGGTGAGGAGGTCACCCTCGCGCCCGGCGATCGACTGGAGATCCCCGCCCGTACCCGACACGCGAGCACGGCCGGTCCCGAAGGTGCCTATGGCCTTGAAGCCGCCATTCATCCCCGAAGGTATTGAACATGTTGCCTTCGTCGCGCTATCTTGCAAGTCATTTGCGAAGTGGCACAGGAAGCGAGAGTCGTGACACGTGAAGCGTGATGCGTAAGTCCTCACGTTTCACGCATCCGGTACACCTGGAAACCAGGAAACCAGGAAACCCGTAAACCAGGGAAACCGGGCCGATTCGCTCCCCCCGGTCTACCGGTTTACCGGTTTCCCGGCCTACCAAATCTATTTTCAGAACAGCGTCATGTGCGGACGATTTGCCCAGGCGGCTTCGCCAGAGGCCGTGGCCGAACTCTTTGATCTGCCCGTGGCTGCGGTGCCATCCTACCGCCCGCGCTATAACCTCGCGCCCTCCCAGCCCGCACTGGTCCTCCGCCGCCATCCCCACACCGGGAAGAAGGAACTCACATTCCTGGTGTGGGGGCTCATCCCTTCGTGGGCCCAAGACCCCAGCATCGGCCATCGGCTGATCAACGCCCGGGCCGAAACCCTGGCGGAAAAACCCGCGTTCCGGGCTGCGTTTCGCCGCCGACGCTGTCTTGTGCCCGCGGACGGCTTCTATGAATGGAAGAAGACCGGCAACGGCAAGCAACCCTATTTCATCGCCCGCAAAGATGGCAAGCCCATGGCCCTCGCGGGCCTGTGGGAACATTGGGAAAGCCCGGATGGCAGCGTCATCGAAAGCTTTACTCTCATCACCACCGAGCCCAACGACCTGGTGCGCAAGCTCCACGACCGCATGCCCGCCATCCTGCCCAAGGACGCGTTCGATTTGTGGCTGGACCCCCACGCAGATCCGCGCACCCTGCGCGACCTCTTGCTCACGCCCTACCCTTCGGCCTTGCTCAAAGCCTGGCCTGTGAGCAGCCGGGTGAACAACCCGGCCCACGATGATCCCGACCTGCTCGAACCCTTGCCTCAGCTCTTCGGGCCTGACGAATTCTGACCAAACCATCCTCTCCGTGTATCTCCGTCATCTCTCCCTCACCCATTTTCGCAATTACAGCCGCCTGGAACTGGACCTGCCCCTGGGCGTGACCATTGTCCAGGGAAGCAATGCGCAGGGGAAGAGCAACCTGTTGGAGGCCGTTGTCTTTCTGGCAACGGGCAAATCTCCGCGGGCGAGTAGCGACGCGGAGTTGGTGAATTGGTTGGTGCGGGATGAGCCCTACCCCTTCGCCCGGGCCGCAGCCGAAGTCGTTCGCCATGCGCGCGTCGAGCAGATCGATATCACCCTGCTGCCCAACAAGGGCAACGGCCGCTTTCGCAAGCAGGTGCGCATCAACGCGGTGAATAAACGGGCCATGGACTTGGTGGGCATGTTGCTCACGGTCCTGTTTCGGCCCGAGGATGTGGATTTGGTCTCCGGTTCACCATCCCAGCGCCGACGGTATCTTGATATCGCGTTGTGTCAGATCGAGCCGGGCTATTGCCGGGCGTTGAGCCATTATCAGAAGGTGCTGACCCAGCGCAATGCCCTGTTACGCGCCCTGGCCGAGCGGGGCGGGGATGTGGGAGATCAGTTGCGGTACTGGGATGAGAAGTTGGTGGAATCGGGCAGCCTGGTGGTGGCCCGACGCCAATGGCTGATCCATGAGCTGGAGAAAGAAGCCGCGTTGATTCATCTTGACCTCAGCGGCGGTGTCGAACGGCTGCATCTGCGCTATCTACCCAGTTTCGATCCGGGCCAACGCCCCGCGTCTGCCCGCACACCATTCCCCAGCACGCAGGTATTGCGCCAACGGGGTGTGGCTTACGCGGAGCTTTCGGTCGAGCAGGTGCGTGCATCCTTCCTGGCCCATCTCTATGCGAATCGGTCGCGCGATCTGGCCGCGGGCATGACCCTGATCGGGCCTCATCGGGATGATTTGGGCTTCTATCTGGGCGAACGAAATCTGCGGACATATGGTTCCCGGGGCCAACAGCGCACCGCGGCCCTGGCCAGCAAACTGGCCGAGGTCGCGATCATGACCCGGGTCAGCGGCGAATCCCCTATCCTCCTTCTGGATGACGTCATGTCCGAGTTGGACGCCACCCGTCGGCGCATGCTCCTGGAAGTCATCCCCACGGTGAAACAGGCCATCGTGACCACCACGGACTGGGATGATTTTTCGGAGGAAATCCTCACCCAGGCCCATCGCTTGCATGTCCACGAAGGGCAGATCCATCCGTTCTAACAAATCACTAACGTTGTTCTGATATCAGGCTAACGTGTGAAAGGGATAGTAAAAGTGTCAAGAGCCATGAAACGAAGGCATTATCCTCGTGGCTTTTCATGACGGACCGTTTGCCGAATCAATCCCTGAACAGGAGGTGGAACGATGACCCTGGTTCGCCGCTGGGATCCCTTCCGCGAGATGGCTGAACTGCGCGCCACGATGGACCGCCTGCTCAACGAGACCCGCAATCTCCCCTTGGTGAGCAGGGAAGAGACCATCTGGATGCTGCCCCTGGATGTGAGCGAAACCGCGGATGCTTACATTGTCAAGGCATCCATTCCGGGCGTGAATCCCGATGATATCGACGTCACCCTGACCGATAATGTGCTGACCATCAAGGCCGAGATCAAAGAAGAGAAAGAGATCGAAGAGGCGAAATATCATCTGCGTGAGCGCCGGTTTGGTCTCTTCAGCCGCTCCATCACCCTGCCCACCGCGGTGGACGCGGACAAGGTGGAAGCGGTCTATGAGAATGGCGTGCTGACCCTGACGATCCCCAAAGCGGAAGAGGTGAAGCCCCACAAGATCGAAGTCCACACCCACAAGATGATCGAGGGTGAATCCAGCCAGGTTTCTTGAGGGATTCCGAGCGTACCTGGCGATGGGCGGAGCGTTCATGGTAGCGTCTCCGCCCATTCTTTTTGAAATGGCCGCGTAGATGGCTATGATAATCGACATGGCACGCCAAGACGCTGAGGCAAGCTTGCAGGTTTGCAGGTTTGCAAGTGGCAGGTGGACTGCGCATTGTGGGCGGTAGCCCGGGATACCTGGAAACCAGGGAAACCAGGAAACCGGGCCGATTCGCTCCCCCACCCGGTCTACCGGTCTACTGGTTTCCTGGTCTACCAAATCTATTTTCATAGCAGTCCGACGGCGGACCACCCCGCGCCGATACGGATGAAAAGCTCACGCAAAGACGCAAAGACCGCCAAGAATTCTTTGCTTCTTTTCCCTTTGCGCCTTAGCGGCTTTGCGTGAGATCGATTTTCATAGCAG
>DRQW01000191.1 GCA_011371305.1 Anaerolineae bacterium | reverse complement strand
GTAACCCGGTACACCTGGAAACCAGGAAACCAGGGAAACCGGGCCGATTCGCTCACCCCGGTCTACCGGTCTACCGGTTTCCCGGCCTACCAAATCTATTTTCATAGCAGTCCGATGGCGGGCCAACCCGCGCCGATACCGACGAAAATGATTTTCGGCCAGGTTGGCAGGGGAAGCCGATTCCGTGATGCGTAATGCGTGATATGTAAGTCCTCACGTTTCACGCATCACCTTTCACGCCCGTTGGCGCCTCGATCAACGTGGGCTTTACAACGGACAATGCACAACAGGCAACGTGCATCACCTGCCCGCCTTATTCCCTTTGCGCCCTTGGCGCCTTGGCGTAAGACATGTATTTTCAAAGCATTCAGTCCGGGATCGCCAGCAACAACTTGCGCCTGGCCCGGCGCCAGGGGGCATGTTGCCGAGCGTATTCCCTGGCCAGATCGCGCTGCACATCCAGCAAAGGCCGTTGCAACCGCTGGACCGCTTCATCGGTCTGGCCCTGGCCCAGCAGGACGCGCGGATAGGCCACATAGGGCCGGGGGTGGAAGAAGGTGGGTCGCAGCTCGCGAATGTAGGCCGCGGTCTTTTGGATATTGGCCATGGTCTGGTTGGGCAGGCCCACCATCACGTAAGCCCGGACGTTGATCCCATACATTTTCGCGGCGGCCACCACCTCTCGGGTATAGGCCAGGTAGGTCCGGGCATGCGCGAGGTTTTCCACCCGCCCGATACGTACCAGCTCGTCCGGATCACCCGATTCCACGCCGATTTTGATGGTGGTGCAACCCGCGCGAGCCAGCTTCTTCAGCAGCGAGGGATCGAAATGCTCGGGACGGGATTCGCATTCCCAGGGCGTATGGAATCCTCGCCCGATCAGCCCCGTGGCGATCTCCATCGCCCAATAGCGTTGCGCAGCAAAGACGGGATCCCGGACCATGATGCGTTTTGGCTGAAAGGTGCGTTCCAACCAGAGCATCTCTGCAATGACATCCGCGGCGGGGCGCACACGTTGCGACCGGCCTTGGGCCCGCACATAAGCACAGTAGGCGCAATTGTCGTCACATCCACGAGAACCGAACAGGGTAAGAAACCCATACCGCTGCCAGGGAATCGCGTCCCAGGCAGGACGAGGAAGTTTTTGGGGATGGCGGAGCAGGCCCGCGAAATTGTGCTCCTCCGGCAGGAGATCATGGGCCTTGATGATGCCCGGTTCGGGCTGCTGCGTGATCAGTCGGGCGAAGGCCAGTTCTGGATCGCCCGACAACATATGGCTGGCCCCGGCCGCGAGCAATGCCTCGCCATCGTAACGTGCGCCTGTGCCCAGCGCCACGATGGGCGTTTTGGGGAAGGCAGCCCGCAAGGCTGCGATAGCTTCCCGATCCGTTTCCAGCGTGCCGTGGCTCGTGTATACGCCGATCCACGCGGGATGAAAGGAGCGAGCCCGCGCGATGGTTTCCTCCATGCCCAATTCCTCCCCCACGGCATCCACCAGCGCGGCCTCCAGGCCCTGTTCCCTCAACACAGCCAGGATCACCGCCAGGGTGTGGGGCGGATAGATAAACCCTTCGGACATGGCGCCGAAGGAGGCCGTGGCTTCCCGGTTGGGAAGCTGAGTCGATGCCGCGGGCGCGTTGAGAAGGAGGATGGTCATGTCACAAGGATACACGAAAGTGGGAGGTTAAGCTCAACCGTGCAATTTTACTCCATTCTCATGTCTTTAGAAAAAAGACTAAAGACTGTCGATGGGCTCCACTGCAAAGCGGAAATCTGGATTGCGAAGCATATGCCTGGGTCTGCGTTCTCGGATTAAGGCTCGTCACCCGCGTTGGCGAGGCCGCCTCGGGTGACAGCTTTTATTCCAGCCGATAGATCACCACAGGTTCATCCCCGGCATCATCTTCAACGACCAGGAGCAGTTTCAGTCCAGGCGGTGGGTTTTGGGGATCGTCCACCAGGGGTGCGAATTGAGGCCGCAGATGATGGGCTTCGAAACCGTCGATAGCCCAGTAACGCACGCCATGATAGCGGGCATAGGCCAGGGTTTCCTCGACACTGGCTGCGGGCGTAGGCACCCATTCCGCGCTGGCGTGAAAGGCAATGGCTGGATAACGGCTCATCACGATATCCCCTGGCTCGATGGCGGGTGCGAGGGCCTGGGCCGCTTTCAGGTGGACGGGCCGTACTGAACCGCGCAGATAAGCGGTGTCGGCCTGGCGGGGTGTCATCACCAGGAAGAACGCGGCCAGCACGACCAGCGGCGCCCACACGAGCCAACGCAAGGATAATGCCCGGTGGGCCTTGGTCATACGCTGGGGCACGATGAGTTGGTGGGTGGTCGCCTGCAGCCAGTCGCCCAACTCCATCAGGCCATGCCCGGCCCACAGGATGAGCGTGGGCACCAGCACCGCGATGTAGCGTTCCTGGACGAAAAAGAGGATGAAACTCAGGCCGGGGAGCAAGGTTGAGGCCAGGAACAGCTCATTCCAGGCCCGCTCCCGGGTCCAGGCGCGTCGGAACAGCCCCAGGGCCAAGGGGATGAGCAAATACCATGGGAATAGGTGGATGTTGTACAGCAGGGCGAAGAGCTTCAGCGTATTGCCATAGAGGATGCGCACATAGGCCAGAGGGTCCGCCAGGATGTAGGCCAGGGCAGAAGCGTCTGCAGTCTCTTGGCTATAGAAGCGCACCTGTAGGCCCGTACTGTCGAGCCCCCATGTTTCTACGTCAAACTGGCGGAAGCTCCCCAGGGCCAGCCCTTCGGCCGTGGCGAAATTCGCCCCGATCTTTTGGCTGATGGTCCACACACCTGTGACTTCGTGCACTTTGTAAAGGTAGGGGAAAATCCCTACCAGGAAGACCACCCCCAACAGCAACGGATAGCCCAGATTTCGTATGCGTGGAGGACGGCTGAGCGCGCGCAGCCCCAGCATCAGCCCCATCGCGCCCAGGAAGACCACCGCCTCGGGACGGACATAATAGGCCAGGGTCAGGGAGACACCCGCGAGGATGATATCCCAGGCCCGGAATCGCTGGAACGCACGGTAGGCGAAAAAAACACCAGTCAGGGACAGGGCCCAATAAGGAGGCTCGGTGAGCGTACCCCAATAGAGGGGCATAAGCGCGGTGGCAGGCATCAACGCGGCCAACACGGCCGCGGCCAGGGCACTTTTCGGGCCATAAAGACGCCGGGCAAGGAAATAAAGGGCCAGCACCACCCACACGCCAAACAGGACAAAGCTCCAGTCGCTGGCGCGCTTCATGTCGCCGGTCAACAAAGTCAGGGTAGCATTGATGAAGGGATAACCGGGCGTGTGATGAAAATCCCAATTGCTCGTAAAGCCCAGGTGATATCCCCGGCCCTGGAACCAGTTGCGGCCCAGCCACAAATACGTGGGTTCATCCCCCCAAACAATTCGCTCGGCCCTGGCATAGACCCAACGCACAACAAACGCCAGCATGCCCAACAACAAGGGGGGAATCCAGGAGGACGTTCGAAGTTTTTGGCTCATGAATCTTCCGAGGCTTGGGAAGAGATGTCAACCACGTTGCGCTGTTCTTCCACGCGTGCTTCCAGCTCTTCGACACGCCATCGCAAGATCGCGATCTCCTGGGTAAGCGTGCGGATTTGGTCGCTGAACTTGGAGATAACCAGCGTGAGTTGAAAAATGATCAGCAACAATCCAATGATTCCCAACCCCAAAAACAGGGCGGGAGGGTATTCGATATCCAGGAAGAAGGCGATCTCATCGAGGGGGGTGATGAGAATGGGGGTGGCCACCAGGGTCAACGCGGCCAGAAGCCACAAAAGGGCGTATTCCTCTTTCAACCGTCGCGTGCGCATGAGGTTGATGATGGTCACAAGCACAATCAACCCGATGAGAAACAACAAAAGGCGAGCGCGTGGCGACATGGGACAAAGTATAGCATAATTTCCCCGGTTCATTGCAGTTTTTTCTTGACCTTTGCCATGACCTCTTCGCGTGTGAATTTGACATCTTCGTGATTTTGATGCAGGATTAACTTCACTACGATGTTCCCTCCGTCCCCCATCCCCCACTCGACATCGTACCTTCCCCATGCCTTATCTCAATTTATCCACCCGGCGAACCGTGCCCTTGCAAAAGCAATCCTTCACCATTGGTTCAGACCCTTCCTGCGACCTCTCCCTGCCCGACAACGAGGTGGCCCCGCGTCACCTGATTTTGCAATCCCGCGGGGATGGTTGGCAGATTGCCACATTGAATCTCCACGCGTCTGTCACCATCAATGGCCAGCCCATAGATGGCCTCGCGCTGTTGCATGATGGCGATCGAATTCGTCTGGAAAATGGTGTGGAGCTGATCTGGCGGGAAGCGGATGCGCCGCCGCAAAGGGGCCCGTGGTGGGGCCTGTTGCTCATCTTCCTGGCCGTGATCGCGACCCTCAGCATCCTTTTCGCGATCTATCGATTCGAGGCCGCTTATCTGGCGAATTTCATTCCCACCAACTTGTCATCGACAACGCCGCCCCTTCAGGTGTCCGAGGCTTCCGGCCAATCCATCCTGCAACCTGTGGGCCTGAGCGCGAACGGGCATCCCCTCTACCTACTCGTTCTCCCGCCGGCGGAAAACACCCCATAACTTGGGCATCGGTGTTCGTGGGGTACAACCGGGGTGGAACCATAGCCAGGCGCTCCTGGAAACCTTCCTGCGCGTTTCCTGTAAGTTGTCGTAGAAAGGCAAGCTGGGATACAATAGCCGTGTTATCGTCAACGTCTTTCTTCTCATCCCAGCGAGACCCTTATGGCACCGAAGAACCCCTATGCTGGCAAGCTCATCCTGGTCGTCGATGATGAACCACGGATGATCCGTTTTGTGCAATATAATCTGGAATTAGAGGGATTTCGGGTTATCACCGCGCATAATGGGATGGAGGCTGTCGAGAAGGTGCGCACCCAACTACCCGATCTGGTGATCCTGGATGTCATGATGCCCGAAATGGATGGTTTTGAAGCCCTGGAACGGATTCGTAAGATCTCCGATGTACCTGTGATTATGCTTACGGTGAAAGGGGAGGACGAGGACAAACATCTGGCCTTCACCACCGGCGCGGATGATTATCTGACCAAGCCCTTCAGTCCGCAGGAGCTGGTGGACCGGGTGAAGGCGGTATTGCGCCGAACCGCAGGGCCTTCGGCCACCGACAACCAGATCCTGAAGGTCGATGACCGATTGCAAATCGATTTCGCCAGCCGGGAGGTCATCGTCGATGGCAAGCGCATCAGCCTGCGCCCCACCGAATGGCGGTTGCTCTACCATCTGGTAAAAAACGCGAACTGGGTCATGCCAGCCGAACTCTTGTTGCAAAAGGTGTGGGGCTACGAATATAAGGATGACGTGCAGTTGTTGCGCCTCTACATCGCTTACCTGCGCAGCAAGATCGAGAAAGATACCAGCAACCCGCAGTATATCATCACGGAACGAGGCGTAGGTTATCGCTTTGTCATGCCCGAAAAATCCTCGTGACAGGCCATTGTGGCATGGCCAGGGCGTTGCTTTCGCCCCGCGACCATCCAGGTGTTTTCCTATTTTCCTGCACCATTGGTATACTTGAACCTTGAGCAACAAACCCAACATCGTTATTTCTTCGGAGGTCATTCGTGCGCGTTTCGGTCTTGCAAGAAAACCTGGCCAAGGGCCTTTCCATCGTCGGGCGAGCAGTCGCAACTCGCAGTACCCTTCCCGTGCTGAATAACATCCTCTTGGAAACGGAGCATTCTCAGCTCAAGCTTGCCGCGATGGACATGGAGATCGCGATCAATTGTTGGGTGGGGGCGATGATCGAGGAGGAGGGGCAGATCACCGTGCCCGCGCGCCTGCTCACCGATTTCGTGAATTCCTTGCCCAAAGAGCGCATCGATATGGAGCTCAATGCGCGCACGCAAACCCTACATCTGCATTGCGCGCATCACGAAGCCAACATCAAGGGCATCGACGCCAACGAATTCCCCATCATCCCCACCTACCAGGGGGACCTGGATGCGCCCAGCGTGGAAGTGCACCCCTCCAAACTCCGCAGCATGATCGACCAGGTGGCCTTTGCCGCGTCCAGGGATGACAGCCGCCCGACCTTCACCGGGGTTTACACCGTGTTGGAGGGGGATCGGTTGACCATGGTCGCCACCGATGGCTTCCGCCTGGCCGTGCGCAGCGCCATCCTCGAAGAACCAGTGGCTTCCAGTTTGGGCGTGATTATCCCCGCCCGGGCCTTAACCGAACTTTCGCGTATCATCAGCGCGCTGGATGTGGGCGAGGATGATGGCGTGGAGATCATCTTCACCGAAGCGCGCAACCAGATCATGTTCCACTTGCCGGGGGTGGACCTGGTCAGCCAGCTCATCGAGGCCAATTTCCCCGACTATAAGAAGATCATCCCCACCAGTTACAACACCCGCGCGGTGCTGGATACGGGTGAATTCCTCAACGCGATGAAGGTGGCCGATCTCTTCGCCCGAGATTCGGCCCGTTCCGTCAAAGTGACCCTGGAACCTGGCGAGCCGGGCAAGGTCATCCTCACGGCCACGAGCCCCGAACTGGGCGACAACGTCTCCGAGATCGAAGCCATGATCGAGGGTGAGGGCATGCACGCCACCTTCAATTCCAAATACATGATCGATGTCCTCCAGGTCATCGACACACCCCAGGTCGCGTTCGAGGCGGTTTCCGCCACCCGCCCGGGCGTGTTCCGGCCCGTAGGCGGCTCGCCCGAGGATGAATACGTACATGTGATCATGCCCATGAGCCCGCGATAGGGTGGAAGGCACCACGCGCGGCCGCGCGCCGATACCGATGAAAATGGCTGACTACGTAGCCCCGTAAACCAGGAAACCAGGGAAACCGGGCCGATTCGCTCCTTCACCCGGTCTACTGGTCTACCGGTTTCCCGGTCTACCAGATCTATTTTCAGAACAGTTTACACGTCCAGGTTCTGGACTTCCCGGGCGTGGCTGGTGATGAAGCGCCGTCGGGGTGCCACCTCGTCGCCCATGAGCATGGAGAAGATGCGGTCCGCCTCGGCCGCATCCTGGATGGTAACCTGGAGTGCGGTGCGCTTTTCCGGGTTCATGGTGGTTTCCCACAACTGTTCGGGGTTCATTTCCCCCAACCCTTTGTAGCGCTGGACGTTGACCTTTTTGCCGTTCAGGCGATTGAGGATGCGATCCTTTTCCTCGTCCGAATACGCGTAATACTTCTCCTTGCCCGATGTGATCAGATAGAGGGGGGGTTGCGCGATATAAAGGTGCCCGTGGGTGATGAGGGGTTCCATGTAGCGGAAGAAAAAGGTGAGCAACAGGGTGCGGATGTGCGCGCCATCCACATCCGCATCGGTCATGATGAAGATGTGATGATAGCGCAGGTTGTCCAGGTTGAACTGGTCGCCGATGCCCGTGCCCAACGCAGTGATCAGGGCCTGGATTTCCTTATTGCCCAGGGCTTTATCCAACCGGGCCTTCTCCACGTTCAAAATCTTGCCGCGCAGGGGTAAAATGGCCTGGAATCGCCGATCGCGCCCCTGCTTGGCCGAGCCACCTGCGGAATCCCCCTCAACAATATACAGTTCCGACTTCGCCGGGTCCCGCTCCGAACAATCGGCCAGCTTCCCGGGCAGGGTCATGCTCTCCAGTGCGCTCTTGCGGATGACCAGATCGCGCGCCTTACGGGCCGCGGCCCGGGCACGGGCGCTAGTGAGGCACTTCTCGATGATCTTGCGGGCCTCGCGCGGGTTGCGTTCCAACCACTCGCTGAACACCTCGGTGACCGCGGATTCCACCTGGTTCCGCACCTCGTTGTTCAGCAACTTGACCTTGGTCTGGCTTTCAAACTGCGGGTCCATCAGCTTGACGCTGATGATCGCGGTGAGGCCCTCGCGGGTATCTTCACCCGAGAAATTGGGGTCTTTATCCTTAAGGAACCCCTGCTTGCGGGCGTAATCGTTGATGCAGCGAGTGATGGCGCTGCGCAGGCCCGTCAGGTGCGTGCCCCCGTCCGGGGTGTTGATGGTGTTCGCGAAGGCATGTACCGATTCGCTGAAGCCCTCGGTGTATTGGATCGCAGCCTCGACCTGGGTGCCGTCGTCATAGGTGCGTTCGATGTAAACGGGAGGATGGAGGGGGTTACGATTTTTCGTCAGATAGCGCACAAAAGAAGCCACACCCCCTTCAAAATAAAAGCTCATCTCCCGCGGCTCTTCGGGACGCTCATCCACCAGACGGATGCGCAGTCCCCGGTTGAGGAAGGCCATCTCGCGGAAGCGGTTGACCAAAGTCTCGTAATGGTAGTGGACGCCCGGGTCGAAAATGGTTTTGTCGAAGAGGAAATGCTGGTGGGTGCCCGTGTCGTTCTTGGATGTCTTGCCAACGACCTCCACGTCGGTGACGGGCTTGCCTCGTTCAAAGCGCTGGCGATAGATTTTGCCGTCGCGCTTCACCGTGGAGACGAACCATTCGCTGAGCGCATTCACCGCGCTGACACCAACACCATGGAGGCCGCCCGAGACCTTGTAGCCGCCGCCGCCGAACTTGCCCCCCGCATGCAGCTTGGTCATGACCACCGTCAGTGCGGGCAGGCCCGTCTGCTTCTGGATGCCCACGGGGATGCCGGCGCCATTGTCGATGACCGAGATGCTCTCATCCTTGTGGATGATAACATCGATTTGGTCACAGCGGCCCGCCATGGCCTCGTCCACCGCATTGTCCACGACTTCGTAAACCATGTGGTGGAGCGCGGCCTGGTCCGTACCGCCGATATACATGCCCGGACGGCGACGCACCGCCTCCAGGCCCTCCAGAACTTGGATTTGATCCGCAGTGTATTGCGTGGGAGTGGTGTCGTTTCGTTTTTTCTTAGCCATAACTTCGTGGATTGGGGGAAGAAGATGGTGGGGGATCAGTGGGATTCATCCGATTGGCTGACCATCACCAGCGCGCGGATTTTGCGCCAGTGTTGATACCGGGATTGATAAAAGAGGAAAGAGGCCGCCACAATGGCCACGCCCAGATAGGCGTGCCCGAAAATACTTACGACCACGCCCCAATCCCGGATGCTGAGCCAGGACCAAATGCGAGCAAACCCTTCGGTTAACAAAAAAGTCAGCAAAAGAAAGCCCAAGGTGCTGATGGCATTGCGACCGACCACGTTCAGGCTGCGCCACACGGCCCGGGCCAGGTTCACCCCATCCAGGGCGACAGCGAAAACCACAAAATACAGGCCGATCCCAAGCCAGATGATGAAGCCGAAGAGCAAGATGGAAGCGATGCTATAAAGCATCAAGCCCGCATTGCCGAACATCAGCGTGATGACAGCAAACATGGACATGACGAAGCTCATACCCAGCGCGGCCAGAAAGATGGCCAGGAGAAACAGGTTCACATTGAGCCAAACCCAGCCCCATCGGCGCACAAAGGCAAAGGAAAAGAGGGGGCGATGAAGCAGCCCAAAGGCCACCATCGTCAGCCAAAAGCTGCCCAAGGCCACACCGATGGGAATCAGCACGGCGACCAGGATCCCCACGGTTTGGACATTATCCAAGGCGATCACGCCCCCCATCGGGGAAGGAATGGCCTGGAATTCGATGCGGGCCATGAGCGAAGGAATACGCGTGAGCAGGCCCGCGAGCAACGACAGCAGGGAATACGTTTCCCCCAACTGACGCATAAATGCCAATGAAACCTCGATGTTCTGGGCCAAATCATCCTGCACGTTGGCCTGTTGGGCCTCGAACCAGGCCACGAGCTGGTTCACCAACGGGCCGGTGGTGACCCGCGGGCTCAGCCACAGAAAGAGATCGAGAAGCACAGGCGGGATCAAGAACCAGAGATGTCGATTGAGGAAATTGAACCCCTGTTGTAATGATTCGATGACGCCCAGGGGTTTGTCTTCGGCTTCGATCAACGTCTGCATAACAGATATATTTTACCATAAGCCCACCGTTTTTCGATAATCCGTTCGGAGAAACCATGACCATCCCTGGGCTCAGAAAACCGACGCATGTCATTGCCCGCACCAAAAAGATGCGCAACCCGTTCAGGAGAACCTGGTCTCCCATCCCGGGTTGCGCATCTCGCAAATGGCTCTCCCGTCGGTGAGGCCATGGCAGGCTGTCGTGGCAAACAACAGCCAGAATCAGCTCTTGGCGATCTCGCGGGCGATGATATGCCGTTGGATCTCGCTGGTGCCTTCGTAGATCTGGAAGATCTTGGCGTCACGCATGAGTTTTTCCACCGGATATTCCCGGCTATAACCGTAGCCGCCAAAGACTTGCACCGCCTCGGTGGTGACTTTCATGGCCATATCCGCGCAGAACGCCTTGGCATAAGCGGCCAGGGTGGTGTTTCGCTGACCATTGTCCAGCAGCCACGCGGCTTTGTAGGCCAGCAACCGCCCCGCCTCGATGTTGATAGCCATATCGGCCAGCTTGAATCCCACAGCCTGTTTATCGATGATGGGGCGACCAAACGCGATGCGGGTCTTGGCATAGGCGGTCGCTTCCTCGAACGCGCGCCGGGCCACGCCCACCGCAGCCGCGGACACCGCAGGTCGAGAGCTGTCGAAAACCTTCATGGCGATCATAAAGCCCGCGCCCTCGGGCCCCAACCGGTTTTCCACCGGCACTTCCACGTTCTCAAAAAACACCTCGCTGGCCCAGGCCGCATGCTGCCCCATCTTGGGCAAGGGCTTGCCTGTGGTCACACCCCATTCCCGTTCCACGATGAACGCGCTGAGGCCGCCGTAGCGGTCCTCTTTATTGGTGCGGGCGAATACGACAAAGATGTCGGCCACCGGCCCGTTGGTGATCCAGATCTTCGTACCGTTGAGCACATATTTATCCCCCTTGCGTTCGGCCGACAGCTTAATGCCAGCCACATCGGACCCCGCGCCGGGCTCGGTGACGCAGTACGCGGCCATCGTCCCTGCGGCCATGCGGGTGAGATACTTTTGCTTTTGCTCTTCGGTCCCCGCGATCTTGATGGGTAACGCAGCCAGGGAGTTCAACATCAGCGCGGTCTCGATGCCCGAGCACCCCCAGGCCAGTTCCTCAGTAAGCACAACTTCTTCCAACAACGACATACCCGGCCCGCCATATTCCTCGGGAATGTTGACGCTGAACAGGCCCAATTCCTGCGCCTTTTTGATCACGGGCCAGGGATACTCTTCCGAGGTATCGTAATGTTCAGCCACAGGTTTGATTTCTTTTTCCGCGAAATCATGGGCCATTTCCTGCAGCATGCGAAGTTCGGGAGACAATTCAAAGTTTATCATTTTGCGCCTCGTCGTTGAGCATAGAAGGAGGAAGGTGGAAGGTGGCAGATGGAAGCTGGCATCCATTCTAGCATGACTTAACGCAATGCGTCAAAGTTTTATTGCGCAACGCGTCGTAGCTGGGGCGGTGTTCCGAAACAGGTGGCTGGTGGCAAGTTACGTTGTGCAGGCCACCTGAGCCGCCGCGGACGCACCTGCTTTGAAAATAGCATGATCGTCGGCTGCGGAAGGATCGCCAGGCCGACGTTGGGCGAGTCGGCAAAGGTTCGTATTGCGTATTCCGTATTCCGTCCAGTCGTTACGCAATACGCAATACGGAATACGAGTCACGCC
>DRQW01000190.1 GCA_011371305.1 Anaerolineae bacterium | reverse complement strand
GCGTCGGTGTGGAGCATGGCGTAGAGGATGTCGGTGGCTTTGCTGGCGTCGATCTCGACTGCGACGTTTTCATTCTCGCCTTCTTTCACGGCTGCGAAGCCGAGGATGGGGCCGGGTTTGCCATCCTTCTGGGCGTGGATGACGATCCAGCCCGAGCCTGGGGAGACGACCTTGGCGACGACCACCTTGCCATCCTGCACTTCCTGGTCCTCGACGGTCACGGAGGGCGTGATGGCGGGGGCCTGGGTGGGGGCGGGAGCCGCTGTGTTGGTTGGGGCGGATTGGGCCGCGGGTTGGCTTGGCGTCTGACAGGCGGCAAATAGCGTGGCGGTCAATAGTAGGGTGAACGAAATAGACAAAAACTTCTTATACATAGATGCGAAGCCTCCTTATCGTGTGGGAAGATGTTGAGGTAGTCCTTCTGTACCCCACAGTACGCAGCCCGTAAGACATTGGATTTGTTTTTTCACGAAATTGCGAACATGGTGTAACTGCTAACGTACCTTTGTTCACTCAACACGGATAAGAAGACACGGATAAAAACAATAGAGTGGCGGGGAGGGTTGGTTTGAAAAAAGCATTGGTAAATCGGGAGACCGGAAGACCGGTACACCAGTAGACCGGGAAGGTGAGCAACGCGGCCCGGCTTCCCTGGTTTTCTGGTCTACCGGTTTACTGGACTGCGTAGCCACCGTCGGATGGCACCAAAAAGGCGATCGCTCGTTCAACGAGGATCGCCTGGGGATAGGAAGGGAGTGTTTTTTCTGCTCAGCCGGTGAGGTTTTGTCCTTTCAAAACATTAGGCCCGGTGGGTTGAGGACTGCCACCCATCGGTTCGATGGTCACACCAAACGCGGCATATTCCTTGAATGGCATGGGATTCTTGACCATCAGCGTTACATACCCATTTTCATCCACGTTAAAAACCGCGCCGCTGTCCCGTTGGCCGTCGGGCTTGATTAACCAGAGCTGATAAGCGTGCTCCGGGTCCAATGGAGGCAAATCATCGACGATCAGGGCGCCATGTTCTCCATCTTCGCTGAGGACGAGCACGGCCCGGGCCTGGGGCGCGATCTCGGAGCCGTGTAATACGACGGTGGGCAAGGGTTGCGTCATGGCCAACTGGCGCTTCAGTGTCTGAATCCGGGAAAGCAGGACCAAATTGCTGGCTAATAAAAGCAGGATCAAGATGGCTCCAGCCCCAGCCAGGGCATAACCGGGCGTGCGCAAGCCCACGAGAAGGCGTTGCAGCCAGGAGGATCGGGGGGACGCAGGCGCACGCGCGGGCTCGATCCGAGGCGCGGGGGCTACGCCGGTCAAAATCCGCTGCTTGAGGGCTGGCGGCGGTTCAACCTGGGGAACGGCCAGGGCCAGATCGCCCACGACGCTCTCATAGGCGCGCAATTCCGTCCGGCATGCTTCACACACAGCCAGATGGGCTTCGACCTGGGCGGCTTCCTCTGAATCGAGAGCACCCAGGGCGTAGGCAGGAAGAAGGTCGGTAGGATGGGTGGGTATGGGCATGAGGGAGAGTCGGTGATCCGGTAAGCAGTGCAATAACAGGCAAGTAAGTACGTATGTCAACGAAAATGCAGGGCAGTGGGATGTCGAACGTTGATGTTTGCTTTAGGATGCCTTCGCGAGAGGCGTGGAACCGAATTTCGACGTTGGCGGAGCGCGATTGGCTCCTATGGATAATTTACGGAGCCGGGCAGCTCGTAGATGCATCAAACGCTGTTTTCTTCCGATAAAATCGCTCGCAGTCTCTGCAGGGCCAGACGGATCCGAGTTTTGACTGTGCCCAGGGGTTGGTCCAGGCGTTCCGCGATCTCACGATGGGACAGGCCCTCGAAGTAAGCCAGGGCCAGAGGCTGGCGTTGAGCTTCGGGCAAGGTTTGGATGGCCTGCTGTACCCGTTGTTGGCGTAGCCGGGCCAGGGTTTCCTCTTCTGGATTGTCGTCCGCCACCATGGCGTCGGGCGCGACCTCCCCCCATTCGATGCTGGTATGATGCACTCGGGCCTGGCGACGCCGGAGCACGTCGATGCTGCGATTGCGGGCGATGCGGGAGATCCAGGTGTTAACCTGCGCCCGTTGGGCATCGTAACGACTCGCATTTTGCCATACGCGTGTGAATACGTCCTGGGTGATTTCCTCGGCAGCAGCATGATCGCCCACGATGTGCAATGCCAGGCTGTAAACCAGACGACCGTACCGATCGTAAAGTTCCCCGAGGGCGGATGCATCGCCACGGGCGATTTGAGCCATGAGGACGGTGTCGTCCAACGAACGGAAATCCATACACTGGAGCGAGGGGGCGGTTCTGGCAATCCGCGCGGATGGGGAAGGTGAAAACAGTCCGATGGCAAACGTGCTTGTGCTGGTACGGACGAAAACCGTGGTAACAGATCTGGAAACCAGGAAAATCAAGCTGCCTGCCTGGACTACTGGTGTACTGGCCTACCAGTTTCCCGGTTTGCCGACTTTCTGAACCATCTATGCCTTTCTGTTTCAACCGCATCCTCTTTCTTGGGCGGTTCGGGATGCGGATGTCCTCTCGGAAATTTCGAGGTGTGGTAATGGTAAAGATAATAGCAGAATGCCCTCTCCTTTTCAATATCGCTCAATCTGTACGCAAATAGGCTACAAAGTGCTATTTTCGGCATCTTTTTCATATCTGCTGGGCATCGTGTATAATGGCAATCGCCAATAAAACGACGCGCTTTGCAAGCAGGCACCGACCGCGGTCATGAGCCAACGCATTCTTGTTGTGGATGACGATCGCCAGATCGTTCGGTTGATTCGTTCCTATTTGGAGCAAAATGGTTTCGAAACCCTGGCAGCGTATGAGGGCACCGAGGCATTGCACTTGATCCGGACGGAGCGGCCCGATCTGGTGGTGTTGGACCTGATGTTGCCAGGCGTGGATGGTTGGGAGATCACCCGGATCGTGCGGGGTGACCCAGCCATCAGCGCCACGCCCATCATCATGCTCACCGCGCGAGTGGAGGATACGGACCGCATTGTGGGGCTGGAGATGGGCGCAGATGATTACATCCCCAAGCCTTTCAACCCACGTGAAGTCGTGGCCCGGGTGCGGGCTGTGTTACGTCGTGCCCAGGGTAACGTCCGTCCCGCCCACTTCTTACAGGTCGGCCCCATCCGTTTGGATATGGATCGGCATCTGGTCGAACGGGATGGTCAGCCACTGGACCTGACCCCAACCGAATTCGAGTTGCTTCACCTGCTGATGCGCTATCCCGAACGGGCTTTCACCCGCATGGAGATGATTGACCAGGCGTTGGGCTATGCCTATGAGGGCATGGAACGCACCATCGATAGCCACATCAAGAACCTGCGCAAGAAGTTAGGCATCCCAAAAGGTGAGCCGGGCTACATCGAAACCGTTTACGGGGTGGGTTACCGGCTGGTGGGGGACGCATGAACAAGTTGTGGGTGCGGTTGGGGTTGGCCTTCGCGGGCGTCGCCATGCTGGCGATTGCCGCAGTGGGCTTGCTGGCCAATTTTCAACTGAGGGCGGGCTTTCATCGCTATGTGATCAGCAATCAAGTCGATACTTTACTGATTCCCGCATTAATCACCTATTACCAACAGAGGGAAAGCTGGGAAGGGGTGGCGAAGGTGTTCGAACGCTTGCCTGGCCCCCAACGAGGGAAAGGCCGGAGCTCGGAACATGGCCATGCCCCTCAGTACACGTTGGCCGATGCATCGGGCCGGGTAGTCTATGATGAGACCGGAAGCGCGCCAGCGAGGATTTCCACCGCCCAAAGGCGTCAGGCCATTCCCATCGTTGTGAATGACCAGACCGTCGGGTATCTGATGGTGATACCGGGCGCGGGGGAGGGGCAAGGCCGGGCGGAGGCAGCTTTCCTGGATTTGATCACGCAATCGTTGCTATGGGCGGGGGTGTTGGCCGCGATCCTGGCCCTGATTTTAGGTTTTCTCGTGGCCCGACAGCTTTCTGCGCCTCTCTCCCGTCTGGCCCGTGCCGCCCGCGCGCTTTCCCAGGGCGATCTCAGCCAGCGGGTGCCGGTTTCCGGCAGCGAAGAAGTCTCCGAAGTGATGGCCGCTTTTAATGAGATGGCTCAGGAACTGGAACGGTCCGAGGCGCTGCGCCGACAGATGATCGCGGATATTGCCCATGAATTGCGCACCCCCCTGACCGTGATGCAAGGGAATCTCCAAGCCCTGCTCGATGGTGTTTATCCCCTGACAAAAGCCGAGATCGCCCAGGTGTACGATGAAACCCTGACCCTGGCCCGGCTGGTGAATGATTTGCGTGCGCTCACCCAGGCTGAAGCGGGGCAACTTAGCCTGCATCCCGCTGAAGTGGACGCCAGGGCGCTGGTGGCCCAGGCCGAGGCTGTCTTCCAGGATGCGGCCAGGGAGAAGGGGATTCGCCTGGAGGCGGATATCGCGCCCGCTCTCCCCGCCATCTGGGCGGACATCGACAGGGTGCGACAGGTCCTCTACAACCTCCTTTCCAATGCCTTGCGCCACACGCCCGCGGGCGGCTGGGTGCGCATCACCGCCCGCCCAGCCTCGTTGCCCGATGGGCAGGTAGGGGTAGAAATCGCGGTGGAAGACACCGGCCCTGGCCTCACGCCCGAGGAGCAAGCCCATGTCTTCGAGCGGTTCTGGCGAGCGGATGCATCCCGCTCGCGGGACCAGGGCGGTTCGGGCTTGGGGCTGACCATCGCCCGCCATCTCATCGAGGCGCAAGGGGGCGTGATCGGCGTAGCGAGTGCGCCGGGCCAGGGCGCCCGGTTTTGGTTCACGTTGCCGGGCGTACAGCCCGCCTCCAACCCTGCTTCAAGAAACGGATAATTCCCCTCGCGCTGGAATCCATTGTGCCGGGAGAAACCCATGAAAGAAGAGCAACCCTCTCGCATTTTGCTGATGCTTACAGCGCTTTGGAACAAGTCGGAAACCTTCATCTATGTGCTCGTCGGACTGACGTTGCTCATCGCCGCGCTGGGCGGTTTGGGGCAACTGTGGATGTCCTACATCGTGCCATGGGTGCAAGGGCGCGTTCCTCTGGACGTGCTTCAGATCCTGGATGGCCTGCTCCTCATCTCCATGCTGGCTGAGATCATGCAGATGGTGAAGATATCGGTGATGCAGCGGCGGCTTTCCAGCGAGCCTTTTCTCATTGTGGGACTTATCTCCGTGGTGCGTCGGGTGTTGATCATCACCGCGGAGGGATCGCGCGTGATTTCGGGCGACTTTCAGGTGGCTGAAAGGGCGTTCGAGTTGATGATGGTCGAGCTGGCCATCCTGGCCCTGTTGCTTATCGTCTTGATCTACGGCATCAAGATTTTGCGACAACAGCGGTTGGATGAAGCCCGGCGTCTGCGTGAAGAACGACGCCAGCATCCCGACGATACCCCCGAACTGGGCCAGGTATTGGGGAATCTGGAATGAACATGCCCGGGAACCATCAAATTTCCAGGAAAGACGCCGATGTGATCATTGTTGGCGGCGGGCCCGCGGGGCTCTCCACCGCGCTCCATTTGGTCCAAAAAGACCCGGCCTGGGCGAAACGTATCCTCCTGTTGGAAAAAGCCCGCTATCCTCGCCCCAAACTGTGTGGCGGCGGCATCACCCGCCCGGGTCTGGATATCTTGCGCAGTCTCCACCTCGCTCTTGCATCGGCGCACATCCCCGTGCGGGAAGTGATCTTCCGCTATAACGACCTGGCATACAAACTGGAAAGCAATCCCGCGTTCGTTGTCGTTTCCCGCGATGCATTCGATGCCTGGCTGGCAGCCGAAGTCCAGGCCCGGGGAGTGACGATCCTGCAAGGCCAAGCTGTGGTGGACGTGCGGATCGATGAGGGGGGCGTGGATGTATGGACCCGTTGGGGTCGGTTTCGAGCGCGCGCGGTGGTCGCGGCCGACGGCGCCAACAGCGTGGTGCGCCGCAGGCTGGGATGGGGGCCAGGTCGTAAGGCTTTGCTGTTAGAAGTCATCACCCCGCCGGGGCCAAATGAGGAAGCCCTCGCCCATGGCAGGGCTATTTTCGATTGGAGTGTGTTGGATCTTGGGGTGGAGGGGTATTATTGGGATTTTCCCACGCCCGGGACCCAGGGACGCCGCATCAACCGGGGCATCTTTCACAGCCGGTTTCATTTAGAACGTTCCCGTCCGACTCTTCCTCGCGCATTAAGTCACATGCTGAGCCAGCGAGGCATTCCCCTAGAGCAACAAGCCCTTCAAGGTCACCCCATCCATTGGCTCGCACCGGGCGATATCCTCTCCCGCCCGCGCGTGCTCCTGGCCGGTGACGCCGCGGGCGTCGATCCCCTGTTGGGGGAAGGCATTAGCTTCGCGCTGGCCTACGGCCAGGTTGCCGCAGACGCGCTGGACGCAG
>DRQW01000189.1 GCA_011371305.1 Anaerolineae bacterium | reverse complement strand
GGATCGGCTTCCCGCGCCCACGTGGCCGGAGATTATTTTCATCTATTCCACCATGTTCATAGCGATTTGGGATGAAAAATCTATTGACATCCAAAACGTTTTGGATTACAATGAGAGCACACCCAAAACGTTTTTGTTCCTCATCTCTGCTGCCAAGGGGACTGCCATGCCCGTCACCATCAAGGACATTGCCAGGCGCACTGGCAAATCCATTACCACGGTGTCGCGCGCACTTCACGGCTACAACGACGTCAGCGAGGAGACCCGGGCGATGATCGTGCGCGTGGCCGAGGAGATGGGTTATATGCCCAACCTGTTGGCGCAGCGCTTACAAAAGCAGCGCACCGACACGTTGGGTTTTATTTTGCCCACCTATGGTCCTCGTTTCTCGGATCCCTTCTTCAGCGAATTTCTGGCGGGCATCGGCAACACCGCGGGGGAACACGGCTACGATTTGCTTGTTTCCACCCAGCCGCCAGGGGAAAAAGAGCTGGAGGTGTATCGTAAGAAGGTAATGGGGCGTCAGGTGGATGGGTTCATTGTGGTGCGCACCCGCTGTCAGGACCCGCGGATCGATTACTTGCGAGAGGTGGGGGCGCCTTTTGTCGCGTTTGGGCGCACAGAAGGGAATCTCGACTATCCTTTCGTCGATGAGGATGGCGCGGCCGGGATGAAGAAGCTGGTGGCGCATCTGGTGGGGCTGGGGCATCAACGCATCGCGTATATCTCCCCGCCCCTGGAATACACCTTCGCCCGAGACCGCTTGCGTGGGGTGCAGGAGGCGCTGCAGGAGGCGGGCCTGGCTTTGCCCGAATCCTGGCTCGTCTTCGGCGATCTCACCCAGGGCAGCGGAAAAGCTCGGGCGTTGGAGCTGTTACAGGCTGCTCAGCGCCCCACCGCCATCATCGCGGGCAATGATCTCATGGCCTTCGGCGCCATGAACGCGGCCATGCAATTGGGCCTACGCGTGGGGCGGGATGTGGCCATCGCCGGGTTCGACGACATCCCCATGGCCGAGACCGCGCACCCTCCCCTGACCACCGTGCATCAGCCCATCTACAAGATCGGGCGGATGCTCACGGAGATGCTCATTCAAATCATCCAGGGAAAACCCCTCGAAACCCGTCAGATTCTCCTCACGCCACAACTCATCGTTCGCCAATCCTGTGGCGAATGATGTTGTGCTATCGATTCCTCCAACCTTTCAATTCACCCCTCAAGGAGTGGAAAAATGAAGAGATTGCTCGTGCTTGTGACTATCCTTGTGATCATGGCCGTGATGCTGATGGCCTGTTCCCAGGCCACCCCCACACCTCAGGTCATTGAAAAGGTGAAGACGGTGGTTGTTACCCAGGTGGTGGAAAAGACCGTGGAGGTGCCGGTGGAGAAGACAGTCGTGGTGGAGAAGACGGTGGTGGTGCCGGCCACGCCCACGGAACGAACTGTGGTGGAGTTCTGGACCACGGACAATGAGGAGAAGCGCGTCGATGTGTATGAGGCGGTGGCCAAGCGCTACATGGAAGAGCATCCCGATGTGGAGATTCGCATTGTGCCCATCGAAGAAGGCGGCATCTCGCAGCGGATCGCCACGGCCCGGGCCGCCAACCGCCTGCCCGACATCGTGCGCATGGGCGTCGAGCGCGTCTCGGCCTTTGCCGCGGATGGCATCCTGGATGAGGACGCGGCCAGCGCGGTCATCGAGAGCATCGGCATGGATGACTTCCGGGCCGGGCCGCTGGAGATGGTGAAGGACCCTGCCACCGGCAAGTACGCGGCCGTGCCTTACGACGGCTGGATCCAGGCCATCTGGTATCGCAAAGACATGTTCGAACTGGCGGGGTTGCCTGCCCCCACCAGTTGGGATGTGTTGGATGAGGCCTGCGACAAGCTGCCCGGCACGGGGAACCTGCTCTATGCCCTGACCCTGCCCACCGATCCCGGTCAAAATTATCCCCATCAGGTCTTCGAGCAGTTTGCCATCTCCAACAACGTGTGGCCGTTTGATGAGAATGGCAACGTCTCGATGAATACACCCGAGATGGTGGAAACCCTGCGCTTCTACACCAGCCTGCAGCGCTGCGCGCCCCCTGGCCCGCAATACTGGCGCGGCGCCCGCGAGGCTTACGAGCTGGACCAGGCCGGCATGCTGTTCTATTCCACCTACATCATGGACGACCTGGTGGAAGGCTCGGGCACAGAAGGCGGCGGCAAGATTCAGATCGCGGTGCCGGACCTGGCCAAGAAGACGGGCTTCGCGCCCAAACTGGAAGGCCCCAGCGGCGCTTCCGCCACCTATGGCCAGCTCGTGACCCTGGGCATCATGCAGGGCGCGGACCCGGTGGCTCAGGATGTGGTCAAGTTCTTCCTCACCGGCGAGAATTACAAGGACATCCTGGCCCTGGCCCCCTTTGGCAAAGTGCCCGTGCTCAAGAGCGCCGTGGCCGAATGGAAGGACCTGAGCCCCTTCTTCAAGGAGTATGATCCCGAAACCCTAGACCAGATCGCCAACGGGTATGACACCATGCAGCGCTGGCTGTTCAAGCCCGGCTACGATGCCACCCAGCGCGCGGTCATCGGCGATATCGAAGGCCGATTGCTCATCCCGCAGGCCATCGCCAACATCGCCCTGGATGGCAGCATGACGCCCGAAACCGCGGCCGAATGGCTGCAACAGCAAGTGGAGCAGCTCTACCAGGACCGCAAGAACCAGTAACCATCGCCACGTTCTCAGGGGAGTCTGGCCCAAAAGCCGGGCTCCCCTGTTATGAAAATAAGATTTGGAGGACGCAGATGACGCAGATTGAAATGGATAAACGCAGATAAAAAGAAAAAATCTGTGAAAATCATCTGCGAAAATCTGCGATGCGAAGCATCCGTGTCATCTGCGTTCTCATTTTCGTCCGTATCGGCGCGGGGTGGCCCGCCGTCGGACTGCTATGAAAATAGATTTGGTAGACCAGGAAACCGGTAGACCGGTAGACCGGGTGGGAGAGCGAATCGGCCCGGTTTCCCTGGTTTCCAGGTTTCCTGGTTTACCGGTCTACAGGGCTACACAGCCCGCCATTTTCATCCGTATCGGCACAGGCATGTCTGCCATCGGACTGCTTTGAAAGGAGGGAGGTCATGTCCGCATCCCCAGAGGCGGTGAAAAATTACTCGAAACGGCGATGGTCTTCTTTGCAAGCGCAAGAAGCGAGATTGGCTTGGCGATTGCTATTGCCCACGGCCCTTATCGTCTTCGGCCTGGT
>DRQW01000188.1 GCA_011371305.1 Anaerolineae bacterium | reverse complement strand
TCTTCCTGGAAGGTCGGACTGAGCATGAAATCCACCAGCTTGCGCGCGGCCTCTTGCTTCTCGCTCTTGGCGAGGATGCCGATGAACTCCACCTGCTCGAAGCTGTTGCCCGGCGTGTTCACGCTGGCCGTAGGAGGCTCGGGCAGGTCGTTGAAAAACACCTCGGCCGCGGGGCTGGTAGAGTAACTGACCACAATGGGCCGATCCCCTTCGCCGCCCGAACCGACGGTGAAATACCCGAAGTACGCGTCACTCCACCCATCGGTAACCAGCACATCGTTCTTTTTCAGATCACGCCAGAAATCCAGATAGGTGTATTCTCCCATTTCCCCAAACCGCCACACCGTCAGCAGCATAAAAGCCAGCCCGGGCGAAGAGCTCGCCGGATTCTGCACCACGGTCAGGCCCTTGTATTCGGGCTTGAGCAGGTCCTCAATGTCCGTGGGCGGAGCCAGGCCCTTTTCCTGGAACCAGGCGATGTCATAGTTCAGGGTCACGTAACCGAAATCCATGGGCAACAGCCGGTGTTCCGGGTCCAGCTTAAACTTGTCGGGGATATCGGCCAGGTGGGGGGATGCATACGCCGTAAACAGCCCACCTTCCAACGCCCGGCTCATGAAGGTGTTGTCAATGCCGAACACCACATCGCCCAGGGGCGCATCTTTGGAAAGGAGCAGGGTGTTCAACATCTCGCCCGCGTCGCCCGCCTTGAGGATGTTAATTTTGATGCCGGTCTCATCGGTGAACTTCTGCAACACCTCGTCGCTGGCATCGAAACTGTCATGGGTGACCAGGGTCACCTCGGTGCTGGCGGGAGCCTGGGTGGGCGTTTCTTTTGGGGGGATGGGTTGGCCGCCTCCTTCGATGGGGGTGGGCATGCCCGCGGTGGGGGGCTGCTGTGCACATGCGGCCAGAGCGAAGCTGAGCAAAAAGATGAAGATCAGAATTGGGAGGAGACGTTTCATGGGAAACCTCCAGAGGGGAAAGGATTCAGCAAGGCTTGTGGTTCACCGGGGAAAGGTTGCATCGCGATGGATGACGAGGACCGCACCCGTTCTCAGGCTCAGACGAGCTTCCTCCGCGACCAGTTCATTGCTCACCCCCTGGCTGCTGCCAAAGGGCAACGTCGCGTCGGTCAGCACCCATCGCAATCCATGATGATAGGTCAGGCCCGAGACATCGGGGGTGAGGGGGATGACCGAGAGGATATCGCCCGGTTGCCCCTGCACGGTGATCGCATCCCGCACGACCCATGCCCGCTCCGGACCATTGACCAGGGTCACAGGCAGGTCGGCATAGTCGGGATGCGCCAGGAGGAGGATATTCGCCAGGGTCTGGTCCAATCGGCCCCCCAGCGCGCCCAGCAGGATGATTTCCTCGGGTGCGAAGGTGCGTGCCACCTGCAGGGCCAGCTCCAGGTCCGTCGCGTCCTTATCCCGGGGATGGGAATCGAGCACCGCGCCATCGCGACTCAACCGAAGCAGCTCGGTACTTTCCAGGCTGTCGAAATCGCCGACCACGTAGTCGGGCGTCAGGCCCAGGTTCATGGCATGACGTGCGCCGCCATCCGCGCAGAGGATAAAATCATCGGGCCGGATGCACGCGCGGGCATGGTCGGGGAAAGGAAGTTCACCGTTGGCAAAGAGAATGATGCGCATTGGTCAAAGAAAAAACCGCCTGCCGGGCAGGCAGACGGTTCCATGATGCCTTGGGTCAACCTTCTCCCTACGCCGGCATTACCCGGATCAGGTTCAGGGGTCGGTGGCGGATAGCGGCCACCCTCTCAGCCGGGCTCACCCCAGCTCCCCCGGGTCATACGTTGGATTTGACACTTCCATTATAGGCTCTCCCTGGACGATTGTCAATCCCCAAAGAAAATCAACGTAAACAGGCAGGTTGTGTGGGAAGGGGTAGTGTGAAGCACGGTGTTATAACCCCAGCAGCACCTTGGCGATGGAGAAGTAGATGAGCAGGCCCGTGGCGTCCACCATAGTGCTCATGAGCGGGCCCGAGACGAGGGCCGGGTCGATGCCCAGCTTGGCCGCGACCAGAGGCAGCAGGGAGCCCACTCCCGTGGCCCATAGCACGAGCACGACGATGGCCACCGACACGGTCAGGGCCAGCATGGGATTATCCACCCAGGTGATGGCGCGGATGAACGCGGGGATGGCCATGCCCAGGCCCAGCAGGATGGCGACCCGGGCTTCGTGCCACCACACCCGGAACGCGTCGCGCGGCTCCACGTTGCCTGTGGCCAGCTCGCGGATAATGGTGGCCGTGGTCTGGGAGCCTGCGTTCCCGCCCGTGCCGATGAGCAGGGGCACGAACAAGGTCAGCGCCACCATGGCCTGGATCTCATCCTCGAACAGCTTCATCACCGACCCCGTGAGGGTGGCCGTGAGGAAGAGGATGAGCAGCCAGCCGATGCGTTTCTTAGTGATGACCAGAGGCGGGGTGTCGAGGTAAGGCCGCTCCAGGGGCTCGGCGCCGCCGTAGCGCTGCAGGTCTTCGGTGGCTTCCTCTTCCAACACATCCACCAGGTCATCGAAGGTGATGACGCCCAGCAGAATCTTGTTCTCATCCACCACGGGCAGGGCAATGAGGTCGTAGCGGGCCATGAGCCGGGCCACCTCCTCCTGATCCGTGTCCGCGGTGACATAGATGACATCCTCATCCATGATATCCTGGATGAGCGCGTTGGGATCGGCCACAATGAGCTGGCGCAGATTGACCACGCCCACCAGCCGACCGTAGCGATCCACCACAAACAGATAGTAGATGGTCTCGGCCTCGGGCTGCCATTGGCGGATGGCCTCGATGGCTTCGGCCGCGGTCATGCGCCGCCGCAGGGCGAGGAATTCGGAGGTCATCAGCCCGCCCGCGGTTTCGTCGGGATGTAGCAACAGGGGGCGGACCTCGTCCGGGTCCTCCAGTTCCTCCAACAGGCGTCTGGCCCGCTCCGGCTGCATATCTCCCAGCAGGTCGGCTGCCTCATCCGGCTCCATCTCATCCATGATGGAAACCAGTTCCTCGTCGGGCAGTTCGCGCGCCACTTCCAGCGCCTGCTCATCATCCAGTTCTTCGAGGATATCCGCGGATTCCCCTGGAGGGAGATGAGTCAATAGAGAGCGCTGTTCTTCATCGCTCAAATCCGCGAAGAGTTCCGCCTGATCGGCCGGGCGAAGATCCTCCAGAATGGCAACCGCGCGCGCGAAATCCCGCTGTTCCAGGGCGCGTCGTACTTCCTCCAAGACCTGATCCAGATCGAAGGTGTATTCTGCGGTGGCGCCGGGCATACACAGACCTCCTGCTATGAAAATAGATTCGGTAGGCCGGGAAACCGGTAGACCGGTAGACCGGGGTGAGCGAATCGGCCCGGTTTCCCTGGTTTCCTGGTTTCCAGGTGTACCGGGTTACCGCCCACGATTTTCGTCCGTATCGGCGCTGGCAAGCCAGCCGTTGGACTGCT
>DRQW01000187.1 GCA_011371305.1 Anaerolineae bacterium | reverse complement strand
TGAAAGAACGCTATGAAAAAGAAGTCGTTCCCGCCATGATGGAACGCTTCGGCTATAAAAATGTGATGCAGGTGCCGCGGATTGTGCGCGTGTCCGTGAACATCGGCCTGGGTGAAGCGTTGCAGAACCCCAAGGCCCTAGAGTACGCGTCCAATGACCTGGCGGTGATTACCGGCCAGAAGCCCGTCATCCGCCGTGCCCGCAAGTCCATCGCCACCTTCAAGCTGCGCGAGGGCAATCCTATCGGTGTCAGCGTGTCTTTGCGTGGTCGGCGCATGTGGGATTTTCTGGACCGGCTGATGAACATCGCTTTGCCCCGCCAGCGCGACTTCCAGGGCGTCAGCCCCGACGCGTTCGACGGGCATGGCAACTACAGCCTGGGCCTGCAGGAACAGCTCGTATTCCCCGAAGTGGATTACGACAGCATCGATAAGATCCGGGGCATGGGCATCACCATCGTCACCACCGCGAAGACCGACGAAGAGGGACGCGAATTGCTGCGTCTGCTCGGTATGCCCTTCAAAAAACGGTAGGAGCGAAGCACAGGCTCGGGTGCCCATCCGCCCCAACGCCCATCCTAATCCCCTTCTCCCCAAAGGAGTTCAGAGATTCCATGGCCAAGAAATGCATGATCTATCGTGAACAGCGCCGCAAATACAAGGTGCGCGTCCGCAATCGCTGCAAGATCTGCGGTCGGCCTCGCGGCTACATGCGCCGGTTCGATCTGTGCCGCATCTGCTTCCGTCATGAAGCCCTGCGCGGCAACATTCCCGGCGTGGTCAAGTCGAGCTGGTAAACGCTCAGCAACTGCACGTTGGTCTGCAAAGACGGCTTGCCTGCCAGACTGGCACGAGAAGCCGATTTCGTGATGCGTAACGACCTCACGGATTACGTATTACGCATTACGCCCGTTGAAACCTCATCCAACGTTGGTTTTACGAGTTTTAGTAAACGGCGACAACATCATTATCGAAACAGGAGTACGCCTCTATGATGACCGATCCTATTGCGGATATGCTCACCCGCATCCGCAACGCGGGCATGGCCCGGCACAAAACGGTTTCCATGCCCAGCTCCAAAATGAAATTGGAGATCGCCCGGATCTTGAAGGAAGAGGGCTTCATCCGCGGGTATGACCTGCAGGATGTGCACAAGCCCCAGCCCACCCTGCGCATCCACCTCAAATATGACGAGGAAGGCAAGCCTGTCATCGGCGGCCTGCAGCGCGTGAGCAAACCTGGCCGTCGCATCTATGCGGGCCGTCACGACATCCCTTGGGTCCGCAGTGGCCTGGGCATCGCCATTGTCTCCACCTCCAAAGGCGTGATGACCGGCCGACAGGCCCGTCGCGAGGGGGTCGGGGGCGAAGTGATCTGCTACGTCTGGTAAAATCTGGCAGCTGACAGGGATGCGGTGGTTCCCGCCGAGATGCACTGTCACTGCGATATCGTTTGGAGGAAATCCATGTCCCGTATCGGCAGAAAACCGATTGACATCCCCGAAAAAGTCACCGTGGAAATCGGTAAGAACAACCAAGTGACGGTCAAGGGGCCCAAGGGCGAGTTGACTCGCACCTTCCACCCCGACATGACCATCGAGATCAAGGATGGCCAGATCGTGGTCACCCGGCCCACGGATCAGCGTCATCACAAGGCGCTGCATGGGTTGACCCGCTCGCTGTTGGCCAATATGGTCATCGGCGTCAGCCAGGGTTTCCAGAAGGAGCTGGAGCTGGTGGGCACAGGCTATCGTGCCATCCTGAAAGGGAATGCGCTGGACCTGAGTCTGGGCTTCTCCCACCCGGTGCTCATCGAGCCTCCGGAAGGCATCACGTTCGAGGTCGCCAAAAATGGGCGTGCCTTTACCGTGAAAGGCATCGATAAGGAACTGGTGGGCGAAGTCGCCGCCAAGATCCGGGCGCTGCGTCCGCCCGAACCCTACAAAGGGAAGGGCATTCGTTATCGTGGCGAACACGTACGCATGAAAGCCGGAAAGGCTGGCAAGAAGTAAAAAGGAGTCCGACTATGAAAACGCATCCCCGTCGTATCGCCCGTATTCGTCGCCATCGCCGGGTGCGCAAGCGCATCTCCGGCACCGCGGAACGCCCTCGCATGGCCGTGTATCGCAGCCTGAAGCACATTTATGTGCAATTTATCGATGACGAAGCCGAACCCACCGGTCGCACCCTGGCCGCGGCATCGTCCCTCGACCCGGATCTGGCTGGCGAATTGCAGGGTAAAACCAAAACCGAAATCGCCAGGATCGTTGGCAAGCATGCTGCCGAACGCGCGAAAGCGGTCGGCATCGAAACCGTCGTCTTCGACCGGGGTGGCTTCCCCTACCATGGTCGTGTTAAGGCCCTGGCCGAAGGCGCCCGCGAAGCAGGACTGAAGTTCTAACCAAGGAAGGAAATCATTATGGCGCCGAGAAATGATCGCAGTCGCAAACCAGAGATTCAGGACGAATTCGAAGAGCGTGTGGTGGACCTGACCCGCACCGCCAAGGTGGTGAAGGGGGGCCGCCGCTTCGGATTCCGCGCCGTCGTGGTGGTGGGCGATGGCAAAGGCCGCGTGGGCGTGGGCGTAGGCAAGGCCCGCGAAGTGCCCGAAGCCATCCGCAAGGGCTCGGAACAGGCTCGCAAGAACCTGATCACCGTCCCCATGGTGGGCACCACCATCCCCCACGAGATCACCGCCAAGTTCAATGCGGCCCGGGTCATGCTGCGCCCCGCCTCCCCCGGTACCGGGGTCATCGCGGGCAGCGGCGTGCGCGCGGTGTTGGAGGCCGCGGGCATCAGCGACATCCTCACCAAATCCCTGGGCAGCAACAATGTCCTGAACGTGGTCAAGGCCACGTACAAGGCCCTGTCCGAACTGCAATCTCCCGAAATGGTGGCCAAGCGTCGTGGCGTTCCCCTGGCCAAGGTGCAGCCCCATTGGATTCAGGATCATCTGGAGCGATAACAGATGAGCGAGCACAAGAAACTGATCATCACGTACAAAAAGAGCGTGATCGGCTACAGCAAAAAGCATCGCGGCACGATTCGGGCCTTGGGCCTGCGCCGCCTGGGCGATGTGGTCGAACACGATGACACCCCGGTGATCCGAGGCATGCTGTACAAAGTGCAGCATCTCGTCACGGTGGAGGAGAAAGAAGCATGAACCTGCACGATCTGAAACCTGCACGCGGCTCCCGCAAGAAGCGCACCCGGGTGGGGCGCGGTATCGCGGCGGGCAAAGGCAAGACCGCGGGGCGCGGCACCAAGGGCCAGAACGCCCGTTCCGGCGGCAGCAAGGGCCCCTACTTCGAGGGTGGGCAGCTCCCCCTGTTCCGTCGTTTGCCCCACATTCGCGGTTTCCGCAACATCAACCGCATCGAATATCAGCCGGTGAACGTGGGCACGCTGGCACAAGACTTTGAAGCCGGCGAGGAGGTGACCCCCGAGGCCCTCATCGCCCGCGGCATCATCCGCAAGAACGGCGGGCCCGTGGTCATCTTGGGTGATGGTGAGCTGGAAATCGCCCTGACGGTGAAAGCCCATCGCTTTTCCAAGACTGCCCGGGCCAAGATCGAAGCTGCGGGGGGCTCGGTCGAAATCCTCCCCCTGACCTGATCTCACGCAAAAGCGCGGGGATGAACCTCCCAGGCGCTTTTGCGTGAGCCATCTTCGGAGGCAAGCTTTATGCTCACAGCGTTACGTAGCGCGTTCCTTCTGCCCGAACTCAGGAAGAAGATCCTCTTCACCCTGGGGATCCTCCTGCTTTATCGCGTCCTGGCCCAGATCCCGGTGCCGGGCGTGGACCGCGAGGCCCTGGGCCAGATCATGCAACATGACCTGGCCAACATGTTCGATATGCTCAGTGGCGGTGCCCTTTCCCGCTTCTCCATCATGGCCATGGGGGTCTATCCCTACATCACCGCCTCCATTATCATGCAGCTTCTGGTGCCCATTATCCCCAAGCTGGAAGAGATCGCCAAGGATGGAGACGCGGGTCGTCAGAAGATCAATCAATACACCACGTATCTGACCATTCCCCTGGCCCTGCTGCAAGGGTTTGGCACCGCTGCGCTCATGTCCGGCGGGACCTTTGGCACCCCCATTTTGCCCAGGTTTGGCTTTACCACAGCGCCCCTGCTGACGTTGGGCGTGTTGATCGCTTTGCTGACTGGTTCTTTCATCGCCTTGTGGCTGGGTAACCTCATCACCCAGGATGGTGTGGGGAACGGTGTGTCGCTGATCATCTTCGGCGGCATCGTTAGCCAGATGTGGCCACGGATCAATGCGTTGTTGGCCAGTACCAACGGTGTATTCCTCACGATCATCTTTGCGATTGTTACCATCGCCACGGTCTTTCTCATCGTCTATGTGCAGGAAGGACAACGACGCATCCCGGTGCGCTATGGTAAGCGTGTGCGCACCATGCGTGGCAACCGGTTGATGATGGTGGGCGGCCAGAGCAGCTACATTCCCATCCGCGTCAACAGCGCAGGAATGATCCCGCTCATTTTTGCCAGCACCTTGCTCATCTTCCCCAGCACCGTGGCCAGTGCGTTTGTGAACTCCTCCGTTCCCTGGCTGCGGAGCATCGCCGAGTTCCTGACGGTGAACTTCTCCATCGGCAGCACGGCCTATTGGATCGCCTACTTCATCCTGGTGGTGGCTTTCACATTCTTCTACACCGCGGTCATCTTCCAGCAACAAAACATCCCCGAAAGCCTGCAACGCCAGGGCGGCTATATCCCGGGCATTCGTCCCGGTAAACGCACCGAAGAGTACCTGAACAAGGTCGTCAACCGCATCACCTTGGTGGGCGCGCTTTTCCTGGGCTTCGTGGCCATTCTTCCCTGGCTGGTAAGCCTGGTGTTGCGTCAACCTTCGCTGAGCAACTCCGCCCTGCTCATCACCAGCGCGGGCCTGCTGATCGTCGTGGGCGTCGTCCTCGATACCATGAAGCAGTTGGAAGCGCAGCTTCTCATGCGCCACTACGAAGGCTTCATTAAGTAGCGGGCCTGGCGCGGAGGCCACAAACCTTAACATGGTTTTTGGTAAAACAGGCCCAGATGTAGTATGATTCGATATTTGTCCGGGCAGGGCAAAAAGGCTGCCGGGATCGTTTTGCGCGACGCCCGTGAGCTGGCGTTGATGCGAGAAGCGGGCCGGATCGTGGCTCGCGTGCATGAAGCCATGCGGCGGGCGGTGCGTCCGGGCGTCTCCACCGCGGAACTCGACGCGATCGCCGAAGATATCATCCGCAGCCATGGTGCGACCCCGACCTTTCTGGGCTATCGTGGCTTTCCAGCCAGCATTTGCACCTCAATAAACGACGAGATCGTTCATGGCATCCCCAGCCCTCATCGGTTCCTGAAAGAGGGCGACATCGTCAGCATCGATGTGGGCGCAACCTACCGCGGTTGGGTGGGTGATTCCGCCTGGACCTACCCGGTGGGGCACATCGGGAAGGAGGCCCGCGCGTTGCTGGATGTCACCGAAGGCGCGTTATGGGCTGGTATCGACCAGGCCCGGGCAGGCCATCGGCTCGGCGACATCTCCGCCGCGATCCAGGCCTATGTCGAAAGCCGTGGCTTCGCGATCATTCGCGAGTACGGTGGGCATGGTGTGGGCCGAGAGATGCATGAGCCCCCGCGGATCATGAATTACGGTCGGCCTGGCACGGGGCTGCGCCTGCGTGCGGGCATGACCTTCGCGTTGGAGCCCATGGTGGCCGCGGGCCATTGGCTCACCCAATTGGATGCCGATGGCTGGACCGTGCGCACCCAGGATGGTTCCCTCAGCGCCCATTTCGAACACACTCTCGCCGTCACCGATGGCGACCCGTTGATCATGACCGTCCTCTAAGAGCATGGACGGACCCCCGAGGAGATACGAACATGAAAGTCCGACCTTCTGTCAAAAAAATGTGCGATAATTGCAAGATCATCCGTCGCCGTGGCGTTGTGCGTGTGATTTGCTCCAATCCCAAGCATAAGCAGCGCCAGGGCTGATTTGTCAAGTAATCAGTGGTCAGTCATCAATAATCAGTGCATTAAAACTGATCCAACCCTCTGACCACTGACGCCAACCTTTTACTGATTACTGTTTACTGATTACGGCTTACCGAATTCCCGGAGGAAGTATGGCTCGTATTGCTGGCGTCGATATTCCCCGCGACAAGCGGTTGGAGATCGCCCTGACTTACATTTATGGTATCGGTCGTTCCACCGCCAAAGAGATTCTGGAAAAGACCGGCATTGAAAACAAGCGCGTGTATGACCTCACACCTGAAGAGATCGCGAAGCTGCGCGATGTGATCGACCGCAATTACATTGTGGAAGGTGATCTGCGCCGCGAGGTGCAGATGAACATCAAGCGTCTCATCGAGATCGGCAGCTATCGTGGGCGTCGGCATCGCATGAACCTGCCCGTGCGTGGTCAGCGCACCCGCACCAACGCCCGCACCAAGCGCGGCCCCCGCAAGACCGTGCCCGGCCGCAAGCGTGCTCGCAAGTAAGTGGGTGCCAGGGGCAACATGGCACGTTTTCCACGCGCCATGGGCCCGATCGCTTTTCACCGAGATGACTTCATATCGATTACCGAAATCCTGGACAACCGGAGTAACCCCCCATGGCTAGAAATCCCCGTCGCCGCAGCGCCAAAAAGAAAGTCCGCCGCCAGGTACCCCTGGCACAGGCGCACATCCAGGCAACGTACAATAACACCATCATCACCATTACCGACACCGATGGCAATGTGCTCTGCTGGGCCAGCGCGGGCAGCTCGGGCTTCAAGGGCTCGCGCAAAAGCACGCCCTATGCCGCCCAGATGGCAGGGCGCAATGTCGCGCGCCAGGCTCGGGAATATGGCGTGCGGGAATTACAGGTGTTTGTGAAAGGCCCAGGCCCGGGCCGTGAGGCGGCCATCCGCACCCTGATGAGCGAGGGGTTCACCGTCGTGGAGATCACCGACGTGACCCCCTTGCCCCACAACGGCTGCCGCCCGCCCAAGAAACGCCGCGTCTAAACTGGTATGCTGGCCGGTCTCCCGCGGTCGTGGCCTGACACCCCGACCCGGCCCGGCTTACTGGATATACCCAACCGTCAAACCCACACTTGCGTTCAAGTTGGAGGAAATTGTAGTTAATGGCCCGTTATACCGATGCTGTTTGTAAATTGTGCCGTCGCGAGGGCATGAAGCTGTATTTGAAGGGAGAACGCTGCTTCACGCCCAAGTGCGCCATTGAACGTCGAAATTACCCACCCGGCCAACATGGTCCGACCCGGCGCTCGCGCCGCAAAGTCTCGGACTTTGGCCGGCAGCTGCGCGAAAAACAAAAGGTGCGCCGCATCTATGGCGTTTATGAACGTCAGTTCCGGCGCTACTTCCGCCAGGCGGTCAAGGCCAAGGGCATGACCGGTACGGCGCTCCTGCAATTGCTGGAACGTCGTCTGGATAATGTGGTTTATCGCATGGGGCTCGCCAGTTCCCGGGCCCAGGCCCGCCAGCTGGTCACGCATGGTCATATCACTGTCAACGGCCGTAAAGTGGATATCGCGTCCTATTCAGTGCGGCCGGGCGATATCATTGGCGTCAAGGAAACCAGCCGCAAGAAGCGCTACTTCAAAGACCTGGCGGAGGAGTTCGGTCAGCGGCAGACCCCGCCCAAGTGGTTGGATGTCGATGTCGCGAACATGACCGCCACGGTGGTTGCCTTGCCCGAGCGTGAGGATATCCAGGACGTGCCCATCAACGAGCAGCTCATTGTCGAGTTCTACAGCCGCTAACCCGCGGCCCCTCGGCAGCTTCAAACACGGTGATGCCACGCCGGCATGCTCGTATCCCGGTTGGCTTTGAAACCGGGCATCCCCTCACGGAGGCTCCACGTGATTACTCAGGAATTACAAACTGTTTTGCCTAAAGTCGAAAAAACCGTTAGCACGGAGAAATACGCCCGCTTTGAGATTGGGCCGCTGGAGAGTGGCTTCGGGATTACCCTGGGCAATGCTCTGCGCCGCGTGTTGCTCTCGGCCCTGCCGGGCGCGGCCGTGACGTCCATGCGCATTGCCGGTGTTTATCATGAATTCTCGGTCATCGAAGGCGCGCGCGAGGACACCACCCAGCTTATCCTCCGTCTCAAGCAATTGCGATTGCGTATGCATCGCAACGAGCCCGCACGGATTTTCGTCCATAAAAAAGGCCCGGGCACCATCACCGCGGCTGACCTCAACGCCCCGCCCGAGGTCGAGATCATCAACCCCGACCTGGAGTTGCTGACCCTCGACTCGCCGGACGCGGAAGTGGATATCGAACTGACGGTGGAGATGGGCAAAGGGTATCTTCCCGCCGAGGATGAAAGCCGCCCCAAGCTCCCTATCGGCGAAATCCCCATCGACGCCATCTTCAGTCCGGTTCGCCGGGTGAACTACACGGTGGAACCCACGCGCGTGGGAGGCCACACCGATTTCGACCGCCTGGTGCTGGAAATCTGGACGGATGGCGCCATGCACCCCGAGGACGCCCTGACCGAATCCGTCCGCATTCTGGTGAACCTCTTCTCCCTCATCGGTGGCCTGGATCTCTCGTATGAGACGGAGGAAGAATCGAGTTCGCCCATTCCCAGCCATATCGCTGAGATCCCCATCGAGGATTTGGATTTGAGTGTGCGCGCCTTCAATAGCCTCAAACGGGCGGGCCTGACCAACGTCGGGGATGTGTTGCTCCGTTTGCAAGAAGGCGAAGACGCCATGCTCAACATCCGCAACTTCGGCCGGAAATCCCTCGATGAACTTCTCGAACGTCTGGCCGATCAGGGCTATCTCGAATATATCGACTTTACCCCTGGCGAGTAAAAACGAACCCAAAACGCCCCAAAACCAGACTCCACGCTAGCCAAGAGAGAGTGCTTTATGCGCCATCGAAAGAAGACTGTCCACCTGGGCCGAGATGTGGATCATCGCAAGGCCCTGTTTAAAAATCTCGTTACCGAACTGGTGCGGCATGGTCAAATCGAGACCACCGAAGCCAAGGCCAAAGCCCTGCGCCCCCGGGCGGAACGGCTGATCACCATCGCCAAACGAGGTCGTAGCGGCCGGATTTCCGAGGTCCATGCCAAGCGACTCATCCGCGCCCGGCTCAATGATCCCGACTTGGTCAACGTGGTTTACGATGAGCTGGCTGCCCGATACGAGGATCGGCCCGGCGGATATACCCGCATCATGAAGACCGGTTTTCGGCAGGGCGATGCTGCGCGGATGGCGATCATCGAATTCGTTGAATGAACCAGGAGGTTTTGACGCCCGAGCGTTATTATCGTGCGGTCGTCGAGTATGATGGCACCGAGTTGCTCGGGTTTCAAATCCAACGTCAGGGCCGTACCGTCCAGGGCGAGATCGAAAAGGTCCTCTCGGCATTGGTGGAGCGCCCAGTGCGAGTCAAGGGCGCGGGGCGAACCGATGCCGGCGTCCATGCCACCGGCCAGGTCATCGCATTTCGCATCCCCTGGAAGCACACGACCGAGGACCTTTTCCGGGCCGTCAATGCCCGGCTGCCCGAGGACATCGCCTTTCGCCACCTGGACCTCGCGGCCGACGATTTCCATCCCCGATTCAGCGCCCGCAAGCGTTGCTATCGCTATCAGATCGGCCTCTGGCCCGGCCATTCCCCCCTACGTGCCCGTTACGCGTGGGAAGTGGGACCGGGGCTCGATATCGAGGCCATGCGCCGGGCCGCCTCCCATTTTGTGGGCGTGCATGATTTTGCCACCTTCGGCCAGCCCACCCAGGGTGATGTCACCATTCGTGAAGTCTTTTCGGTGGCACTGACCCATACCCCACCCTGGCTCTACGTGGATATCTGCGCCAACGCGTTTCTGCGACGCATGGTACGCACCATGGTCGCCGCCCTGGTTCAGGTGGGCCAGGGACATCGGAATGGCGAGGATATCCCGGGCCTTCTCCAGGCCCGAGACCGGTCTCTATCCCCACCCCCTGCTCCCGCCAAAGGCCTTATCCTCACCCAGGTCATCTATCCGTAGTCGAAGGCAGGCGTGCCTGCACCGATACCGACCAAAATCTCACGCCAAGTCGCCAAGGCTACTAAGCAGATTTGCCAGGATGCAGGTTTGCAAGTGGCAAATGGCAGGTGGCCTGCACAAAATGACTTACCACTTGCGACTTGCCACCTGCAAACCATCACCTTGACGTTTCCTTTGCACCTTAGCGCCTTTGCGTGAGACCTCAATTTTCAAAGCAGGAGAACGTTCCCGTGAGAAAAACATACAGCGCGAAGCCCGAAGAAATCGAACGCAAATGGTATGTTGTGGACGCCGAGGGCAAGACCCTGGGGCGTCTGGCCTCGGAGATCGCCAAGATTTTGCGCGGCAAGCATAAGCCCATCTACACACCCCACGTGGACACAGGCGATTTCGTCATCGTTATCAACGCCGACAAGGTCCGCGTGACGGGCAAGCGTTTGGATCAGAAAATCTACTATCGCCACAGCGGCTACATCGGCGGCTTGAAGGCAGTACCCCTGCGCGTGATGCTGCAGACCCATCCGGAGCGGGTCATTGAACACGCGGTCAAGGGGATGTTGCCCAAGAATCGCCTGGGTCGCAAGATGTATAAGAAGCTGAAGGTGTACGCTTCGCCCGACCATCCCCATCAGGCTCAGAAGCCCCAGCCCCTGGAACTATAAGCGAGGTTTTGAATGACTGACATGCACTACTACGAAGCTGTTGGACGACGCAAGAGCGCCACGGCTCGCGTGCGCCTGTACCCGGCCGGCGAGACCGCGGAGATTATCGTCAATGGCAAGCCCATGACCGAATACTTCACGCGGCTGCAAGATCAGCTGCGGTTGACTGAGCCGCTGAAGTTGGTGGAAATGGAAGGCAAATTCAACATCTCCGTGCTTGCCAAGGGCGGCGGCATCAGTGGACAGGCCGACGCGGTCCGCCTGGGGATTGCCCGGGCGCTGATCCTTGCGGATCCCACGCTCCGTCCTGTATTGAAGAAGGCGGGGATGCTCACCCGGGACGCGCGGGTGAAGGAACGCAAAAAGCCCGGCCTCAAGCGAGCCCGCAAGGCGCCTCAGTACACCAAGCGCTAAAAAAGTTTGCAGGTTTGCAAGTCGCAAGTCCTGCTGGTGGCGACGTTTAATCACCTGTCACCTGCTCCTTGTTTGCTCTTTCTTAAGACGTTGGGTATGATTCACCCAGCGTCTTTTTCGCGCGCTTGAAATCGTTGCCGATCGTAGATTGCGCAATGTTCGCAAAGCCACGTTGGACAAGACAGTCACGCACGTGAAGCGTGAAATGTGAAAAATTTATGCATTACGCATGACGTTTCACGAAATCGGCGTCTCGCGCCACCATGGTCCACAGGCTTTCTCATCCATCTCAACTCCAATCCCAAGTTGGATCTATGATCGCTATTCTCACCATCTCCGACAGCGCGGCTGCGGGCGAAGCCGAGGACCGCAGCGGTCCGGTGCTACGGGAACTGGTCAAGACCCTCTGGCCCGATCAGGAACCCCTCATGGGGATTGTGGCGGACGACCGGGCGCTGATCGCCGCGCGGCTGCGGCAGTGGGCCGATGAGCAGGATGTGGCATTGATCCTGACCACAGGTGGCACCGGTTTCACCCCGCGTGATGTCACGCCCGAGGCGACGCGCGATGTCATCGAAAAGGAAGCGCCGGGCCTGGCCGAAGCCATGCGGGCCGCGGGCCTGCGCGTGACGCCCCACGCCATGCTCAGCCGGGCGGTGGCGGGCATCCGCGGGCGTACGCTCATCATCAACCTGTCGGGCAGCCCCAAGGCCGTGCGAGAGCAATTCGAGGTGCTTCGGCCCGTGTTGCCCCATGCGTTGGAGCAGCTGCGCGCGGGCAAGTCGGGCGTGCGTCATGCACGGCGGGGTGAACACC
>DRQW01000186.1 GCA_011371305.1 Anaerolineae bacterium | reverse complement strand
TGGGGTCCTTGGTCTCGATGTACTTGATGTTTTCTTCGGGCAGGCCCAGTTGCTCTGCGGCCAGCTTCACCCCTTCCCAGGCCGACTGGTTGAAGCTCCGGTCGTTGATCCGCCCCACATCGGTGACCAAGCCCACTTTGAAGTCCTTCTTGGCCTTAGGCTCCTCAGCCTTGGGGGCTTCGGTTGGCTTTTCCGCAGGTGCCTGGGTGGCTGCGGGCTTTTGCTCCGCGGGCGCTTGCGTAGGCTCCGCTTTCTGACCGCCGCAGGCGCTCAATGCGAGGGCGCCTACCAGCAACAAAGCGATTAACAAGAATAACGTTGACTTACGCATAGGTTCTCCTCCTAAAATGCGTCGAAAGTTGGGTTGAAAGCAGCGTTTAAGAAAGCGCACGAGGGTATGTTCGATCGTTCAAGTATAAGGGAAAAGGAAGCCAAAATGCAATTATGCCATGGCCATGGTTTCATGCATGGCCCGAAGATAGGCATCCGCAACCGCCCGGGGGTGATAGCGCGCTTGGGCGAGGCGCGCGGCCTCCCGTCCCATCGCCTCGGCATGCGCCGGGTCATCCAGCAGGCGGGCCAGCGACGCTGCCACCCCAGCCACATCCTCGGGCCCGGCCAGATAGCCCGTGCGGCCTTCTTCCACCATGCCCGAGACAGCCCCCACCCGGGTCGCCACCACCGGGCGCCCCACCGCCATGGCCTCCCCGATGATCATAGGCGCATGTTCTTCGCGCGAGGTCAATAGCAAGATTTGGGAGGTCCACAACAATGCACGGATGCCCTGCTGATTGGTCGGGGCCAGGAACTGCACGGCATCGCCCAAGGGCCGCGCCAGGGCCCGCATGGCCTCGGCGTACCCGGGGTCCGCCTCTCGTCCCACGATGAGGAGATGCAGGTGGGGAAAGCGCTCGCGTAAGCGCGCCACCGCCTGGATCGCGATCTCCATCCCCTTGCGTGGGGTGAGATTCCCCACCAGCAGGACGCGGCCCGGCGTGGGCGGAGGCGCAGGGGCAAAGAATAAAGGCGAGACGGGGTTGTTGATGCGATGAAAGACCGCGCGTGTGCGATGCCGATAGCGTTGGATGACCATGTCGGAGATGGCTACCAGGTGCCGGGCGAGGTTCAAAGTCCGGCGTTCCAACCAAACTTCCCACAACGTGGCCGCGCGGGTGAAGAGCCCGCGGCGGTTCCAGAATTCATGCGCGGGGAAGCCGTGGATGGTGTGCAGGGTAGGCAGCCCCATCTGCAGCGTGACGACCGCGTATTCGGGCTGATGGGTGGAAACCACATCGGGTTGGAGTGTTTCCAGCAGGGGGCGTAGCAAGGCGCCCGTGCGCCACATGTTGGGGATGAAGCGGTGGTCGCGCGCGGGCAGGTTGTGTTCCGTCCATCCCTCGCGCGAAAACCTCCCCACCGGAACCCCGCGGCGGTTCTGAATCAAATGCAGTTCCACCTCCTCCCGGCGGGCCAGTTCATCCCGCAGATTGGCGATGACGCTTTGCACGCCCCCGGTGGGGGGCGCATCGGCGATAGGGAAATGCCCGAGGATGGCAATGCGCATGGGATTGGAAAGGAAAGGAGCGTGTGGACGCGTCAGGGAACCGTTTCTTCAACAACCGCGCGGTCTGGCGAGGACTGCGCCCATACCGCGCGATAGGCCGCGAGGGTGGCATCGAGGACCGCGGCCAGGCGATAGGGTTGGGCGGTGAGGCGTGCGCGCTGGCTCCAGGCCCGAACAACCTCCTCCTGAGAAAGCGCCCGGGCCAGGGCCGCGGCCAGGGCGTCCACATCTTCGGGGGGGACGAGAAGCCCCTCCTGCTCGTGATGTACCATCCAGGGCACGCCCCCCACCTGGGTGGCAATGACCGGGCATCCGGCGGCCAGGGCTTCGCCAATGGCCACGGGCGCGGTTTCTTGCCGCGAGGGCAGCACCATGACCCAGGCCCGGCGGTAGGCCGCCAACAATGCCTCGCGGTCCAGGTTTCCCAGGAATTGGACCCGGTCGCTGATCCCTGCCCGGGCAGCCAGTTCCCGACAATGGGCCACGAATCCGGGCGACGTGGTGGTTTCGCCCGCGATCTGAAGCCGCGCATGGGGATGGGCCTCGGCCACCTGGGCCAGGGCGCGGATCAGGATATCGATGCCTTTGCGGGGGATGACCCGGGCCGGGGTGAACAGCAGACCGGGCTCGGGCTCGCGCGTGATCTGAAAGAACGCCTCATCCACCGGATTGGGAATATCCACCCACTGCAGATGGTCGTATTGGGCAAAAGCCTGGCGGATGTAGGGATTGATGGCGATGACATGGCGGGCGCGCGTCAGGACCCGCTTTTCCAGGAGGGTGTCGTAACGCCAGGCCAGGCGTTCTTTGATCCCGCGCGCCTGGCTGCGTCGGGCCTCTTCATAGACCACCCCATGTGCGGTGAGGATGACGGGCCAGGGGCCATCCAGGGCCGCGGCCGCGTAGTAGCCGGTGCCGTGGGCGTGGATGAGGGTGGGGCGGAAATCGTGGGCTACGGCCACCAGTTTGCGCCGGATGGTACGATGCCCCCGAGCCCGGGGCAAAGGGGGAATGCCCCGGCGATAGATGGTGATGCCATCCTCCCGGTCCTCCCCATCATCCCCACGGGCTGTGGCACTGGCCACCCCGACTTCAAGGCCCTGTGTTGCCAGGCCGCGAGCCAGCGCGACCATCACTGCCATCACCCCACCGGTGATGGGCTGACCGGGCCTGGGATAGGGGCCGAAGAGGAGGATGCGCATAGGCGGGTGTCATGAGAAGGCATGAGCCGTAGCTCGCCAATACCGATGCAAGTGCCTCGCGGCCTGGTTGGCGTGAGAAGTCGATTCCGTATTCCGTATTCCGTATTGCGTGACGACTGGACGGAATACGGAGTACGAAATACGCACATTTGCAGCCTTGGCCAACATGGACCCGACGTCCTTTCCGTTACCGACGATCATGCTATTTTCGGAGCAGATGCCGTTCAAGGATCTCGATAAGGAAGGCGAGGAGCAGGGCCAAAAGCAAGCTGCTCAAGATGCCAACCAGCATCAGTTGCCACAGATGTTTGGGCGCGGGTGCGGTGGGCGTGCGTGCGGGGGAGACCACCTCCAGATATCCCACCGTACTCCCTTGCACTACCTTCAAATTGGCTTCATTCGCTTTATCCACCAGAAAATCATAGGTGCCCTGGGCCTGATTCAACCGGTTCAACAGGGCCTGATATTGTTCCTGAAGCCCTAACAGGAAGATGATTTCCTGCTGGCGCTCATTGATGATGCGGTTGTAATCTTCGGCCGCGGCCCGTTTGCCCGCGGCCAGGGCCTTCTGTTCCTGGGCCTGGCGCGCTTGCGCCGCGGCCAGCGCGGTGAGGTTTTCGATCTGCTGTTGGGTGGTCAGCACCTCGTCGGGGAGTTCCACGCCGGTGGTGTCGGTGATGGCCGCGGTATTGGTGATGAGGGTGCGGGGCAGGAGGGAGGTCAGTTCCGCAGCTTTCGCCCGATTCGCTTCGGCCATCTTGTCATACTGCGCGGCCAGCGCTTCGGCCTGGGCCGCCTGGGCCAGCAACCGGTCCCGTTCCGCGGTGAGCACCCGCTTCATATCCTCGGCCGCGGCGATCTCCTTGGGTAGATCGCTGACTTCATGTTCCAATTGGAATTGCTGCAAGGCCAGGCGGGCCTGGGCCAGGACTTGTTCCTGCTGAGCCACCTGCTCATCCAAGAATTTTTTGGTCACTTCCGCGGGATTGACCCGGATTTTGCGAAGGTATTCGATGGCATTTTGGGTATGCACCGTGACCACATCCCGGGCCAGCTCGGGCTCGGGCATGCGTGCCGAGACGGTGATGAATGTGGAGAAGTGTTCCGTGTCGATCCGGTCGATGAGTTCGCTGGCCGACATGTTCAGATTCAGGTCGGCAATGGTCTTCCAGGCGACCGCGGGCAGGCGGACCACGTCGTAGAAATCATCATGCACCGATTGGATCTGCTGTTCGGTGGTCAGGGTCGGGGTGCGGGAAAATAGGGTGACCAATTGGGCGTCGCTGGGGATGATCTGGAGCCGTTCGTAGGCTACGTACTCGGGTTCGGCTGTGCTGCCGATGGCCCAGATCGCGACCACAGTCACCACCGGCAGCAACAAAAAGAGCCACCACCGTCTGGTGATGATTTTCAAATAGCTTGCAAACGTGCTTTGCGGTGAATCATTCATGGCAAAAACGTGTTTCCTTCAGGAAAGATAGCCCTGGATGATGCTGGAGAGGGTCTCGACCCGTTGATCCCAGGTGTGTTGACGGGCAATGGCCTGGCGTCGTTGGGCATCCTCGGCGCGATCGTGGATCAACGCTTCTTCCACAGCCTGCAAAAACGCCTCCCTATTATCTGCGATCCGGATGACATCCCGGAAATCGCGCACCGCGGGGATATCGGTGGAGACGATGGGGCGGCCCGTGGCCAGGTATTCGTAGAGTTTGAGGGGGTTGATGTTCTCCGTCCACAAGTTGTGGGCGTAGGGCATCAGGCTCACATCGAAGCTGTGCATATAAGCAGGGAGTTCGGCCAGGGGTTTTCGTCCGAGGAAGTGGACGTTGGGCAAGGCGCGAAGCGCGGTCAACGCGTCCGCGCGTTTGAAGAGGATGGGGCCGACCAGAACCAAGCTCCAATCAGGGCGTTGCCGGGCCAGGGCTGCCAGCAAGGATAGGTCCAGTTTCTCGTTGATCGCGCCCGCGTAGCCGATGCGGGGTGGGGGAAGCGAGGCGATATCCGCGGGAAGGCGGGCGGGTGGTTGGGCGAAGTGGTGGTAATCGACGCCGTTGGGCACGAAAAAGGTGTTGGGGTTCCAGCGACGTTTGGCCTCCAACAAAGTGGCTGCGGAGACGAAGACGATGTCGGCCCGTTGCAAAAGGTGCTGCTCCATAGCCCGGACGCGTTGGGCACGTACATGCCGTTGGGGGTCGCTTTCAGCCAACACATAGCCGGCATACTCATCCACCGCGTGGTAAATCACCAGTTTTTCATCCAGGTGCCCTACCATCTCCCCCAGATCGTAGCGGAAGATCCAGAGGATGGGGCGTTTCATGCCCAGCCGGGCCAATATCGCGCGCAGATGGCGCTTACGTAACGCGAAGGTGAGTTGCTGCAACAAGGGTTTGCCGGAGATGGGATAGCGGTTGGGGGTGCGATAGACCCACAGGTTTTCCTGGGGAGCGAAGAAAACCCGTTCTCCCAGCGCCCGAAGCCCCCGTTTCCTGACCTCGGCCATCACAGGCCGCAGGTAGGGCGTGGGTTCGACGAACAGCACCCGGTTGCGTCGGGCCAGCCGGGTCATGATTTGATG
>DRQW01000185.1 GCA_011371305.1 Anaerolineae bacterium | reverse complement strand
CGATGGCCAGGTCGCCATTGCCATCAAAGAGCCCATTGTTGAAATTCCCATCCTCGATGAGGAAGGTCACCACCTTCCATTTGCCCGAGTTGGTTTTCTGGACGTAAGCGGGGGGGTTGTCGAGGATGCCGGTGGTAGGCAGGCCGCCATCCAGGGCAAGGCCACGTTCGACCGTCCAATCGTTGATGGCATAGGGCTTCGCGGGTTTGGGGCCGTTGATGCTATCGTATTGCAGGAACCACCGGTCATTGCCCGTGTCGAGATAGGTCACGGTAACAATGGCCTTGTAGGTGGTGGGGGTGGACTGGTCGAAGTATTTGTCGGCCGCGTCGAAGATGAAGCGGACATTGCCCGTGGCCTGGTCGGTACGACGGGCCACCCAGCCGGGGTCCACCTGCGTCTGCACATTGCGCCCTTCCAGCTTGAAGAGCCCGGCATTGTAGAGTTTCTGATCAAAGGGATGGAGGTTGGTATGCCAGCGTTCCTGGTATTCAGGTTTGCTGTTGCTGCCCATCCACGTGATGCGCTCATCATCCGTCACGGGAATGGTGACGGCCTGGTACTGGGGCAGGTGCTTCTGGACCAGGTAGAATTCGTAGTTGCCGATGTAGGGCCAGGAATTGGCGGTCACCGTGGCGTAATTCAGGAAGACGGGGTTGCGGTGTTCCCGCATGCGGGACCAGATGCTGGGGGGTTCTTCCTGGCCAGGCAAAAAGCCCTTGCCCAGGTATTTGGTCGTCCACTTGGCAATGTCACGAACGATCTCGGTATCGATCCCGGGAAAAGTCCAGAAACCGGAAAGGCGGATGTAATCCGCACGGAAATGAAGTGCCCGGGCAAAGGCCGCATAGACTTCATTCTCCGTGCCCGTCATGTAGCCGTAAGTTTCTAGCTGGATGGGGATGCTGTGATTGTACAGCGCGGCCTGATCGTAAATGCCCGTGCATGTCACCACCGGGTTGGGATCATCACAGGCGAGGACGAAATCGAAATCCGAGGTGATGTTGTTAATCGAGACACCGATGCGTTTCTGATTGGCGTAGCTGGCGATCTCCCGCCGTTCCCAGGCGCTGCGATAGAAAGGTGCATTTTGCACCGTTAATTGAATGCGCGGGAAGCCCGAGCTGTCGTAAAACGCGTCCGCATACACATCCATCACCTTTTTCTCATAATTCACCCATTCCTCAACAGTCAGATGATTGAGATAAAAGGGATCGTCCATGTTGTCCACGGGGATGTTCTCGCCATCCTTGCCCGTGCCAATGGACACCCAGGCGATTTTGTCCCGATAGGGTGAGTTCAACAAGTGATCGGCCAGGGCATAGACGAAGGCAAAATACTGTTCCTGGAAATATTCGTGCTTATAGTCAGGCAAATACCAGGGGCCGCCATAGTTGGTGCAGTCGGGACCATTCCGTTGATCCGCGATGTCTGCTTCGATCACAGTATCATCCGCGGTGCCCCAGACGCCATCGCGGCCCTTTTGCACATATTTGGGGATGGCATCCACGCCCTGCTCCACGATACCGCACGGAGAGGAATTCCGACCTGTATAGGTGTTGATGGCAATGCCAAGGCCCTCATAACCCAGTTCAACATTGGTCTTCATCCACAAGTCCAGCGCATCGAAATTGTACTGCCCTCTTGCGGAATTGAATGAAGCCCAGTTCCAGAACAGGTACGTGCCCTTGGCGTGATAAGGTTGGCCCGGGCGTGGGTTCCAGGGACTGCTGGTGATGTAAAAGCCCGGGATACCCGCCGGGGGCACTGCATAATCAACACTTTCGGGTTCGACCACTGGTGTGGGAGGGACTTCCTCACCTCCCTCCAGTGCGGGTGAAGCATCCGATGTCGGTAAAGATGGCGTCGCGAATACGACGGGTGAAATCAAGAGTATGCTGGCGAAGAGCAGAATGGTGGCAAGAAGCAGAAAGGTCTTCTTGTGCATGAAAAAAGAAACCTCCGTAAAGAGTTACGCAGGCATCTCGTGGGGCGGCCAACCTTCAGCCGCATGTCGCTTCGGGCGAGAGGTACCCACAGGATAAGCCTAGCAGAATCTATTGTAGTCGATGGAGATGAAAATCCAATGAACAACGGTTTTTTCGAAGATGACAAAAATTTCACATTTGTCACCTGAAAGGATATGGCCTGGGCAAGGCGAACAGGTGAGGGATGATACCACAGATCCCAAGGTTTGTTCAAAGAAATTGGACTCCATCGAGGCCATGTGAAAAAGGGCTGCCGAGGCTTGATACAGCCTCAACAGCCCTGATGGCATCGTGGCATGGGGAGTTGCCCGGATGGATATTATTTGGCGATGATGTTCACCAACCGTCCGGGCACCACGATCACCTTACGCACAGGCTTGTCGCCGATCCACTTCTGCACCCGTTCGTTGGCCAGAGCCAGTCGTTCCAGCTCCTCCTTGCTGGCTTCGGGCGAAACGGTGATGCGGGCCCGGACTTTGCCGTTGACCTGGACCGCGATCTCCACTTCCTCCTCTTTCGCCAGCTCGGGGTCGGCCTGGGGCCAGGATTGCAGATGGATGCTGTAGGGCTTGCCCAGCCGGGCCCATAATTCCTCGCTGATGTGGGGCATCGCGGGGGCCATCATCAGCAACAAAGTCTCGATGGCCTCCTCCCACGCGTCCGTGCCATACACTTCCGTCTCTTTGGCCGCGTTCAGCGTGTTGGTGAAGGCCATCAGCGCCGCGATCATGGTATTGAACTTGAAGTTCTCATAATCATTGGTGACTTTGATTAGGGTCTGATGGGTGGCCCGGCGCAGGTTGCGAACCTGCTTTTCACTGGGCTCGCCCTTCGCCTGCTTCTTGGGTTCATCCAACACCAATGACCAGACGCGGTGCAGGAAACGATGCACACCTTCGATGCCCTGGGGGCTCCACGGCCCGCCTTCGTCCCACGGGCCGATGAACATGAGGAACGCGCGCACCGTGTCCGCGCCATATTTCTGCACATAGTCGTCGGGATTGACCACGTTCCCCCGGGATTTGGACATCTTCTCGCCGTCCGGGCCCAGGATCATGCCCTGGTTGAAGAGGCGCAGCATCGGTTCGTCGAAATCCACCAGGCCCATATCCCGCAACACTTTGGTGAAGAAGCGGGTGTAGAGCAGGTGCATGGTAGCGTGCTCGATGCCCCCGGTGTACTGATCCACAGGCAGCCAGTATTCGCCCACCGCCTGATCCCAGGGGACGTCGTCCGGGCTCAGGGTCTCGCCATCCTTCCAGTAGGGGGAAAGATAGGCGTACTGGTACCAGGAGGAATCCATGAAGGTGTCCATGGTGTCGGTTTCCCGATGCGCGTCCGCGCCGCATTGGGGGCATGTCACATGCAGGAAACCTTCGTGGTATTTCAGGGGACTCTCGCCCGTGGGCTTGAACTCCGCGTCTTCGGGCAACAGCACGGGCAGATCTTCGTAGGGTACGGGCACGACGCCGCAGTTAGGGCAGTGGATCATGGGAATGGGGGTGCCCCAATAGCGCTGGCGGCTGATGAGCCAGTCGCGCAGGCGGTAGTTGACCTTACGTTCGCCCGCGGCGTGAGCTTCCAGCCATTCGGCCACCTGGTTGAAGCTTTCGGGCCAGGCCAGGCCGGTGAAAGGCCCACTGTTGACCATGACAGTGCCTTCCTTGCCCTCTAAGGCCCGCTCCAACGCGCGCGCGGCTTCCTCACTCCAGGTGTATTCATCGCCCGATTCCCAGGCCTCCTTGGGCACAATGACGATGGGGGTGGGCAACCCAAATTTCCGAGCGAATTCAAAGTCCCGCTGATCGTGCGCGGGCACGCCCATGATCGCGCCTGTGCCCACATCCATCATCACATAATCCGCGATGAAGATGGGCACGGGCTGGCCGTTCGCGGGGTTGATGGCATAGGCCCCGGTAAAAACGCCGGTCTTCTCCCGCGCCTCCATCTGACGCATGAGGGGGGTCTTGCGTCGGGCTTCCTCCACATAAGCTTCCACCTCAGCGCGATGTTCGGGCGTGGTGATGGTCTGGACCAGGGGATGTTCGGGCGCGAGGATGGCGAAGCTCATGCCGAAGACGGTGTCGGGCCGGGTGGTGAAGACGCGGAAGTGGAGGCCCTCATGCCCCTGCACCTGCATCTCGAACTCGACGCCTTCCTTGCGGCCAATCCAATTGCGCTGCATGGTCTTGACCCGCTCGGGCCAGTCCAGCTTATCCAACCCTTCCAGCAGCTCATCGGCATATTTCGTGATGCGGAACTTCCATTGGGTGAGCTCTTTCATGATGATGGGCGTGCCGCATCGTTCACATTTGCCATCCCACACCTGCTCTCGGGCCAGGGTGGTGTTACAGTTGGGGCAAAATTCCACGGGCGCTTTGTCCCGATAGGCCAGGCCCATGTCGTAGAACTTGAGGAAGAACCATTGGTTCCACTGATAGTAGCCGGGCAGGCAGGTGATGGCTTCATGCTCCCAATCGAACATGGCCCCCATCTGCTTCAATTGCCCGCGCATGCGCTCGATATTGGCCATGGTCCACTTGTAGGGATGGATATTGTGGCGGATGGCCGCGTTTTCCGCGGGCAGGCCAAAGGCGTCGAAGCCGATGGGGAACCAGACGTTCTTGCCCTGCATCCGGGCGAAGCGCGCGCCCGCATCGGAAGGCGACATCGCGTACCAGTGGCCCGTGTGCAAGTCGCCGCTGGGGTAAGGGAGCATGGTCAGGAAGTACCATTTCTCCTTGTTCGGGTCCTCGACCCGCTTATACAGGCCGGTCTCGGCCCATCGCTCTTGCCACTTCTTTTCGATGGTTTGGGGATCGTAGCGGTCGGTCATAGTTTTCTTGACAGAGACAACTTTTGAATAACGTAAAGTTGGTAAGCAAACGCTCGTTGCGTGCGATGGGGAAAAGCATGAAACGTCAAACGTGAATTGGGAGGACTTTACGAATTACGTCTTAAAGGCTTCGCGTGGCGGACTGAAGAGCTCGATGAGGACGGTGGGCTCCAGGACCCGGGCTTCGTGCTCGACGCCGCCGGGGATGGCGTAGGAATCGCCCGGCCCGGCGATCCAGGTCTCCCCGTCCACGGTGAACTGCACCCGGCCCGAAAGCACGTAGCCCACCTGCTCGTGGGGGTGGCTGTGCATGGGCACGATCACCCCCGCTTCCGCGGTGAACTCGCACAACATCATCTTCTCACCCCAGACCAGGGTGCGGCGCACCAGGCCAGGGAGCATTTCCACCGGGGTGGCATCGTCATGACGCATCTTCGTCCGCATGCTCATTTGATTTTCTGGCTTGTAACTATCCGGGTATCCTGCAAAATGTGCTGCCACGAAGGCTCGCAGGAACGAAGTCAATGCAGGCTTGCAAGGGGCAAGTTTTTCTGGCAGCGACGTTTTCACCTGCGACTTGCTACCTGCCACCTACCACTTTTTCCCTTCGTGCCTTCGTTGAGAAGGGACGTGTATAGTTACTCTGACTTCTTGAATTCGATATCTTACTTCATTCCTGTTCATAGACGTAATCCAGCCAGCCGTGTTCGTCGGGATAACGCCCGGCCACGATGTCGAAGAAGCGCTGCTGGATGGCCTTGGTGATGGGGCCGCGGGAGCCGGAGCCCACGGGGATGCGATCCACCGAACGGATGGGGGTGACTTCGGCCGCGGTGCCGGTGAAGAAAAGCTCATCGGCCAGATAAAGCATCTCCCGGGTGATGAGGCTTTCCCGCACCTCGTAGCCCAGATCTTGGGCGATGGTCATGACCGCGTCGCGGGTGATGCCGCCCAGGATGTCCGCATAAAGGGGCGGGGTGTAGATGACGCCATCCTTCACCATAAACAGGTTCTCGCCCGAGCCCTCGGCTACATAGCCGTGGATATCCAAACTGATGGCTTCATGATAGCCCAGGTCATGGGCCTCCATGGCGATGAACTGGCTGTTGACGTACTGGCCGCCGATCTTGCCCAGAGGCGCGCCCACCCCCGAAGGCGTGCGCCGCCAGGAGCTTACCGCCACATCCACCCCTTGCGTGATGGCTTCCTCGCCCAGGTAGGCGCCCCATGGCACCGTGCCGATGATGACCTCGATGGGGCACTTGCGGCCATCCACGCCCAGGGTTTCGTAACCGCGGAAGATGAGCGGCCGGATATAACAGGCGTCCAGCTTGTTGGCCCGGATTGCCGCCTTGGTGGCCTCGATGAGCTCCTCCGCGGTATAGGGCACCGGGGTCAGCCGCATGATCTTGGCCGAATCCATCAGCCGCCGGAAATGTTCGTGGCTGCGAAAGATGGCCGGGCCCTTGGGGGTACTATAAGCACGGATCCCTTCGAAAACGCTGGTGCCGTAGTGAAGTGCATGGGCAAATACATGGACGGTGGCCTGATCCCAGGGAATCAGCTCACCGTTCATCCACATCCATTCAGCGCGCATAGCCATGATAATCACCTCATTGTGATAGAAAGGAAAAGGGGATGAAGGGGGTTCGAGCAACCAATCCTTACCTATATGATACACCAAAATCGCGTTTTACGATCATCCGCCAGAGGAGCGAAGACCAAGGCCGGCAGCACAGGAAAGCGGATTGGCCGTTCAGGGTTCACCATTGAACCCGCAAAGGCATGTCGTATGGCGAAAGGGGCTATCGCACACGCCCGAAAAAGAAAAATCCCTCCGTCCGACAGGGACGAAGGGATTCCGCGGTGCCACCCTGATTGCCAGAACAGGAGGCCGGTCGCCTGCATCGGACAACCGGCCTCGATGGTGGAGCTGGGGGGACTCGAACCCCCGACCCCCACAATGCCATTGTGGTGCTCTCCCAGCTGAGCTACAGCCCCAGAGCTGTTCTGACCACTCTGACGCGATAACGGGCGAACCCGTCGCCGACTAACACCCCTCGGGCTTCGCCGGCGCTGCTCCCAGGCGAGTTCGGTCTTACGCGGGCCCGACGCCGCCTTGCCTGGCTTCCACCCTCCCAGGCTCGCTTTCGGGCTGACCTACTACTCCTGTTCGCTGCATGTCCGTATGCCGTTGTCAAGCGCTTCCGGGTGGCTGGGGCAGGTGGAGCTGAGGGGATTCGAACCCCTGACCTCGACAGTGCGATTGTCGCGCTCTCCCAGCTGAGCTACAGCCCCGGAAAGGAAGCAAAGATAAGTTTATGAGAAAGCGTGGGTTTTGTCAAGTTTGGGGATTTGACGGAGGCTCGTGTGACCGGGATGGCAAGGGTTGGGCGAGTCGGTCGGCCAGGCTGGCAGGTGAAGGCGCCGAACCGGTTGCTGGAGATGACCGCGGGGCTAAAAGCTTCTCTTCGAGGGTGGGCTGCTTCCGATGCCACTTCAACAGCACGGAACTCACAAGCCCGGCCGAAAGCCCCAGGCCAAAGCCAAACCAGAAACTACCGCTCATGATTCCACGTCAGGTGCTGGAGATGACGAGGGAGCAGGTGGGGTTGAGGGGGAAGCGGGGGCACCGGAGGAGCCAGCTCCAGAGGAGCGGCTTCGCCTCGCGGCGGCCTCAGGATACAAAGGCTCGGTCATGGCCCGCACCACCTGGCGCACACCCGCGAAGAAGCTGGCCGTCTTCACCACCGGTTTGGCCACACGCACGCCCACAAAGCGCGTGGTCGATTTGACCGTGCGGGTGGTTTCCTGCGTATCCTTCAAAATCGGCTTGATTTCATCGCGCAACAAAAGCACCAGCAACCGGACTTGCCAAAGTAACAGCAAGAGGATGATGCCGATGATGATGGATTCGATGGCTAACAGGATAATCGAGATGTCGCGCAGATCAGCGAGCACAACGCACCTCAAAAGGGTGGTGAGATGATATCTGAACCGAAATCATACGCCCATTTTACCCTTTCAACCAGGCAATGGCAAGCATGAAAAGCCAGGCAAACAGGGTTCCCTCCACGAAATGCACCTGCCCGATGGTCACGACTTCCAGATCCAAAAGGAAGGCGACCAGCTGCCCGACGAAAAAGCCCAAAATGGCAATGACCATGAACAGGAACAGCTCCGACCAGGTTTTGCCCTTCCACAAATAGAAGAGCGCGCCGTACACAGCCCCGAGGAGGGCGATCAATGCGATGCTTGGGGGAATCATGAGAAAGCTCATGTGAGATCGATGAAACCTCCTCCCAGACAAACTTCATCTCGGTAGAACACCACGCCCTGGCCCGGCGTGATGTCGCGCAAAGGCGTCTCGAAACGCACTTCCACCCGGTCCTCGGCCAGGGGAATGACCGTGGCGGGATGATCCTTGGACTTGTAACGGATTTTGGCGGTGACGCGCAGGGGCTGAGTCGGAGCCTCCAGAACCCAGTTCACATCCCGGGCGATGAGCCGATCCCGGCCCAGCGCCTCGGCCGGCCCCACAATGACCGCGTTCCGCGCCCGGTCCAACGCCACAACGAACAACCGCTCAGCCGTGCTGATGCCCAAGCCTTTCCGCTGGCCGATGGTGTAGAAAGGCAACCCCCGATGCTGGCCCAGCTCCCGCCCGGCCAGGTCGAGGATGGGCCCGGGACGCACCGCGCCATCGGCCCAGCGAGCCAGAAATCCCCGATAATCGCTGGTGAAACAAAGGTCCTGGCTTTCCGACTTCGCCGCCACCTGCAACCCATAGCGCTGGGCCATGGCCCGCACCTCGGGCTTGGTGAATCCCCCCACCGGAAAGGTGAGATGCCGCAGCGCGGCCTGGGGCACCATGCTGAGCACATACGACTGATCCTTGCGCGCGTCCACCCCGCGCAAAAGCTGCACCCCCGCGGGCGTCCAGCGCAAACGCGCGTAATGCCCCGTCGCCAGGAAATCCGCGCCCAGCTCCTCACGCGCATACCGCAACATGAAATCGAAACGCAAACGGCGGTTGCACATCAGGCAAGGGTTGGGTGTCCGGGCCTGGCTGTATTCCTGGATGAAATAATCCACCACCACGTTTTTGAACAGATCGCTTACGTTGATCAATTGGAAGGGCATGCCGAGTTGGTCGGCCACCCGCTGAGCATCGCTCACAGCCTCGAACGTGCAACAGCGGTTCTCCCGGGCCTGGTTCATATCCTCCCACGGGTCCACCCAAAGCCGCAACATGATGCCCTTGACCTGATAACCTGCTTCCACCAGGCGCGCGGCCGCGACCGAGCTATCCACACCGCCGCTCATGGCCACGACGACGGTGGTCTCGGCTGGGGGCTTGGGCAGGGCAAGGTCGAGTTGAAGTTGCATGGGAACACAAGGGATGGAAATCTCACGCCAAGGTGCGAAGGCTGTCAAGCAGGTTTGCAAGTTTGCAAGTGGCAGGTGGCCTACGCAACGTAACTTGCGACCTGCTACCTGCCACCTGCCCACGCTAGCCAGATTTGCGCGGGAAGCCGATTTCGTACTGCGTATTGCGTATTCCGTATTGCGTGACCACTGGACGGAATACGCAGTACGCAATACGCACCATGACAGACTCGCCCAACCGGGGCTTTGCGAACCGTCAGCGACCAGCGATCATGCTATTTTCAGAACAGCACCTCAAGGAATACGCGGCGGAAGTTTTCGCCCAGGATCTTGCGGATGGCCTCAGGGCTGTAGCCGCGTTGGAGCAAACCTTGGGTGATGGCGGGATATTTCTCGCCGCTATTCAACTCGGGCGGAGGCAGACAGCCGTCGAAGTCGGAGCCAATGGCCACATGGTCCACGCCCGCGACCTGCACGAGATGGTCGATATGGTCCAGCAAATCGTTCAGGGACGCCTGACGGAAGTCGGGATGAAGGAAATGGCTGACAAAGGTCGCGGCGATGACGCCTCCCTTTTCCGCGATGCCCCGGATCTGGTCGTCGGTGAGGTTGCGGGGGTGATCGCACAACGCACGGGCGTTGGAATGGCTGGCGATGACGGGCCGCTTGCTGAAGGCCAGCACATCTTCCACCCCCGCCGCGTTGAGGTGGGAAACGTCGATCATGATGCCCAGGTCATTACACGCGGCCACCACATCCCGACCAAAGGGCGTCAGGCCATACGAAGTCCCGGCCAAGGCGCCATCCGCGGCCGCGTTGCGCGGATTCCAGGTCAGGCCGATGTTGCGGACGCCCAGGCGATGAAAGGTGTACAGCAGGTCCAGGCTGCCCCCCAGGGCCTCCACCCCCTCCAGGCCCAGGATGCCGTGGACAGGCCCGTGAGGCGTGGCCCGGGCCAGATCGTCCGCGGTCTGGATCAGCGCCAGTTGGTCGGGCGCGCGGCGCATCAGATGGTAAAAGGCTTCCAGGCGACGGAGGGCCGCGGCCGTGGGGCAGGCGTGCAACCGATCCGCCCCGGGAAAGCAGGCGAAGATCTGGACGTTGATGCCCCCCTCACGCAGGCGGGGCAAGTCAAGATGGCCTTTCTCGCTTCGCGTCAACAGATCACGGTGCTGGGGCGGGGCCGCGACCGCATGGCCCAAGGTGTCGCAATGGCCATCGAAAACCAGGCTGTTGAAATGCAGGTCAATCGTCGCAGGATCGAAGTCGGGCATATTCCTCTTCCAGGAGGATGATGTGTTTGTGGAGCTGGATGCTGGGGACTTTGAGGTTGTAGAGACGAATCGCTGCGTTGATGGCCGCGATCTCCTCCTCAAACTGTTGACGATATCCCAACCAAACCTGTTCCAACGCGACCAGTTCATGGCCCGGACGGCGGTCGCGTTCGGCAAGATACCAGCGATAGCGCCGTTTCAGTAGGGCACGGGCCCGGCTCAGGCGGGCATCGATATCCTTGCCCTCTTCGATCCAGGGCAACGTATGGCCGCTGTCTTTGAGGAGATCAAAGGCCAGTTGCTGTTCTTCGGGCAGGAAGGGATTGCGGCGGTCGGGTAGGGGTTGGCCCTGACCCGCGAGATCATCAAACAAGCCCTGTTCCTGGGCCTCGCGGATCTTTTCCTCGACCCAGTCCTCCCAGCTTTGGTCTTCAGGCTTTCGGCTCATGATGGTTGGGCGAACGAAACCCCCGCGGGCGCGGGGGCTTGGGGGGAAGCGAATGACCGCGATGGGCGTCTTATTCTTCCGCGGGCGATTCCGGGAGCTCGGGCTTCGCCTCGGGCTCCGGCAGTTCGGGCGCGGCTTCGGGCTCGGGAATGGGCTTGAGTGGCGTTTCGGGTTGCGCTGGCGCTGGTGCTGGCGTCAGGCCGATTTGCCCCACCATGTGGTAATAGACCAGGCCCGCCCAGAACATGGTGAAGAGCAGGCCGATGCCGCAAAGCAACATCCCGACCAGGCCCGCGATCATGTAAACCACCCAGGAGACGATAACCACCAAGAGGATCTGGCCCACATGCTCCTTGGTGAAGGCCAGGATATCGCCGATCTGGAACCCCGCGCCGAGCTCGCCCGTCTCGGCAAAGCGGATGGTAATGCTGGGTGCGGCCAGAGCGACCACAATGGCGTACAGGAAAAGCAAGCAATTGAAGCAAAAAAGGATGATGGAAAGGAATGTGCCGCTATCCGAATCGGTAGCAAAGAACAGTGGCACAAAGGCCACAAAGAACAGAATGATCAGAGGCAGGCTCCAAACCAGCATAATGATCAGCAGTTTGACCCCTTCCGCCAGCTTCTCGCCCCAATTATCCCATTCGGGCAGGGGTTCGGGCTGGTGTTGCCGCACATTACGCACCAATTCAACAAAATATCCGAGCAACAGAATGTGCCCCAAAATGGGAATGATCGAGACAAGCCCGCCGATCAAAACCTTCTCAATCCATTTTTTATCTTCGAAAACGTATCCAAAGGATTTACCGATGTCCATGATTTCCTCCTTGAAAATCACACGTTGATGGAATGCAGCGACATGGTGATGAGATAAGGGCTACACCAACGATTATAACAACATTCCCAGAAAGATACAACGGAGTTGAAAAAGCGCCGGTTCCAAAATGGCGACTTGTGTGTTCGATGGATACGCGGGACAGCAAGGGAAGGATGGTATAGCTCTCATGCTTTTCTAACACTTTAGGGCTTGACAAATTTAACGCGATGCGTCATAATGGATTTGTAACGCAGCGCGTCACAAAGACGCCCATCCCCAATTGCCTCTGCAAACAATCACCAAAACCCTATCACATATCCCAAAAAGGGATAGGAGGAATACCAACTATGATCGCTACCGTAAAGGAAAGCACCCAAAAGGTCGTCGGTAAAGTGGAAGAAACCGCCCAGCCCATTGTCAATCCGGTCTATAAAGCGGCGCGCAGCCTGTTGCTGGCCAGCATCGGCGCAGTGGCCCTGACCAAAGACGAAATCGAAACCCTGGTGGAACGCCTGGTGGAAAAAGGCGAGATCACGGAAAAAGAAGGCCGCAAGCTGGTCGATGAGCTGGTAGCTCGCACCAAGGAGACTCACAAAGAAGTCACCGAGAAAGTCTCCAAAAAGGTCGAGGAGCCTGTCAGCAAGACGGAAGAGTTCATGAGCAAGGCCGAGGAAGCCTTCACCAGGCAGGTGCAGGCCATCCTCAACAGCATGAACATCCCCAGCAAAAACGACATCGAGGAACTGACCAAGAAGATCGATGCGCTGGCCCGCAAAGTCAGCCAGTTGGATAAGAAGCTGAGCGCGGAAGCCAAGGTCGAGCCGGTCAAGACCAAGAAGGCCGCGTAAGCCATCCCCTTGCGAGACATCGGATTCTCCTTTTGAGTGAGCGCCCCGGTTTTTTCCGCCGGGGCGTTTTTTGTTTTCCACCGCCCAACGTAGAAGTCCCGCTTTACAGCACGCGGCGATGCCGTTATCATCATAACCCGATGCCAAAGCACGTGATGGCCCGGCCAATCCACCGAAAACTCCCCCCTCGCTTCCTGCACCCTTCCATCGCCCGATGCCTACCACCACCCTCGAAACCCTGGCCCGCCTGATGGCCCAAACAACCGGCTGCCCCATCTGCCATTATGGTCGGGCCACGGGACATGTTTTTCTAGAAAATCTGCTGTACGAAAGCGTCAACGACTTCGGCATACGCCAGCAGCTCACCCAACGCCTGGGTTTCTGTGCCCTGCACAGCCGCGAAATGCTTCAGTTACCGGGTGCCCGGTTGGGCGCAGCCATCCTGGAACAGGCGATGCTCAAAGAGGCCCTCCGTCGGCTGGAAGACCTCGTCCCTGCACGGCGCTCGCTGTTGGGGCATCGACGTGCCCTGGGGTCATCACCCCCCAGCCAGCAGAATTGCCTGGTGTGTGAACATGAACGGCAGAACGAAATCCGGGCCATCGAAGACCTGGTCGGGCACTGGGATGACGCTTGGGCAGAGGCGCTAGAAAACGCGGGGGGATTGTGCTACAATCACCTGCATCAGGCCATCCGCCTCAGCCCGAATAAAACCATAGTCGCCCAGCTCAAAACCAGCCACCAACGTCTGTGGCAAACCACCATCGCCCGGCTGGATGCATTCATCCGCAAGCACGACTATCGATTTCGCGATGAGCCCATCCAGGCCGAGGAAGCTCAAGCCATCCATCGGGCCATCGCCATCCTGACGGGTGAAGACGCCTGAAAAACGAAGGCGCGAAGCTCGGGGCCAAAGGTCAGGGTTCCTGCATCCATGCCGAAGCGTCCCCGTCCCTGCCGGCTCCTGTGGGGCCCGAAGCGCCGTTACCTTCCACGCCACCGTGTAGGAGACTGGGTATCACCATGCCGAAATCCTCGAAATACATCGACGCCGAGTATCGCATCGTCCCTGAATCTGAAAGAGATCCCCATGCCAACGAGACCTATGAATCGGTCATGCGGCTGCTGGTGGGCAGCCTTTTGCTCGGCAGTGAAGAGGTGCTGAAGCGCACGCGGGCCTGGGAGGAGGCGAACCCGCGGTCCCATACGGCCACATCCACGGATGAAGATGTGTCGGACCTGGTGTTGCTGCGGCATCTTTTGGTGGGAGCCATCTTTCTGGGCCCGGAGCTCATCAGCCATCCCCTCATTGCCCTGGCCGAGACCGCGGACCGCGCGTTTGGGCTGGCCGGAAGCCTGCTCAGCCCCTTCTTGCGCATCCCCCTCTTCAAGCCCGCACGGGGGCTGTGGGAAGGATACAGGGACCGCCTCGGGCTGCTGGTGGATGAATTCATCGAAAAAGGTCGGCGCGAAGAGCCTTATAGCAAGGCCATGGCCCGAGACCTCTTGCCCCAAATCCTCAGTGAGACCGCGGCGGCAGCCAGTGAACAGGTAGAGGGTATCCAGGCATTGGTGCGGGATCAGGTGAGCAAATATCTGGCTTATGTGCAAGAAAATCCAGAGGAACTGGAGGCCCTGGTGCAACTTATCGGCGACCGCTATCTGGCCTATCTGAAGGAAGAAAACCCCGAAGCCCTGCAAGCGATCATCCAGGGGCAGAGCCTGAGCCTGGCCGGGGAGGTGACGGACGAGTTACGGGCCCGGACCGTCACCGCCGACTCCATTGTGGAAATGTTCATGCGCTCCCTTTTGCGCCGTCCGGCCCGACAGGAACTGCCTTTGCCCCCGCCCGAAGTGCTGGCGCAGGCCCGCATGTCCACCTCTGAAGTCATCTCCCGTCGCCACACCAAAGTGAAAAAGGAACCATGAGTGCGTCCACCTACGACATGCGCGGGCATTATGCCGGCTTCGTCAGCCGCCTGGTGGCCTTTCTCATCGACCGTGGCATCGCGGCGGGTATCATCGCGGTGGTCGTCGCGGTCTCTGGCTACCTCTTCAACCTGGTCGGGTTATCGGTGGCCACCTGCACCTACAGCCCCACCTTCGCGGGCATCGTATGCGGAGCAGCCCAATTGATGCTGGGATTGTTCGCATTGACCTTTGCGCCCCTTTACACCATCATCTTTTGGACCCTGGCCGGGCAAACCCCGGGCAAATACCTCCTGGGCCTGCGCATCTATCAGATGGACGGGCATCGGCTCACCTTCCGACGGAGCCTGCGCCGGTATGTGGGCTACTGGCTTTCCGCCATTGCCTTCGGCTTAGGCTTCTTTTGGATCATCATCGACGATGAACGCCAGGGCTTTCATGACAAATTCGCGGACACCTGCGTCGTTTATGCGTGGGATGCCTTCCAAAATCAGCGGCTTATCAACCGCTTGAGCATGAAAATTTTCCGCAGTCGCTTTCTTCAAAACCCCGAAGCCTTCTACGCCCGCGGCATGACCGTGGAAGATACGAACGAGGAGCTTGAAGGCGATTGATGTCCACGTGTGAAGGACACGAAGGTAGGTTTGCAGGCACCCCGCGCGGCCGCGCACCGATACCAATGAAAATGCCTCGCGGCCAGGTTGGCGGGGGAAGCCGATCTCGTATTCCGTATTCCGTATTCCGTATTCCGTATTGCGTGGCGGCTGGACAGAATACGCAGTACGCAATACGCACCATGGCAGACTCGCCCCATGTTAGCTTGACGATCCTTCCGCAACCGCAACCCACGCTTTTTTCACTGCAGGAGACACCACCATGCCGATCATCGCGCTCTATCCTGGCACCTTTGACCCCGTCCATTACGGTCACATCGACATTGCGGAGCGTGCGGCCCAATTGTGGACCGAAGTCATCGTGGCCGTGTACGACCGTCCTAGCAAAAACCTCCTCTTCTCCACCGAAGAACGGGTGGCCCTGTTTGCCGAGGCCGTACAACACCTGCCCAACGTGCGTGTGACCTCCTACCAGGGCCTGACGGTGGACTTTGCCCGGGAGGTGGGGGCCAAAGTCATGGTGCGAGGGCTGCGCGCCATCACCGATTTCGAATACGAATTCCAAATCGCGCTGACCAATAAACAACTCGCGCCCGATATCGAATTCGCCGCGCTGATGACCAGCCAGGAGCACACATTCCTCTCATCCAGCATTCTGAAGGAAGTCGCCCTCCTGGGTGGAGACACCAGCGCCATGTGCCCACCCCATGTGGCCGAGGCGCTGCGCCAGGTGGCCCAAAAGCGCGGCTATCCGGGCAGCCCCAAAATCAACAGGATATGACCCATGGCTCGACGATTCTTTCGCCTCGCTGCCCTTTTAGGGGCCCTGGCTGTGGCCGCGGGCGCATTCGCAGCCCATGGCCTTAAGCCCAGGCTCGATCCCGCCATGCTGGCCAATTGGGAGACCGCGGCCCGCTACCAATTCTACCACGTCTTTGCCCTCATGGCCGCGGCCTGGCTGCTCGACCGCTCGCCCGATTGCAAAAGTGCGCGGGGGGCGGGATGGCTATTCCTGGCCGGGATGGTGCTGTTCTCGGGCTCCCTCTACGCCATGGCCCTCACAGGCCTGCGCGGGCTGGGCATGATCACCCCGTTCGGAGGCGTCGCCTTCATCACGGGGTGGGTTTTCCTGGCCCTCGCCGCCAGAAGACTCTAGCCCTCGACGCCCATCCAACTTGCTCTCTCCTTTCATAAAATGGTAAAATACTCGGGTGTCCAAAAAAATCGTGCATCTTGACTCCCTGCAGTTCAACGTCGCAGGGCTTTTAACGGGTCCGAAGGGCGGGACACGTTCCTATGACCTGTATATCCCCGTGTCGGAACTCGACCAACTGGATGAAGGCTTCGACGTCGTCGCGCCATTCCAAGGAACGGCTCGCTTTCTGTGGACCAAGGACCATATTATGGCGGTGGTGACCGGTCAGACCACGGTCACCCTGCAATGTTCGCGTTGCCTGGAACCTTTCCACCACACCGTCCACGTCCAGATCGAAGAGGCGTTCATCCCCACCGTGGATATGGCTTCGGGCCTGCCCATCGCGCGGGATGAGACGGATATCGCCATCCTCATCGATGAACACCACATCCTGGACCTGAGCGAGATCCTGCGCCAATCCATCCTCCTGGCCCTGCCTCTGACGCCCGTGTGCTCACCCGAATGCCAGGGGCTTTGTCCTACCTGTGGTGCCAATCGCAACCGCGAGGTATGCACTTGCACCACCGAGGCCATCGACCCGCGCTGGTCCGCATTAAGGATGCTGCTCGATAACCTCGACACCGACCCCGACCATCCCAACCCCTAATAGCCCGCGGGCAAACTGGGCGTCACCCCCCGGCCCGGAGATAAACCCTCGTTCCAAACCTTGCTTGCGATTACAATCCAGTGCGCATCATAGAGGAGTTGACATTATGACCCCCCATCCCAAACGCAAAGTTTCCAAAGGTCGTCGTAACCGCCGCCGTGCCCACGACGCGCTGCGCCGACCCCACCTGATCACCTGCCCTTCGTGCAAGGCCAAGATCCCGCCCCATCAGGTTTGCCCCTATTGCGGCACCTATCGCGGGCGCCAGGTCTTCGAGGTTGAAGAAGAAGCCTGAACGCGCATCAACAACACCTCGCGGCGATATCGCTGACAATCTCAGGCAAAGGCGCAAAGACCGCGAAGCAGGTTTGCAGGTGTGCAAGTATGCAAGTGGCAGGTGGCCTGTACAACTTGACTTGCCACTTGCTACCTGCCACTTGCATCCTTTTTCCCTTTGCGTTCTTGGCGACTTTGCGTGAGCGTAATTTTTCAAATCAGGGAACGGACCTCGTGTCTGTTCCCTTTTCGCGCTGAAGGTGTATAATGGGCCTATGGACCAAGGCCCTTTGCACATCCTTTACCTGAGCGCGGAGATCTTGCCCTATGCGGCCACGGGCGGGCTGGCCCAGGTGGCTGCCGCGCTCCCCCGGGCTATACGACGCCTGGGGGATGATATCCGCGTCATCATCCCCCGCTATGGGCTTATCCATCCCGAAAAGCTGGGGCTGAGACGGGTGCTCGATGTCTTTCCGGTGCCCTTCGAGCGGGATGTGGAGCTGGCTGGTTTGTGGGAGGCGCCCGAGACAGCACTCCCCATCTATTTCATCGAACACGAACGCTTCTTTGGCTCCCGGCAGGGTATCTACGCCTTTCCCGACGACGGCGAGCGGTTCGTCTTTTACACGCGCGCCAGCCTGGAAGCCGCCCGCCATCTCGGCTGGCGGCCAGATGTCATTCACTGCAACGAATGGCATACTGCGCTGGCCCCCAACTGGCTGCGCACCATCTACCAGGACGACCCCTTCTTCGCCGAGACCGCGACCCTCTACACCATCCATAACCTGGCCTATCAGGGCATCTTCGGCTACCGCATCCTGCAGATCGCGGGCATCGAAAGCCAGGGGTTCATCGCCCACCCCGAGATCGCCCCAAGCCTGAACCAGGTGGTGAGCATGATGGGCCGCGGCATCATCTTCGCGGACGTGCTCACCACCGTCAGCCCCTCTTATGCCGAAGAGATCCTCACGCCCGAATTCGGCGAGGGGCTGGACCCCCTGCTGCGGGACCGGCAGGAACGGTTGTTTGGTGTCATCGTGGGGTTGGATATGGAAACCTGGGACCCCGCGACCGACCCGGCCCTGCCCTGCCATTTCGATGTGGCCCATCTGGATGCCAGGGCCCAGTGCAAGGCCTGCCTTCAGGAAGAAGCCGGATTGCAGGTGGAGGATCAAGTAGCGCTCATCGGGCTTACCGCCCGGCTCAGTGACCAAAAGGGCTTCGATATCCTGACCGCGGTGCTGGAGCCCATGCTCCGCTTCTTGCCCGTACAATGCATCATCATGGGCGCAGGGGAAGAACGCTACCATCACCAACTGGACCATCTGCAACGGCGTTACCCGGGCCAACTCGCGTTCTTTCCCACCTACGACGAAAACCTGGCCCGACGCATCTACGGGGGCAGCGATATCTTCCTCATGCCCTCAAGGCGTGAACCCGGCGGCCTGGATCAGCTCAAAGCCATGCGCTACGGCGCGGTGCCCATCGTCCATGCCACCGGCGGCCTCAAAGACACCGTCATCCACCATCATCCCCCCGAAACCGGCTCCGGCTTCCGCTTCGAACCCTACGATGGCATGGCCCTCTACGCGGCCGTGGCCCGCGCGGTGGAACTCTTCCTCCACCCGCCCATCTGGCGGGCTATTCAACAAAATGCCATGCGCCACGACTTCACCATCGAAAAAACAGCCCAGGCGTACCACAACCTCTATCGCCACGCCCTTTCCCTCAAACGCACGGGCCAGCCGCTGCTTCGTTCACAGGATTTGGATCAGGATTGAGGATCACCAGGCCGACGCTGGCGAGGCGCCCACGGGCGTGAAACGTGATGCGTGAAACGTGAGAACTTACCCATCACGCATCACGTTTCGTGGCTTGCCTTCCCGCCCCCATGGAGCCATCCACCTCCCTACCGACCACCACAACGGGGAATATCCATGCAAATCCACCATCTTGTCGTCGGTTACCTTCAGACCAACTGCTTCATCTTCATCGAACCCACGAGCAAAGAGGCGTGGATCATCGATCCCGGTGGAAACGCGGGCGATATCCTGAACCTGCTGACCCAGGAAGGCGCGCGCCTCACACGCATCATCAACACCCACGCTCACTTCGACCACATCCTCGCCATCCCCGAACTCCAGGAAGCCACTGCCGCCACCTTCCACCTGCATCGGGATGAGCAGCCCGTGCTGGCGTATGCGCCCCAGGCGGTGCGTTCGTGGCTGGGATGGGAGTGGGGCCCGCCCCCTGCAGTGGATAGCTTCCTCGAACATGGCGATATCCTCACCCTGGGCGATCTGCAACTGGAGGTGCGGCATGTGCCCGGCCATTCCCCCGGCTCCGTTATCTTCGTGGACCACGCGGGAAAGCGGGCTTGGGTAGGGGATACCCTTTTCCGAGAGGGCATGGGCCGCACCGACCTGCCCGGAGGCAACCATGCCCAACTGGTGCAAGCCATCCACGCCCAGATCCTGACCCTGCCCGACGATTTCACCCTCTATCCGGGGCATGGGCCTTTCACCACGGTAGGACACGAACGCCGCCACAACCCCTTCATCGCTCCCGACCTCTGGATTGGCTGATATGTCCGACCCCGCGCCTCTGCCCGCGACCAAACGCCGCCCCCCGCCCATCTTTTGGGTGATCATCATCCTTTTGGTGATCCTGTTGGCCATCGGGATCGGCTCCCTGGCTTATTACGTGCGCATCACCTATGGCCCTGCACCCGCGCTGTGGGCCAAGCCCTGGGAGATGCCCGAGCCGGAGCGCATCAACGCAGGGCTGGCCGTATGGTCCCTGGCCGGAACCGAGCCCGAAAAAGTATATCAGTTTGCCATGGCCGGGGAAGAACTGGACACTGTGGCCGCGCTGGCGCTGCTGACCCCGCGACTATCGCCTGCGCAACGGTTGGGATGGCTGGATGTGCTGGCCCAGCGCTTTCGAGTGGTGGGAAGAAACGAGGACGCCCGGGTTTTCCTGCGCTATACCACCGACCTGGCCATG
>DRQW01000184.1 GCA_011371305.1 Anaerolineae bacterium | reverse complement strand
GTAGACCGGGTGGAGGAGCGAATCGGCCCGGTTTCCCTGGTTTCCGGGTTTCCTGGTTTACCGGTTTACGGGGCTGCACAGCCCGCCATTTTCATCCGTATCGGCGCGGGCTTGCCCGCCTTCGGACTGCTATGAAAATAGATTTGGTAGGCCGGGAAACCGGTAGACCGGGAAGGTGAGCAGATTGGCCCGGTTTCCCTGGTTTCCGGGTTTCCAGGTATACCGGGCTACCGCCCACATTTTTCCTCCGTATCCGCCGCGAGGTTGCCCGCCATCGGACTGTTTGGCACTTATTCATAGCTCGGGTAAGATAGAAGCATGGCCTCAGTTCCCCTCGCCCGACTGTACCCTCGCCTGTCTCAGCTCTTTGCCGCAGATGATTTCGCCGCGGGGTTCGCGCTGGGCCGTCACATCCTTCGCCATTATCCCAGGTTTATTGCCGCGTACATTCAGATGGGCCTGGCCGCGCAAAGTGTGGGCCTGTTGGCCGATAGTGTCGATCTCTTGCAGCGTGCGCTGAGCGCTCATCCCGAAGCCCCCGATGCCTGGCAGGCGCTTTTCCTCGCCGCCACTCATCTGGAACTCTTGCCCGAAGCAGCTATTGCCGAGGATTACGCTCGGGATTTGATCCCAAATGCTTCGCCCGAAACCCCCATCGCCCGCGGCCATGCGGCCCGCCGCGCGGGCGACTGGCGCACAGCCTACGCTTTCTATCGAGAAGGCCTGACTCCTCAGCCTCATCGCATGGACGCGGCCTTGGGCCTGGCCGAATCCCTGTACCGCCTGGGACACTTCGATGGGGCCCAGACCATCGCCCGATACGTCCTTTCCGAACTCCCATACAGCCTTAAGGCCCATCTTCTCCTGGCCCTCATCCACGCTCAAACAGGTCAACCTCTGCCGCGCGCCCACTTGCGGGCCATCCGCGCGCTCGACCCACTGGCCGAACTCAGCCAGGCCTGGTTCCCCGACATCAATCTGACCGGGCTTTTCGCCGATTCGCCCACGCTGGCGGATTGGGATGAGGAAGAACGCTGGGCATATGCACGTTAGCTGGTGAAAGACTGGGGGATTTTACCGGGGTTATGGCAAAATGGGAGGCCGAATCGAAAACCTCCAAATTCAAATGCCAAGGAGATGGTTTCTTATGGAACGCACATTTGTCATGATCAAGCCGGATGGCGTGCAGCGCGGGCTTGTGGGTGAAATCCTCGCCCGTTTCGAACGCCGCGGTCTCAAAATCGTCGCCATGAAGTTCATGCACGTCTCCCGCGAGTTGGCGGAACAGCACTACGCGGTGCACAAGGGCCGTCCTTTCTACGATAGCCTCATCGCCTATATCACCTCCGGCCCGGTGGTGGCCATGGTGCTGGAAGGCACCAACGCCATTCAGGTGGCCCGGGCCACCATGGGCGCGACCAACCCTGCAGACGCCGCGCCGGGCACGATCCGGGCGGATTTCGGCATCGAGATCGGGCGTAACCTGGTGCATGGCTCGGATGGGCCGGAGACCGCCGCGTTCGAGATCGGCCTCTGGTTTGGGGATGATATCCCTGGCTGGGAGCGCGATACCGACCGTTGGATCTTTGAATAATCCCTCACCATAGCCCCTCGAACCAGCCCCTCCATCCCCTGGGTAGGAGGGGCTTTGTTTTTCAAGGCCGATGAACATGTTTTGCTACCAGGCTGGCGCGGGAAAGCCGATTCCGTATTCCGTATTTCGTATTCCGTATTGCGTATTGGGTGGTCACTGGACGGAATACGGAATACGCAATACGCACTGTGGCATACACGGCCAACGTGGGCTTGACGATCGTTTCTCAATCAGCGCGAAGGCACGATTTCAAAGCAACTCCTTCACCCGCTTTGCCACGGCCCGGGTCATACCCGGCACCGCTGCGATCTCCTCCACCGACGCGTTGCGGATGGCGTCGATGCTGCCGAAATGTTTGAGCAGGGCCTGGCGTCGTTTCATGCCGATACCCGGGATCTCCTCGAGCCGGGAGCGGGTCATGGTCTTGCCCCGCAGGTGGCGCTGGTAGCTGACGGCAACGCGGTGGGCCTCGTCCCGCACCCGCTGCACCAGATACATCTCGGGGCTGTCCTTGGGCAGGCGCACGGGCTCAGCACGCCCGGGCAAAAAGAGCAGCTCCTCCCGTTTGGCCAGGCCCGCCACGGGCACGACCTCATACAACCCGAGCTCCTTCAACACCTCCACGGCCACGCCCAGCTGCCCCTTGCCTCCGTCCACAATGAGCAGGTCGGGCAGGAGCTTCCATACGGGGTCAGGGCGTCGGCCGGGGGTAGGAGGCGCGTCCTCCACGGCCCGGCGGAAGCGCCGCATCAGCACCTCGCGCATGGCCGCGAAATCGTCGGGCTGGCCCGTTTTCGTCACCGAACGCACCTTGAAGCGGCGGTAATCGCTCTTGCGGGGTGCGCCGCGCACGAACACCACCATGCTGCCCACGGTGTTGGTCCCCTGCAACGTGGAGATGTCGAAGCATTCGATGCGGGTGGGCGGCTTGGGCAGGTCCAACGCGGCCTGGAGGTTGGCCACGGCCTCGGTGTGGCGATGGGCATCGGCCTCCCATGCGGTCTGCATCGCGGCCAGGGCGCTGGCGGCATTCTCCGCAGCCATAGCCACCAGGGCTTTCTTGCTCCCCCGCCTGGGCACTTTCAGGGTGACTTTCGCACCCCGTTTGCTGCGCAGCCATTGTTCGATGATCTCGGCCTCGGCCAGTTCCACCGGAAGCAGGATGTTGGGAGGCAGGTAGGCGGCCTCGTCGTAGAACTGTTGGATGAACGAGGTTAGCAGCTCCTGGTTTTCCTCTTCGCTGGCCCCTTCCAGCCAAAAAGTCTCCCGCCCGATGAGTCGGCCCCGGCGGATGAAGAAGACCTGGACGCAGGTTTGGCCCTTATCCTGGGCGAAAGCGATGACATCTTCGTCTTCCTGCCTGCCCGAGACCACCTTCTGCCGTTCCACGATGCGCTCCGCGGCCCGGATCTGGTCCCGATACATGGCCGCGCGCTCGAACTGCAACCGCTCCGCGGCCCGTTCCATGCGTCGGTGCAATTCCGCCATCACCTCCTCGGTCTTCCCCTCCAGGAACTGGCACAACCCATCCACAATGGCCCGATACTCCTCCTGGCTCACCGCGCCGATGCACGGCCCCGCACAACGCTTGATGTCATAATAGAGGCAGGCCCGCTTATCCTGCCCTGTGATCTCCCGGTTGCAGTCGAGGTAGGGGAAGACCTTGCGCAAGGCCTCCAGGGTTTGGCGCACGGCATGGCCGCTGGTGAACGGGCCGTAGTAGCGGGCGCCATCGGGCAACATGCGCCTTACCACCGATACTTTGGGGAAGGGGTCCTGCCAGTGGACCTTGATATAGGGATATTGCTTGTCGTCCTTCAGGCGGATATTGAACCGGGGGCGGTAGCGCTTGATCAGCTCATTTTCCAGGATGAGGGCTTCCAGTTCGGTGTCCGTGACCACCCATTCCAGGTCGGCAATGGTCGCGACGAGGCGCCGGGTCTTGGCGCTGTGGCCGCGCTGCGATTGGAAGTAGGAGCGCACCCGGTGACGTAGATTAACCGCCTTACCCACATAGATGACCTCATTTTCCGCGTCGCGGAAAAGATAGCAGCCCGGTTTGGTGGGCAGGGCCGTGAGTTTGGCTTGAAGTTCGGGGGGAAGTTCGGGCCTGGACATAGGGATGTGGTTCCAGGATGGGCGAGATCCCAAAGGTATCTCTCCACCAGCATGGCAGAGGGCGCATGGATATTTTAACATCTCCCGGTCCCTTGTCACCAGAGGACAGGCGGTTTTGGATTATGGTATAATGGTGTTATGAGCGCCCTTTCGTTATCATGGCTCCGTGGGTTTTGGCGGGCCGCGAAAGCCAAAACCGTTGCGCGCGTCGGTTTTGGGAGCGATCCCAACCAACCGGTGGTGGTGTATCGCGCGGCCAATGCGATGGAGGCGGCCCTCGTGGTTGCGTTGCTGGATAGCGAGGGGATTCCTGCCATCACCAGCGGCGAATCGGTAGGGAGTGTGTATGGCTTCCAATTCGGGCCGTTGGCCGAAGTGCAAGTGCTGGTAAAAAGGGCGCTGGCCCCGCGGGCCCGGCAGATCATCGAGGAGCGCCATCTCGGGTTGGAGGAGGAAGAGAATCCAGAAGAAGCGTGGGCGGCCGAAGATTGAAGGGCACGAACCAAGGGGCGTGCATGAAATGGACGTTATCTTACGAATTCTCATCGAATTCTAACGTCAGGCTCACCCAGGATTCCTTTTCGTTGATAACAACATGCTATAATAGAAAACACTGAACAACGATTTTGTGCCGATGATAATGTCGTCATGGGCACTAACTGGAGCGCAACCTATGACCGAAAATGTCGTCCCGCAACCCCAAATTGCCGCGAAAAACCCCAATAAAAAATTGAAGTTTATTATCGGGGGCGTCCTGATTGTATTGGCCATTATGTACTTAGGCTATGGCGCGATCAAGAACACCGGTGCCTACTACATTCCCCTGGATGAATTGAACCAAGACCCCCAGGCCTATGTGGGCAAGAAGATTCGGATCGCGGGCGCGATCGTCCAGGGTAGCGAAGATTGGGACGCCACCAACCTCATGCTTCGCTTTCGGATGAGCGATGAAACCGGCCAGGAAATCCTGGTGAGTTTCCATGGCAGCCGCCCAAGCAACTTCAGCCGGGCGACAGAAGCCATTGTCGAAGGTGAAATTTTACCCGATGGCAGCTTCCAGGCAGATAACTTGTTGCTGAAATGTCCTTCGCGCTACGAGGAAGCGCCCGAAGTCACTCAATACGAAGCACTCCCTGAAGGTCAGTAAGCCTTCCCCTCTTCACATTCCAGTCCGATGGACCATGCGCGGCCGCCTGAACCTCAGGCGGCCGCGTCGGTTGTCTTCGATAATTTACCTCAAGCCCATGATTTCAATGAAGCGATCTTTCTTCCGGTTATCTCTGTTCGTTGCAATTTTCATCACCATGCTCTTAGGTGCGGGCTTTCAACCGTGGGGCGGGACGACCCTTGCTCAGGGCGGGGATGAGCCCGAACCGGTGGGAAAAGCCTATCGTGGGGAAGTGATCTTCCAGCAGCGTTGCGCCCAATGCCACGGTGCTCAGGGCGATGGCAATGCCCCTTTGGCGGATCAACTGCCCGACACGTTGCCCGACTTCACTGATCCCAACTATACCCGTGGGAAGACGCCCCAGGAACTCTTTGATGTGATCACCAACGGGCGGATGGATCGGATGATGCCCCCCTGGGGCCAGGAATTGAGCGAAGCAGAACGTTGGGACGCGGTGGCATATATCTGGTCTCTTTCCCAGTCGCCGGACACAATCCAACAGGCGCGGGAACTATTTGACCAATCGTGTGCATCGTGTCATGGTTCCAACGGCGCGGGGCTGGAAGAAGGCGTGCCCGACTTACGCAACCCCCACTGGCTCGAAGCCGACGATCAGGCCATCATCGCCGCGTTCACCGATGAAGCTCACCCCGAAGTCGCCGGGGTGGAGGCCGCGGACCTGCCCCTGCTCGCGAGCGCGGTGCGGCGGTTCAGCCTGGGGTTTGATCAGCGGGAGGTTGTTGTGGAAGGTTCGGGTGATATCCGTGTGTTGGTGAAAAATGGCACCACCGGGGAGATTCTGGCCGACCATCCTGTTCGCTTGTTTATCTTCGAGCAAGAACGCTTCGTGGATATGCGCGAAGGCCGGACCGACGACGCCGGGCGGGCCCGGTTTGTGGGCTTACCAACCAACCCCACGTGGGCTTATGTGGCCGAGGCCCAATATCAGGACCTGACCTATCACAGTGAGCCGGGCCAGTTCGCTCCCCAAACGGAGATGATCGACCTCACGGTTTCGGTGTATGATCCCGGCGCTACCAAGGATGCGGTGAGCATCGAACGGGCGCACTGGCTGATCGATCTGTCCACGCCGGGCTTTGTGGATGTGGGGGAGGTGTATGTGTTTGCCAATTCGGCTGACCGGGTGTACGCAGGGGAGAAGGTCGATCCTAACGCACCCCCCCGGGTCCTCGAAATTCCCTTGCCCGAAGGCGCGGTCAATATCGTGGTGGAAGGCCAGGGCATGGACGATCGTTTTCAGATCGATGGCACGACCGTGGTAGATACCCAACCGCTGCCTCCGGGCACCATGCAGCTTTTCCTGCGTTATACCTTACCTGTGATGGAGGATCAGGTCGTCATCTCCCATCCCCTTCCCTACTATACCCGCATGTTGAACCTGCTGGTGCCCGACATCGGCATCCAGGTGAACGCCCCAGACTGGCAGGAAGATGAACCCATCGCCACCGAAAACGGGGATTTCCTCAATTACATCATCCTGGACTTGCCTGCGGGCTCGGAGCCCAAGGCGATGATCCGTGGTATTACGGATGAGACCGTCGTGGGCGCGGAAGAGGAGCCGCGCGAGATCATTGCACGGGGCGTTGCCCCGGGCATTTCCAGCGATCCCCGTTTTTCGTGGGCGTTGGTGGGATTGGGCGTGGTGATCCTGGGCGTGGCACTGGCTGTGGGATGGCGTCGCTACAGCCAGGTCCGCGCGGCCCTCCCCACTTTGCGCGAGGAGCAGAAGCAGTCGCTTGTGGCACAGATCGCGGCCCTGGATGAAGCCTTTGAGGCGGGTGAGATCCCACGCGATCGCTATGACGAGCAGCGGAACCTGTTGAAACTCCAGCTCATTGCCTTGCTACGTCAGGACCGCGAAGAAGGCAGCCCTGCCGAGAGCCTCACCCAACTGGCCCAGACGCCCAAAATCCATCCCGAAGAGGAACCAATCCCTTCCACCGAGGTGACCGAGGAAACCCGGGATGATGACAACACCCTTGATTGAAGTTACCCGTCTGCGGAAGGCGTTTGGACGCCACCGTGTGCTCAAGGGCATCGATATGCGGATCGAGGCCGGGAGTTCGGTGGTCATGTTCGGCCCCAACGGCGCAGGCAAGACCACCTTCTTGCGCATTCTCGCCACCCTGAGCAAACCCACCTCTGGCACCGTCCGCGTCGCGGGCGTCGATATCCGAGATAATCCCGAGGGGATTCGACAATACCTGGGGCTGGTCGGCCATGCGCCCTTGCTTTACGACGATCTGACCGCCTATGAGAATCTGCGCTTTTATGCCCGTCTTTATGGGATGGAAGCGTCGGGAGAACGGATTCGCGAACTGTTGGAGCGGGTGGGGCTATGGCATCGGCGGCATGACTTGGTGCGCACTTTCTCCCGTGGCATGGTCCAACGGATGGCGATTGCCCGGGCATTGTTGCACAATCCTCCCATCCTCTTGCTGGACGAACCCGATACCGGGTTGGACCCCCAGGCCGCGGAGATGATGACCGACCTTTTGCGGGAGATCGGCGGCAGCGAACGCACCATCATCATGACCACCCATCATCTGGAGCGCGGGCTGGCATTGGCGGACCGGGTTCTCATCCTGGTGGGCGGAGAGATCGTTTTCGATCAACCCGCGTCCGACATCGATTACCAGGAATTGCGCCCCCTCTACGACGCATATGTGGGCGAGGGGGTGGTGGCATGAAACGCTATCTGGACGTGGTTTGGGCGGTTTTATGGAAGGATCTGCGCATCGAGTTGCGAAGCAAGGATGTTTTCACCAGCATGGCTGTCTTTGCTGTGCTGGCCGTCATGATCTTTAATTTCGCATTCGAATTGCGGGTGCCCGACAAAACCGTGGTTATCCCCGGCGTCTTGTGGGTGACCATCACCTTTTCGGGCGTCCTGGGCCTGGGGCGCTCGTTCATCAGCGAAAAGGATCGCGGGAGCATTGCGGGGTTGTTGTTGGCGCCGGTGGACCGCAGTGCCATTTATTTTGGCAAGATGTTGGCCAATCTCCTTTTCATCCTCATTGTGGAAGCCTTTCTCCTTCCCCTGATGGTCATCTTCTTCAATACCAATTTCGTCTCTCCGGCTTTGCTGCTTCTCCTGTTCCTGGGAACCTTGGGTTTCGCGGCTGTGGGGACCATCTTCTCGGGCCTGGCTGTGAACACCCGCACACGGGAAATCCTCCTGCCCGTGCTCCTCTTCCCGGTGATGCTGCCCGTGCTGATGGCGGGCATTCGGGCCACCATTGGCTTGATGGAAGGTGACAGTATCGCGGATCTGGCCAAGTGGTTCAATCTCGTGTTCTTTTTCGACATCCTTTACATCGTCGTGGCTTATCTCACTTTTGATTATGTGGTTGAAGAGTAGCGAGGTTCCGATATGACCTCATACTGACACGGAAAGCCGGATTTCTATTCCGTAAACTCGGCTTTACTTCTTTCTCTTTGCATCCTTCGCGATTTTGCGTGCGTTCTTATTTTCGGATCAGGAGCTGCTTATGTCTTTATCCCGCCGATTGCTCGATATCCTCAATTTTCTTGCCCTCATCGCCATGTTGATCGCGGTCTATATGGCGCTGATCGAGGCGCCCGATGCCATCAATGTGGACCCGGCCATCCGTCCCGCTCAGCGCATCATCTATTTCCATGTCCCATCCGCCTGGTCGAGTATGCTGGCCTTTTTCGTCGCGTTCATCGCCAGCATCCTCTATCTCATCACCAAACGGGTGCGGTGGGATATTTGGGCCCGCTCCGCGTCGGAACTGGGCATTGCCTTTACCATTGCGGCTATCATCAGCGGCTCGATGTGGGCCAAACCCGCGTGGAACACCTATTGGACCTGGGACCCGCGGTTGACCACATACACCATCGTGCTGCTGCTCTACATCGCCTACTTTATGCTGCGCGGGGCCATCGATGAGCCCAGCCGTCGGGCTCGTTTGGCCGCGGTATATGGCATCTTTGCCTTCCTCAGTGTGCCGCTCACCTTCATGTCCATCCGCTGGTGGAACACCATCCATCCGGTCATCGTGGATAATCCTGAGAATCCAAACAAGTTTGGATTAGGTCCCAATATGCGCATCACATTCATGTTCACCAATATCGCATTTTTGATTCTCTTCGTCACCCTCCTGGCAAACCGTATCTCGCTGGGTTGGGCCGAAGAACGCCTGGACGCGTTGAAAGAAAAGCTGAATTTCTAACCCGCCGGTCATAAGGAAGGGACCTCTATCGATTTGATACGACCATCCCTTTAAGTCATCAAGGAGCAACATCATGGTATATCTTGCAGCCGCCTACGGCGCCATCTGGTTTGTACTTTTCCTTTTCGTCATCAGCATCTTCCGTCGGCAACAGCAAATCGATACAGAGATCGAGGTGTTGGAGGATGCCTTGAGGCGCCTGGAACAAAAATGATGTAATCTTTTCGTCATTTTTTGCATCTACGATAGAGACGACACAGACCACAGCGCGCCGATACGGATGAATATGTCTCGCAGCCAGGCTGGCGCGGGAAGCCGAACTCGTATTCCGTACTCCGTATTCCGTATTGCGTGACGACTGGACGGAATACGCAATACGGAATACACACCATGGCAGACCCGCCCAACCGGGGCTTTGCGAACCTTCAGCGACCAGCGTTCATGCTATTTTCAGAACAGGAGTTCCCATGCAGACAGCCATATCCCGAAAACCCATGGTCAATCCCCGCGTGACCTTTTTTCACGCGGTCGCCCTCGTCTTGGGCTTTTCGTTGATTTTCACCCTGCTGGGCGCATCGGTGGGGTTGCTGGGCAGCCGAGTGCTCTATGATTTGATGCCGACGATTACGCGCGCGGGCGCGATTTTGCTGATCGTGTTCGCCATCAAAGTGGCGCACGTGCGGATGAATTATGTAGGATGGGCCGTCACCGCGCTTGTGTTTGGTGCCATCGCCTATTGGCTGAACCAGCATCAGCTCGATCCTGCCATTCGTCGGTTGGACGCGCTGCTCATCGCCTTGGTCGTGTTCTCGGGCGCGAAGTGGGATAAATTCGTCCTTGCTGTGTTCGCGGTTTTGGTGGCCGGGCTGAGTTTTTATACCAGCAGAGCTTATACGCTCCCCCTGCAGGTCATCGAATCGGCCCTGGTCGCGGCAACCATTTACTTCGGCAACCTTACCGATGTTTTCGACCGGGAATTTCGTATGGATGTGGGGAATCGGTTTGGAAGCGAAGCCTCTTACTGGCGCAGTGGCCTGGTTGGGGTGATCTTCGCGGCGGGGTGGACGCCCTGTGTGGGGCCCATTCTTTCTGCCATCCTGCTGCTGGCAGCCCAGGAGCAGACCTGGGCCCAGGGCGGCCTGATGCTGGCGGCCTATTCGCTGGGGCTGGGGGTGCCCTTCCTGTTGGCGGGCGCGTTTTTCTCGAAACTCACCGTCTATTTGCCTCGCTTCTACAAATGGTTGCCCACCATCAGCATCCTGAGCGGTGTGCTGCTCATCCTCATCGCTTTACTCCTCTACACGGATACCCTGGCCCGTCTCGCCCAGTATGGCTCGTTCTTATCCTTTGAAAGTTCACTGGTCGGCGAAGGTGGTGCGACAAACATCTCCCTCGTGTTGGCTTTCCTGGGCGGGCTGGTTTCCTTCCTGTCTCCGTGTGTGCTTCCCTTGGTACCCGCGTATCTGGGCTATCTCAGCGGCACGGTCGTGGGCACAGCGGCCGTGGCCATGGAAGAGGATGTGCAGGCCGCTTCCGCTGTTTGATAACACAACTTCCGTTTGAGTGCATTGCACTCTTGCCTTTGCATCCAACGCATATCAGACCATCCCAACTCATTGCAGTCATGCCGAAAAAAGCGAAACGATATCAAACCCGAAGGCAAAACACCAAATCGAAAGACGCCCGGCAGCTTTTCATCGGGCTGGTGGTTGCAGGCGTGGTGTTGATTTTGATCGCGGGTGTGCTTTGGGTCCAAAATGGCGCCCGGGGCGCTGCACCCGCGGATACCAGCCAGATCCCCGACGGGCTGGCCATCGCCACCCTGGCGGGCGTGAAGAACCGCGGTACCCAGCCCGCGGAAGGCCACAACGCACCGAACTTTGCATTCCGCTACCCCGATGGAAGCACCTATACCCTGGCCGATTTCCAGGGCCAGGCGGTGATTGTGAATTTCTGGGCCACGTGGTGCCCGCCCTGCCGGCGGGAGATGCCCGGGCTGGTGAAGGCGTATGAGGCCTACAAGGAGGAGGGGTTGATGATCCTGGAGGTGGATGTCGCGGACCCACCCGAGGCTGTTGCTCAGTTCGTCCAGGAATACAACATGACCATGCCGGTGATCCTCGACCAGCGCGAGGAGGTGACTAGGCTCTATCGCACCAATTCCTTCCCCACCTCCTTTTTCATTGATCGCGAGGGTGTGATTCAGCTTCGCTGGGTTGGTTATCTGCCCGAAGACCAGCTCGCGCTGAATTTGAAGAGGATCATGCCCTGAGTGCAGGATGCTTTCATCCTCGATGGTCCCCCATCATGAACGATGAGTCCCTCGACCAACGCGTGCACGCCTCCCAGCCGGCCTGGGCCATCGCGCTGGAGAGAGGGGTTGAACGCGTGGTTGAAGGGTTTCTGCGGCACTGGCTCGCCCTGTTCAACCTGCTGTTCTTGATGTATGTGGGGCTTCCGTTGCTGGCGCCGGTGTTGATGGAGGTGGGCGCGGAGAGGCCCGCCAAGGTCATCTACACTATTTATCGCCCCGCCTGTCATCAGCTTCCCGAACGTTCTTTCTTCCTGTTTGGCGAGCAACTCGTTTATAGCCGCGAGGAGCTGCCAGCGGATGGGGTGGCAAACAGCGATAACATCTTTGTGCGCAGGCAATATGTGGGGGATCCCGAAAAAGGGTATAAAGTGGCCATTTGTGAGCGAGATGTGGCCATTTACGGCAGCATGTTTTTGATGGGGTTGATCTTTGCCCTGGTGCGCGGGCATTTGCCTAAGCTGAAGGCCCGTTATCTGCTGCTTTTTGCCTTACCCATGGCCGTGGACGGATTCACCCAACTGGTGGGGTTGAGGGAAAGCACCTGGGCCTTGCGCATGGTTACGGGCGGGTTGTTCGGCGTGGGCCTCGTCTGGTTCGCTTACCCATACATCGAAGCATCCATAAGAAAAACCCTTGAACAGCAGTATGGCAAATCCCCTTAGTGGGAAGTGTCGGTAGAAGGGCGTATTCATCTGCAATGGCATGAAATTTGGCAAAATCACCCCTTTTCATCTATAATTAGCTGTTGTCACTGAAAAACCGACCCCGACCGGGACTATCTCGGCGGGTATTTCTTTGCCGGAAAATCGGAGGATTAGATTGGCTACGCACAAATCTGCAATTAAGCGCCATCGTCAAAGCTTGAAGCGCCGCGAGCGCAATCGTCGAGTCAAGGGCGGCATTCGCAAAGGCACCAAACGTGTGCGCAAAGCCGTGGCTGAGGGCGATCTGGAAACCGCCCAGGAATGGCTGGCCATCACCATCAAGCGGCTGGACAAGGCCGCGGAGAAAGGCATTATTCACAAGAATAATGCCGCGCGCCGCAAGTCACGGTTGACTCGGTTGGTCAACCAGGCGATGGCTGCCGCGCAGGCGCAGTAACATCTTGTTGTTTCGAGCCTCCTGCTTTCAGCCAGGTCCGCGGATAAGTGGGCCTGGCTTTTTGTGCTGTTCTGAAGTATAGTATGATCGTTGGTCACTGAAGGTTCGCAAAGCCCGGGTTGGGCGAGTCTGCCATGGTGCGTATTCCGTAACCAGCTTAGCGGCCTTTGTGCGCCTTGGCGTGAGATTTTCACGGATCAAGAACGGGGTGGATGCACCGACAGATATTGTTTGAATATCGCCAGCCACGGGCCACCGATCTCGTAGCTGGGCCAGCCCTGGGGCCCGGCCAGGGCAAAGATGGCCGCGCCGATGACGTAGCCATCTTTTTGTAATTCCGCGTCGTACCAGGCCAGTTGTTCCATATAAAACCCGAACACCGTACTGTTGACCGCGCCCTCCTCCCGCCAGAACGGCCCGAAGTCCTGCCAGCCGCGGGCCTCTGGGGGGCCGGGCCGGTTTCCGACCAGGCCATCAATGCCCGCTTCGGTGATGACCAGGGGGAGGGACAACCCCGCGGGTTGGAGATATTGCCGATAAACTTTGCGGTAGCGCAGGGTCAGCCAGCCCTCATCCCCCTCGTCTCCGTCGGGATGGCGTTGGTTGGCGCCCGCGCCAAACCAGAGATAGGGGGCCGAGTATTCGTGCAGGGCCAGGAAGCCACCATGTTGCTTCGCGGCCTCGATCGCAGGAAAGAACGCGGGCCAGAGTTCGAGTGGGGGCTGACCCACCCCGAAATTGCCCACACAAGCTCGGACACCAGCCTGGGCCAGCAGGCGGGTGCGTTCGGCCTCGAATTGGGCCAGGCTGGCCATTTGCGCGGCATCTGCGACAACGGGTTCGTTATATGCCTCCCAGCAATCGATGGCAGCCAGGCGTCGGGGTTCTGTGGCAATGGGGAGGATGAGGTCCGCATAGTGTTGCGCCTCCGCGATGGGGTCCCAGTTGGCGAAATTGGGGTGGGGCAGGGGGGTGTAGCGGGCGACGAGGAAAACGTCGGGATCGATGCGTTTGATCTCGGCCACGAAGTTGGGGTCATATTCCAGGGTTTTGACCACCGCCAGGTTGCCGGTGCTTAGCAGATGGAAGAGTTGGGGGTCGTTCCGGCCCACGAAGACGCCCAGCTTGGTGGGAGGGCCCGGCGGAAAGGGGGTGGCTGTGGGCGTTGGCGTGGGGGAAGGGGAGGATGATGGGACAGGCGTAGGCGAGGTGGGCCGTGGGGTGGGGCCCGGATGTCGGAGGAGGGGGAAGAATTGGGTGTTCGTGGTTGAGGATGCCGTTGGTCCGGGCGCGGGGGTCGCGGTGGATGCGGCCATCACGGCCGCGGTGGGGGTCCAGGTTGGGGCGGGCGTGGGCGCAGGGGGTGCTTTTTTGTCGCAACCTGCCAAAAGCAGCACCGAAAAAAAGAACATCGCCAGGAAACCCAGGCGATGGCATGAACGATGTGAGGTTTTCATCATGCGGGCATCTTACAGCATTTCGCGCCTGGCGACAAACGCGCATCCCTGAATAGAAAGGCGGGCGAGGTTTTGAAGGAGGCGTGGTTATCGCACAAAGAAGAAGGATACCAGGGCAAAGGCGGCAAAATACATGATGGGATAAAGCCAGATGCTGTATTTATCGATGGTTTGGGCAATGGATTCCTTCTTCGTCACCTCGAGTCGCTTTAGCCACACGTTGAACACCACAACAATGCCCGTGATAACGAACGTGGTGACCAGCACCAGATCGAGGATGGTCGCGTAGCCCAGATGGGGCAAAGCGTCGGAGATGGTAAAGTTGAACGCCACAAAGATCAGCAGATTCGCGCTGGCCACGTCCACACGTTTTCCATAATCCTTGAGGAAGAACGTAAACCAAGAGACAATGATAATGAGCAAAACCGGCACAAAAATGCGCACGATGTAATACATCAGATGCCGGTTGGCAGCAAACCCAAAACTAAACTGAGAAACCCCATCCACCGATGCGATCTCAGTCCATTGTTTTTGGATGACCCATTCTTCCTCGCCCAACTGCTCACCGGTTTTCGAAAAGCCGGGCAGCGCCTCGAACACGTAATACCGTTCGGGGAAGACCATCCGAATGCGGATGTAGAACGTTTGCACATCGAAGGGATAGAGGCGAAAATCGAAATCAGGGGCTTGAAGCGTGACGGAAGATCGTTCGAAATAAATGGCCTTCCCATTACTAAAGACCGCGATAACGCTGGATTGAATATCGCGGCGACCTTGCTGGTTGAAGTAAACGAACTCGGGCCAGCTTGCGCCTCGCTCGTTGACGAACTTGGTGAACTGGCTTGGGGTCAGCGTTTGCACCCGGCAATTGCAATCCGCGGGATCAAAAGCCAGGCGCGGGTCTTGCCATTCCATTTGCAAGGTGTTCACCACGCCAAAATTTTCTGCTTTCTGATCCACGCTGGTGATTTGATCCATGCGGATGCCGATCTGGACCTTGATGGGCTCTTCTAAAACAGGCTGGCCGGGCGTGGGTTGTGCCTGGCCGGTGGCCACTTCGGGGGCATTGATGCCCATCAGCAAGCGAAACGCGCCCTGTTGCGTCGCATCCAGGGAAGACACCCGCAATGAATAGCCCGACGCGTCCTCCTGCACCTGATATTTCAGTGTCACCCTTCCTGTTCCCGTTTGATCGAAGCCAAGGGCCAGTGGTTTGTCCCCATAATCCATCAGTTTGATCAGAAGGGGCAGGCTGCCCGAGATGGGCTCCGCGTAGGCATACACTGTATCGCCCTGGGATAAGGGGCGTAGGATGAATTGGGGGCGATGGTCCGCATCGACCGTGCCTGTGATCTCCTGCACGGCCCGCAAGGGAGGGAACACAGACATCGCGGAAACGAAATGTTCGCCGGAGGGTTGTATCTGGCCTGTGAGGACATCGGGCGTATTAACCCCGACCACAATGCGATATTTCCCCCAGTTGGCTAGCGCGGGGTTGGGGTAGAGGAGCAGTTGATAATCGCCATCGGTTGGGATGGTGTACTCAAGCGCGGCGCTATAGCCGGGCCCGCTGTCATCGTCCCAGATAAGAAAGTGGGTGTTGGCGAATTGGGGCAACATGGCCAGTGGGTCTTTCCCCGCGGCCACGGCCTGGTTGACCGCGTCGTTGAAAGCCAAATTGATGGCCATCACATCCGTGTCCCCGTGCACCAGGGCCAGGAGCGGATCCAGGTTCCCGGTCATGGATTCAGCCAACACAAAAAGCTTATCCTGGGCCTTCAGGCCCTGGACGAGATAAACCTGCCCATGCCCGTAAGGTGTGATCTCTCCCTCCACTATCTGCACCCGCTTTTGTGACGGTTCCGGCGTGGTTTCTGCTTGCGCGTGTACCCGAAAGGGCACCCAAGGCAAGCACAGCGTTGCCAGCATGATGCCCAGGACCAACGCACGAAGCGGGGTATACGATCTCCGCATAAATCGTTTCGAGGGTAAATGAATGGATGTGGCGCGGGTGTCGCCACCCAATTACAGGCGGATGTCTTTGCGTTCCATATAAAATCGCAGGAAAACCAACCCGAAGATAAACGCCAGCAAGCCCAGTCCCAACCAAACAGGTTTCCAATCCTCGGCGGTCTTCATGTGCAACAAATTATTTTTTTGCCATTGTTCATATTGTTCTTCCAAATGCATGTCGGTATCTCCCTAAAACAACGAATGAGATGAGGGGCAGGTCAGGTTACGCGCAAGTCTCGGGATCGTCACAACCTGCATGAGGATGGTGGCGGACCGCCTGTTGTAATTCTTCGGGCAAGGGGAAGCGCTGGAGACTGACGCCCGCTTCGGCCAGAAACTGCCGGGCCAGGTTATCGGGATATTCGCCCGCATAGACGACGCGTTTGATGCCCGCATTGATGATCATCTTGGCGCAGGTGAGACAGGGCTGGTGGGTCACATAAATCGTGCCACCTTTGACGGAAACGCCATGATATGCGGCCTGGATGATGGCATTTTGTTCTGCATGGAGGGTGCGCACGCAATGCCCGTCCACGATCAAGTGCCCCACGTCATCGCAATGGGGCAGGCCCGAGGGCGAGCCATTGTAGCCGGTGGTGAGAATACGTCGGTCTCGCACGATGATCGCGCCCACATGGGCCCGATCGCAGGTGCTCCGCTCGGCCACCTTCAGGGCGATCCCCATAAAATAGGCATCCCAGCTCGGACGTTGACCCATGCTACCCCCTCAACCGGTTCCAAACTGACGGTCGCCCGCATCACCCAGGCCGGGGACGATGAACCCAGCCGGGGGGTCCCCGGGCTGCTGGGGCTCGGGCGTGAGGTGGGAATCCAGCGCAGCCAGGTAGATGTCCACGTCGGGATGCGATTCAGCCAGGTGTTTCACCCCTTCGGGCGCACCGATGATGCCCAGATATTTGATGCGCTGCGCCCCCCATCGCTTGAGGATATCCACGGTCGCAACTGCAGAGCCGCCAGTGGCCAGCATGGGGTCCAGCACGAGCACCACTTGAACCGTGGGGGCCACAGGGAGTTTATTGTAATACTCCACGGGTTTCAACGTCCGTTCATCTCGATAGAGGCCGATGTGCCACACCTCGGCCTGGGGCATGAGCTCCCAGATGCCGTTGACCATGCCCAGGCCCGCGCGCAGAATGGGCACCAGCCCAATGCGCTCTTCCAGCTCAAAGCCATCCGCTTCGGCCAGGGGCGTTTGGACCTTCACCGGTCGTAGCTTCAGGTCCTGGGTGGCCTCATATGCCAGCAGGATGGTGATCTCCCGCACCAGGTTGCGGAACTGCAACGAATCGGTGTCTTTGTTTCGTAAGATGGTGACTTTGTGTTGGATGAGAGGATGGGTGGAAACATGGATTTTCGCCATGGAGCGCTCCTGGGATCACAGAGGAAGGTTCAACCACGGGCGTAGCCGTGCCGAAAAGAGGGCAGGCATCACGAGCAAATGCTCGCCGATACGAACGCAAATGAGAGGGCAGATTCACACGGCCTTCGGTCACAGATTTTCGAAATCCGTGTTCATCCGCGTTTTATTTTTGGAATAAAAACGGGCTGACGTTATTTGATTGTAACGCCAGCCCGGTGAAACGTCAATTACCAACCCTCCTGCTCATGCCACAGGGAAATGCCAGCGTGAACGCTGCGGGTTCACACCCCGCCGGATCATCCGCTCCACTTCGCTCTGACATCGGATGCACAGAGTAGCTTCGGGTTTGACTTCCAGCCGCTCTTGGGGAATTTCCGAACCGCAGCGCTCGCAAATGCCATACTGCCCGGCTTCGATGACCTTAAGCGCATGTTCCACATCCGCGAGTTTCGATTCCATGGCTTCGAGCAGGGTGGCGCTCTTTTCTCGTTCGATGATATCCGGATCCGCTTCCTCGACGTCCATATCCACTTCGCCGCGCAAGGTCTGTTTCAGAAGCTCCATATCCTCGAGCAGCTTCTCTCGCTCGGCCAACAATTTCTGTTTGTTCTGTTCAATGAATTGGGCATCCAGCATCGTGACCTCCGAAATACGATTCGAACCCTTTGCCAGCCGCAGCACAAGCTCAGCATAGTTTGTGCTATGGGTTTTGAGGACCAGGATTCCCTTGTTAGATGAATGAAATGTGGGAAAAATTACAACCTGACGCAAGATTGGCGCAATTTTTTACCACAGTTCGATGATTTTTGCAAGCCATTTCATGACGAAAACGCGTAATTGACTTGTTATCGAACAGACGCCCGGGTATAATGAGCCCATGCCCGAACGCCCGATCGATCCCAAACCCCAGCCGGCCGATAGCCTGGACGCGGCCCTGCGCATCAAACGTCTGGATGAGCTCTATGGCCAGGACAAGGTGCGCAACAACCTGGAAATCCTCATCGAAGCCGCGCGTCAGCGGGAGGAAACCCTTGACCACATTTTGCTTTATGGCCCGCCCGGCCTGGGCAAGACCACCATCGCGCATATCGTGGCCAACGAGATGGGCGTGAACCTCAAGGTGACCGCGGGCCCGGCTATCGAACGCGCGGGCGATTTGGCGGCCATCTTGACCAACCTGCGCCGGGGTGACATTCTCTTCATCGATGAAATCCATCGCCTGGGGCGGGCGGTGGAGGAGATCCTCTATCCGGCCATGGAGGACTTCGCCCTGGATATTGTCATCGGCAAGGGGCCCAGCGCCCGTAACATCCGCCTGAAATTGCCCCGATTCACCGTCATCGGTGCCACGACGCGGCTGGCCTTGCTTACTTCGCCCCTACGGGCCCGGTTTGGTGTGGTCCTCCGCTTCGATTTCTACGACGTTCCTTCCCTGGAACGCATCATCCGCCGGGCGTGTGATCTCACGGGGACGCCCTTCACCGAGGAGGGCGTGCGGGTCATCGCCCAACGCGCGCGTGGCACCCCACGCGTCGCATTGCGTCTCTTCCGCCGCGTGCGGGACTATGCCCAAGTGCGGGCCGAGGGTGTCATCACCCGCCCCGTGGCCGAAGAGGCCCTCGCCCTGCTGGAAGTGGATTCCCTGGGCCTGGACAGCCTGGACCGCACCGTGCTGGAAGCCATCATCCTCAAGTTCGGGGGTGGGCCCGTGGGGCTCGACACCCTGGCCGCGTCGGTCAGTGAGGAATCGGACACCATCATGGATGTGGTGGAGCCCTACCTGTTGCAACTGGGCTTTCTGGAGCGCACCCCGCGTGGGCGCATCGCAACCCGCCGGGCGTATGAGCATCTGGGCATCCCTTATCCCGCGGAGCAAGCCCCGGCCAGCGACCAGCCAACCCTGTTCGACTAAAGGATCGCTGCAGTGAGAAAAGAACACGGACGCATACGGAACGACACCACGCCCCGCATCGGCTACACGTTCAAAAAGCGGAGCCGCGAATTCTTTCTCAAATGGCAAAAGGATTATTGGTTCGCCATCACCCTGTTTGGCGGCGAGCCTGTGCCCATCTATCCCGATGATGATTTGGATGCGTTGCTGCCGACGCTGGATGGCGTTATCCTTACCGGCGGTGGGGATGTGCACCCGCGCTTCTTCGGGCAGGAAAATCAGGGAACCCAGATGGACACGGTCGATGAGGCCCGGGATGTCATGGAACTGGCGGTGGCTCGCTACGCCGCGGCCCAGGGCCTGCCTTTGCTGGGCATTTGCCGCGGCATCCAGGTGATGAACATCGCGCTGGGGGGTGGGCTCATCCAACATATCGAAGGCCACGCGCAGGTGGCCAACACCTTCGACGGCCCACCCACACAACATCGGGTGCGGGTGGAACCGGGCAGCCTCCTGGCCCGAACCCTGGATGTCAACCCGGGCCTGATGGTCAATACCTACCATCATCAGGCCGTGCCCGAGGATGATCTGGGCGCGGGGTTGCGGGTGGTGGCCTGGGCCGAAGATGGTATCGTCGAGGGCTTGGAGATGCCGGGGCATCCCTTCTTCGTGGGGGTACAGTGGCATCCCGAACGGCTTTATGAACTGGGCCCCGAACATCGTCGTCTCTTCCAGGCGCTGATCCAGGCTGTTCTGAAATAACGTTGTGTTCGTTAGCAAAATCAACTCGAAGCCCGCGTTGCGCGAAGTGCTAACAGGTGTGAAACGTGATGCGTGAAACGTGAGGACTTACGCATCGCGCATCACGGAATCGGCTTCCCGCGCTAACGTGGCCGAAAATCGGGGGCGGTAGCCCGGTATACCAGGAAACCCGGAAACCAGGGAAACCGGGCCAATCTGCTCACCTTCCCGGTCTACCGGTCTACCGGTTTC
>DRQW01000183.1 GCA_011371305.1 Anaerolineae bacterium | reverse complement strand
GGGCATTATACACATTGAATCGTCCCACATAGGGGAGGGAGACAGAAAGGCGCTTGCCATGCCAAAGGACATCGAACTGCATGCCCGCGGGGAGATGGCGGATGTTTTCGGCCCGCACATCCCCTGCTTCCAGGCCATAGGTCAACACCCGAGGCAAGGGATACCCCCGCAAGGGGGCAAATGAGCCATCGTCCGCGTTGAGGACCACCCCCTTGGGGATGCCGGGCTTGGGAGGCGCGCAGGCCAGCATCTCCAACAGGCGCCCTTTGGCCCGCAAATACCCATCGTAATCCCCATGTTCATCCAGATGCTCATGGGTGACGTTGGTCACCACCGCGATGTCATAAGCTACGCCCGCGACGCGCCATTGGCTCAGGCCGTGGGAGGTGGTTTCCAACACGGCCCAATGGCTGGATGCATCGGCCATGCGGCGGAGATAGCGTTGGAGTTCGGGTGCGGGGGGAGTGGTGGTGTGCAACCCCGTATCGTAAACGTCATCCCCAATGCGGGCGTTGACCGTGGTCAGCAGGCCGGTGCGTAACCCCGCCGCGGTGAGAATGCTATGGATGAGGTTGCTGGTAGTGGTTTTGCCGTCGGTGCCGGTGACGCCGATGACGCCCAGGCGCCGCGACGGAAAGTCCTCCCACGCGGCCGATAACACCCCCAGGGCATGGCGGGCGTCGCCCACGCGCAGGTAGGGGACAGACAACCCGTCCAGGTTTCTTTCCCCCACCACCGCGCGGGCCCCCGCGGCGATGGCCTGAGGGATGAACCGATGCCCATCCACATGCACCCCGCGATAGGCTACAAACAGCCCGCCCGGCCCGATTTGCCGCGAATCCGCGCTGATGTGGGTGATGGTGAGATGGGGGTGGGCGCAAGGCACGTGCAGGGCCGCAGCGAGGACGCCCAGGGGGATAGACTGCGTTTTGGGATCGGCCATAGGCTGAATTGAACCTCACGCAAAGGTGCCAAATCGTTGCGCTTCCGACCAGTAGCGGTGGATGAGGGTAGGGGGAAAGATGCCACGGTCGGTGACGATGGCGGTGATAAGATGGGGCGGGGTGATGTCGAAGGCGGGATAAAGGGCTTTCGCGCCCTCGACCCCGGTACGCTGGCCCGCACAGTGGAGCACTTCCTCCCCGTCCCGCCATTCGATCTCGATGCCATCGGCGCTCGCGGTGTTCGGGTCTGGACCGTCGTAGCCCAGGACGTAGAAGGGGATGCCGTGGTAGTGGGCCGCGATGGCGATCTGAAAGGTGCCCACTTTATTGGTGATATGGCCGTCCATTGTGATGCGGTCGGCCGCGCAGATGAATTTGTCGATCAGGCCCTGGCTCATGAGGTGGGCGGGCATACCGTCGGTGATGATGGTGACCTCGACGCCCAGTTCTTTGGCACATTGCGCGGTGAGGCGGGCGCCTTGCAGGTAGGGGCGGGTCTCGGTGGCGATGAGGTGAATGGTTTTGCCCTGTTGCTTCGCGGTCCACAGCATCCAGCACAGGGCCGCGCCCGCGATGCAATGGGTCAGCACCCGGTCGCCATCCTCCAGCAAGCCAGCGGCATATTCCCCGCATCGTTGGCTCACCCGATTGCCCCGTTCGATCTCACCGTTGACGTAGTGGAGGATGGCTTGTTTGGGGTCATCGCCCGCGGCCAGGGCGGCCAGGGCCCGCTTCAGGGCCTCGGGCAGGATGTGGTGGAGGTCGTCCGCGGTGGGGCGGGTGGCGATGAGTCGCTCGAAAGCGGCACGGAAACCGGGCTCATCGGGCCGGGCCAGGGCCATGCCCAGGCCCGCGGCGTAGGCCAGGGGCGGCCCGCCCTGGACGATCATGTCTTCGATGGCACGGGCGACCTCCTCCACCGTGCGACAGACCACATACTCCACCTCATGCGGGTATCTGGCGCGGTTGAGCAGGATGACCGCGTCCTGGTCGGGATCGTAGTAGAGGGTCTTGAAGCGGTCAGCGAGGATGGCGGGGTTGGGTGAAGGATGCATGAAATTTGATATATCAACGGGTTGATAGGTGGGTTGAGCCGGATAACGCTCGCCAATACCATGAGCGCTGAAAATCCCGGGAAACCGGAAAACCGGTACCCCGAGACTGGGCGGGGCTAACGAGACACGGTTGCCCTAGTTTTTCGGTTCAGCTGGGTGGAGCGACTCGCCGTCATCTTCGTCTGAGGTGCGTCAGCAGGGCTTATGTTGGCAGAGACGAGACGCATCGCTAGGGCCAGACCGCGTTGGAGAAATGGTTGCGGATGGTTTCGTCTTTGGTCAAAAGTAATCCTTGCCCCACCTGCGCCTGGGCGACCATCAATCGATCAAAAGGGTCTCGTGTCCATGCCAGGCTAACCGCCCGAGCAATCACCTCTCCGAAAGGGATATCACAGGTTCGCAATCCGATGCGTTGGTTCATGTCGGTGATGATGGTCCCGCTATCTACGGTTATTCGTCCGGTTTCGTAGAGATATTGGATCTCCAGATGCACGATAGGGGAGATCAGAAGTTCGTGCTGGTTGATAAGAGAGCGGGCCTGGGGGCTGAATTGTTCCGTCAGGCCCGCATAGAGCCAGACAACGACGTGGGTGTCAAGGTAGATCAAGATCAACCTCCCAAACAAGATGGACAAGGTCCTCCGGATCGCCTTGGATGATCTCGGGACGGGATACCAGTCGTTGAAATTTGTCCACTGGCTCCGCCGGAACGATACGCAGCACTCTTCCCCGTCGTTTTATTTCGACCGGTTGTCCGGTTTCGAGCACTTGGTCCAGGATTTTGTAAATGTTTTTCCGAAGTTCGGTGGGGCTTATCATGATCGCCTCAGGACGTACGCTTGTCTTGAGAAATGCGTGCGTTTATTGTAACGTGAGATGGTTTTCAGCGCAACCAGCGCATTGGTCGCGGATCCGTCCCAGAAATTTGGCGTCATCCATCTGACTGAAGGCGTACCCCCCGAGGCCTTCGGCCAGTCGTCCGGTGGACATTGGTCGCCCACTGGCGCGAAGCGCCTAAAGAATCCGGGTTTACTCGGCAAGGGCTTGCCAAGAATGTGGGACATCCATCCGTCTTATCCACAATGAATTCCCCCGCGTTGCATGATTTGGCGTTAGAGGTCCGATTTTGATATAATTTGAAATTGCAGGGGCGGTTAGCTCAGCTGGCTAGAGCGCCACGTTGACATCGTGGAGGTCACAAGTTCAAGTCTTGTACCGCCCACCACACGAAACCCCGCAGGCAGCCCATGGCCCGCGGGGTTTTCTGTTGACATGGGCCAGGCATCATGCTACAATATGTTCTGTCAAGTGATAGCTGGAAAGCGTTGACCGAGACGAGTAGCAGGTCGTCTGAGCGTCAGAGAGTGAAGGCCGTGGCTGGAAGCCTTCATCGTGTCGGGCCTGTGAAAACCCCTCGGGAGCGGAGAAGGGAACGCCCTCGGGCCAGTAACTTCTCCCGGCTGGAGGCCGTTATCGATCCGTTGAGTGGGCCATGGTGCTTTGGGCGACCGTGGCCAACGAGGGTGGAACCGCGCGGCGCCGCGTCCCTTGGGACGACGGCGTTTTTTATTTCCCCACATCGTTCCAAAACCCACTCCAGAAGTCCATCCACATGTGCGATTTGGGCTTGCCCCCGGGCCGGGGCGTGCTCCCGACCGGATGCCGGCTCACATATAAATCGTTCAATGGATTGACCGTCTCCGCCACAAACGCGATCCCACGGCGTTTCAACAGATATTCCGTCCAGTTAGCCTGTTCCTTTTTCACGGTAAAAAACACATAGTCAGCATCGAAACCCCTACCCCAGACATCCACCCCATAGGCACTGAGATACTTTTCCACCTCCCATCCCGTAAACTCGCCAGCACGCGGGATATAAAACCGCCAATCCCCTCCGCCTGTCGCTGTTTCCAAAAAAGCCAACAAAAGCCCAAGACCCCGCTTCCGTCGCAAGATCTTTCCCCACGGTCGATGCCACCAGGCACCGAACATGGCATCGAACCATCCGATGGGGTTGAAGCCTCCCAGGATGTCCAACAGCCCTGGCTTGGGGCTCGGCAACCTTGGGTCAGTTGACGGATGCATGGTTTCGTGGTGGCTTGGCCCGGCTTTCATCACGACCTCCCTTAAAACAAGGACATTTGTTCTATTTTTGTGTCATACATTGTCCTACAAACCATGACATTTGTCAATTCTGGCGGAGACGGTCATGAGCGGTGATTTTTGGACCGGCTTTTGGTCTGGCCTCGCCCTTGCCGCGATCATTGGCTGGCTGGCGGTCATGGCCGGGCCCTATGTGCAGCGTATTGCCCAGCCCTTTCGTCCCCAAGTTGTGGTTCACAAAACCAGCAAAACCCCCTGTCGGGTGATTCTGGAAGCGATCGCTGCCTTTCTGGTGACCTTCACCTTGACCTTGATCATCGTCTTACTCATCTTTTATCTACTCCGCTAAGCGTGCCATCTTTCATCATCCTACCCGGAGGTTTCATTTATCACAATGGGTTCCGCAAAAAAGCAACAACCTCACAACGACTACGACGAACAACTCTACAAAATCCGCCATTCGGCCGCGCATGTCATGGCCCAGGCTGTGCTGGAACGCTTCCCCGAGGCCAAGCTGGCCATCGGCCCGCCCATCAAGGATGGCTTCTACTACGACTTCGATCTGGGGCGGGATGAGGAAGGCAACCTGAAGACCTTCACGCCCGAGGACCTGGAAGCCATCGAAAAGCGTATGCGCCAGATCATCGCGGCCCGCTATCCTTTTGAGAAGCGGGTGGTTACCCCCGAAGAAGCCCGCGAGCTGTTCAAAGACCAGCCCTACAAGCTGGAGCTCATCGAAGGGCTGCTCAAAGGGGAAGTGGATGAGAACGGCAACCCCATCGAGGGCGAGGTGGAAATCTCCACCTATCGTCACGACGGCTTCGAGGACCTGTGCCGCGGGCCCCACGTGGAACACACAGGGCAGATCCCCGCGGATGCGTTCAAGCTGCTCCATGTGGCGGGCGCCTATTGGCGCGGTGACGAAAACCGCCCCATGCTGCAACGCATCTACGGCACGGCCTGGAAGAACAAAAAACAGCTCAAGGCTTATTTGCAGCGCCTGGAGGAAGCCAAGAAGCGGGATCACCGCAAGCTGGGCCGGGATCTGGACCTGTTCAGCACGAACCACGAGATGGTGGGCGGCGGCCTCATCCTCTGGCATCCCAAAGGCGGCCTCATCCGCTATCTCATGGAGGAGCATTCCAAGAGAATCCACCTGGAAGGGGGCTATGAGTTCGTGTTCACGCCCCACATCGGCCGCTCGGTGCTGTGGGAAACCAGCGGGCATCTGGATTTCTACAAGGAGAGCATGTACGCGCCCATCGAGATCGACAATCAGGAATACTACCTGAAGCCCATGAACTGCCCCTTCCACGTGCAGATCTACAAGAGCCGGGTCCGGTCCTACCGCGATCTGCCCATCCGCATGGCGGAATGGGGTACGGTGTATCGGTATGAACGGTCGGGCGTGCTGCACGGGCTCACCCGGGTGCGTGGCTTCACCCAGGACGACGCGCATCTCTTCTGTGCGCCGGAACAAATGCCCGAAGAGATCGACAAGGTCCTGAATTTCAGCATCGATCTGCTCAAAGATTTCGGCTTCGATGACTTCAAACTCTATCTCAGCACCCGGCCCGAGAAGCGCGTAGGCGAAGAAGCCAAGTGGGACGCGGCCGAGGACGCGCTACTCCAGGCCCTTCAGCGCAGCGGTTATCCCTACGACATCAATGAAGGCGACGGCGCGTTCTACGGCCCCAAGATCGACATCTACGTGACCGACGCGTTGGAACGCCCCTGGCAGTTGAGCACCATCCAGTTTGACTTCAACCTGCCCGAGCGCTTCGACCTGACGTTCATCGGCCCGGATGGCCAGCCCCATCGCCCCTACATGATCCACCGGGCGCTGATGGGCAGCATGGAACGCTTCTTCGGTGTCCTCATCGAGCACTACGGCGGGAATTTCCCCGTGTGGCTCACGCCCGTGCAGGTGAAGCTTATCCCCATCACGGACACGCAGAACGATTACGCCTACGAGATCGCGCGCAAGCTTAAGGACGCGGGCCTACGCGTCGAAGTGGATGACAGCGATGCCCGCATGAACGCCAAGATCCGAAACGCCCAACTCGAGAAGATCCCCTATATGCTCATCCTGGGCGCCAAGGAGATGGACGCGGGCCAGGTGAATGTGCGTCTGCGCAATGGCAAACGCCTGGGCGCCATGGCCCTGGAGGAGTTCATCGCCCTGGCGCAGGAAGCGATCGAGAAAAAGATCGCGATTTGATGGGACCACGCGAGCTAACGTAATCCGTTTTTCCGTGTCCAGTTTTCAGTCGGACGGACATAGCTCCTCCGTCCGACTGATTACTGAACACCCATATCATGCCGGGGCTGGGGCCGGTGGGGTCGATGGCCCCGGCGCGGATTCCGCGCCCGGCTTAGTGATGCGTTCGGGCTCCCTGGAAGCCTGGGCCGGGGGTTCGCTGGGTGGGATGTCGGGCAAGCTTCCCGTCTCGAACAGCGTTTCAAACTCCTCGCGGGTGAGGGTCTCGCGCGCCAGCAATGCATGGGCCACCAGCTCCAGTTTATCCCGATGCGTGATCAGCACCTCACGACACAACCGATAGCTTTCGGTCACAATGCGACGCACTTCTTCATCGATCTCGGCCGCGGTTTTTTCGCTGTAATCCCGCTGTTCGTGGATCTCCCGGCCCAGGAAGACCAACTCGCTGCGCTTACCAAAGACCATGGGCCCCAGCTTCTCGCTCATGCCAAAGCGGGTGACCATGGCCCGGGCGATTTTGGTCACATGCTGCAGGTCCGATGCTGCACCGCTGGAGATGTCGCCAAAGACAATCTCCTCCGCGATGCGCCCACCCAAGGCCACCGCGATGCGGGTTTTGAGTTCATCCACATCCTGCAGGGTTTTCTCTTCCTCGGGCACCTGCCAGGAGTAGCCCCCCGCCTGGCCCCGGGGGATGATGGTGACTTTTTGCACGGGATTATCGGGTTCCAGCACTTTGGCCGCGACCGCATGCCCCGCTTCATGATATGCGGTGAGCTTGCGTTGCTCCTCGCCTATCACCCGACTGCGCCGCTCCGGGCCGCCCAAGGCCACCCGCTCGATAGCCTCCTCGAACTCGCGCATGGTGATCTTCTTCTTGCCCCGCCGCGCGGCCAGGATCGCGGCTTCATTCACCATGTTTTCCAGGTCCGCGCCCACAAAGCCAGGGGTGGCCCGGGCCAGCACGTCCAGGTCCACATCCGAAGCCAGGGGCTTACCCCGCACGTGGATTTCCAGGATAGCGCGGCGCCCGCGCACGTCGGGCCGATCCAGCACCACACGGCGGTCAAAGCGGCCCGGACGCAGCAACGCGGGGTCGAGGATATCGGGCCGGTTGGTGGCCGCGATGACAATGACGTTCGTGTCCGTGTCGAACCCATCCATCTCCACCAGGATCTGGTTCAACGTCTGCTCCCGCTCGTCGTGGCTGCCGCCCAGGCCCGCACCCCGGTGCCGGCCTACCGCGTCGATCTCATCGATGAACACGATGCAGGGGCTGTTGCGCTTGGCCTGCTCGAAGAGGTCACGCACCCGGCTGGCGCCCACGCCCACGAACATCTCCACAAACTCCGAGCCGGAGATGGAGAAGAAAGGCACGCCTGCCTCGCCCGCAACCGCCTTGGCCATCAGGGTCTTGCCTGTGCCGGGCGGGCCCACCATGAGCACGCCCTTGGGGATGCGCGCGCCCAGGGATGCGAACTTCTCCGGCTCGCGCAGGAACTCGACCACCTCCTTGAGTTCCTC
>DRQW01000182.1 GCA_011371305.1 Anaerolineae bacterium | reverse complement strand
TGGCGTGAAGTCCGCCCAGCCCTTCAGGCTCAGCGTCTTCGTGATCGCCGCCGTCAGCGTCGTCTTCCCATGGTCAATGTGACCAATCGTGCCCACGTTCACGTGGGGCTTCTTCCTTTCGTAATGCTGCTTTGCCATAATGAATGCCTCCTGCTCGGACGGGAACGTCCAATGATTCAGTGATACTTGGTTGCATTTTTTGGCCGTCCCCAAAATGGAGACGGCCTAGGTGAAAACGTCCATTGAGGAGCCCACAACCGGACTCGAACCGGTGACCTCATTCTTACCAAGAATGTGCTCTACCTACTGAGCTATGTGGGCTCACAGTGGGCCGGGCAGGACTCGAACCTGCGAAGGCTTTCGCCAGCGGGTTTACAGCCCGCCCCCTTTGCCGCTCGGGACACCGACCCAGGGGGAACATTGCCATTTTACCAAACGAGGCGTGCTTTGGCAAACCTCAGGGGGTAAAAATCGCAATGCAGGAGCCGACGAAGGGACTCGAACCCATAACCGGCGGTTTACAAAACCGCTGCTCTGCCAATTGAGCTACGTCGGCATAGCTGAACAAGTGATCTGACCAGCATTTTATTATAATGAAATCATGAAAAAAGATCAAGTTTCGATTTGTTCTGGGGGCGTTATTCGGTATATTTCAAAAATCAAAGCATTGGGCAAAGCCGATGAGTCGAGTTTATGAGTTTGCTAGTAGTAAATGGCCTGTCCTGACTGATTCCAACAACCTTCGCGTCATTTGTCTCTTTTTCGTAGGGAAAGCGTAGGTTTTGCGTCCAGAACCATGCCACGAAAGCTGCTATACTTGTGACCAGAGATGGCAATCTCTTCTTCTCCTCCTTTTTGATAGAGGGCTCACGGTTGGGCAGCCGTGGGCCCTCTTGGGTATTGGGCACATCTGCTGGGTTTCAGGCCAGAAAAACTCGCATTGCAAGAAAGCCCATGGAAAAACCTTTAGTGGCTTTGCAGAGGTTCGTCGCCCATACCGCGTCCATCTCATTCCTTTTTCACCACATCCCCATCTTCCGATACCACGCGATCGCGCGTCGGGCCGCGGCCAGTAGGTCACTTTGCGGCATGCCTAGCTCTTCGATGGCCCGCGCGGGATCGCAGGTTAGGCGCTGAGGCGCGGTGCCCTGAACGGAGGAAGTGGGTCGCAAGGGTTTGAGCCAACCGCGCAGCCGGCCTTTCCAGGATGGCCTAGCGGGACGGGGTACGGGTTTGCCGCTGGCCCGGGCCAGCAGGTCGATAAATGCCTGTCGGGAAAGGTTTCCTTCCCGATGGCCTAAAATGTATCTGCGTCCGGGCGTCCCTCGCTCCATGGCCAGGATCATGCCCGCGGCCACATCCTCCACCGGCACCCAGTTGATGCCGCCCGGAGGATATGAAAAAGGACGGTCGTGGAGGAAGGCCAGGACCTTCTGTCCACTGGCCGTGGGGCGCCAGTCGCCCGGGCCCAGCATCGCGGTGGGGTGTACCACGACGATGGGCGCGCCCCTGCCAGCCAATGCCAGGGCGATCGTTTCCCCCGCCCGCTTGCTCAGCACATAGGCCGAAGGATTGGGGAGATTGAAGGGGGTCTCCTCGGTGGCCAGAGAACCATCTTCGGACTGGCCGATGGTACCGATGGTACTGGTGTGCACGATGCGAGTCACGCCCGCCTCCAATGCCGCTTCCAGGACGAGACGCGTGCCCTCAATGTTCACCGCCTCCATGTGCGGGATGTGCGCGGGGTCATGGGTATAGCTGGCCGCCACATGGAAGAGCACGTCACACTCTGCCAGTGCCCGCCGCCAGGTTTCAGGCTGCAACAGATCCCCCACAACTCGCTCCACCCCTGGCAATTTCTGTAAGAGCACGTCGTTGCTCCCCGCGCGGAGCAACCCCCGCACCTGATGTCCTTGCGCCAGAAGCTGGCGGGCCAGATGCGCGCCCAGAAAGCTGTTCACTCCGGTAATGAAGATGCGCATGTGGTGGGGAATAGGGGGGCTACATGCCGCTGTCTTGTTGCAAGCTCAGTAAATCCAGGCTCACCCACAGATTTACGGCATCCACCGAGGGGGGTGGGAAGGGCGCGCGGCGGAACAGCAACCAGTAAACCAATTGATTGGTGGTTTCTGTCCGATGGAAATCCCAATCGGTCAACATTTCAAACCGCTGGCCCGCGTAGCCCTCTAGGGCCGGGTCCCGTTCGGCCGGTGCGATGATCACCGGCGGAGCAGCATCCGCGGCGATGCCCTCCACCACACGGAAATCCTCGGCCCGGCGGAAGTACCAAAGGATGAGTTCATCCGACCGGCTGCCGGGCACAAGGGCCACGGCCACGGCCCAGCGGTCGCCCCGTTGCTGTTGACTGAGGTCGCCATAGGTGCGCACCAGGTCTTTCACATCAGGCAGGGCTTCGGTCGTGTAGGCACGGGCCAGGGTGGGCAATGTGTGGTTAAACCCCAGACTCCAAAGGGAACTCAGGCCAAAGAGCAGGGTGAGTGTGAACGCGGTGATGACCAGCCCCCCGCGTACCTCTTGCCAACCGATGAAAAAGAGGAAGACCATCGTCATGCCCAGGGCCAAGAGGAGAGAAACGCCGAAAATGATCAGTCGATTGAATTTGCCCGTGTTGGCGAAGGCAACCAAGGCATAGACGGAGAGGAAAGCCAAGAGAACGAGCACGACGACAAAGAGGATCTGTTCCAGGCTGTGGAATTGGAGATCGCCTCGGCCAGCGAGATGGACGAGATAGGCGGCCACGGGCAAGGCCAGGAAGAGCGCAGCGACAGCCCGGCTCGCAGTTGCGTCTGGGCCCTGGAATAGGGCGAGCAACCCGGCCACCAGCGCGGCCAGGGCCAACGTTCGCCCGAAACCGCCTGTTCGCATGCCCCAAACCACGCCCATCAGCCCGAACAGGGAAAGCAGCGGTTCATCCAAGGCCAGGCGCAGGACGCCTCCCACAAGGTGGATTCCGCCCAGTCCGAATTGCTGCATCCAATCAGTCAGGTTGATCGCGGCCAGTCCCAATGCGTCAAACCGCACCAAGAACAGGGTTCCGCCCAGGATGAGCGTACTTCCGAATGTGACCCAGTCGCTGGCCGTTGGGGTCGGGTGTGAGTCGGTCTTTCGCAGCGTTGACGCCACCAGGATGACCAGGGGAAGTAACGCGGCGTAGCCCGCGGGCCCGCTAAGCAAGAGCACGGCTGCGCTAACGGCCATCACCTTCCAACCCCATCCCTTGCCCTCGACCAGCAGAGCCAGCCCGGCCAGGGCCGCGGCCGCGGCCAGCAACGCGAAGGCCGCGCCATCCCCACGGCGGGCCATCGCGTTCACCGTGGGCGAGAGGGTGATGAGCGTTGCAGCGATGAGCGCGGGCCAGCGCCCCAGCCAGGTTCGGGCAAAGTAAAACGCCAGGGGCAACAGCCCCACAGCCCAAACAGGCCAGAAGCGGGCCGCGGCGTCGGTCGCGCCCGCGACGAAGAAGGTCAGGCTCTGCAGGGTGAAGAGCAGGGGCTGGCCCGCGTCCAGCGCGGGATGCATCCCCTGGGCCTGTTGCCATGCCCGCAGCGCGGTCGCCACTTCCGCGGGCGCCAGGGTGCGTCCGCCCAGGTCGATGAGGCGGATGACCGTGGGAACGACGAACAACAACCCGTAGGCCAGCCGCTCGACGGTGAGCCAGTTCAGGCGGGAGGAAGTTGGGGTGGAGAGCGTGGCTTGGGTCATAGGATATCTCGAAAGGGGTTCGGCTTTCAGCATTCAGTTTTCAGTGTGCAATTTGAAAAGCTCGATCTTCCGACTGCACACTGAATACAAAAAACTCTATCATCTGCTACACGAATCCGATACATTCATGCGGAACGCATGAAGAAACGACCATGATCGAGAACAATTAAGGACCGCCTTTCCAACGATAGACCGTGTAGGGCCCGGAGGTAAAAACCGGTTCCCACAGGCGAAGATAGGCCTTTTCGATAGGTGGGGTGATGCGATATTTCGCCCGTTCTTTAGGCCCGACGATCATGTAATCGATGCCGAACTCTTCGACGATGAGAGGAATGCGGTCCAGGTCCCGACCTTCGTAGATGAGCTGGATCAACGGCTCGCGACGGCCCGGCTCATCGTAATTCCCGCGCCACTGCAACTCGTGCCCGCCCCAGCCCAGGAGCGTGGGCCGGCCCGTGAACGCGGAGATGAAATTGTCGTCGGTGTAAGAACGGCCGGGCGCTTCCAGGATCACCGCGTCGGGCGGGGTATTTTCCTCCAGCCATTGGATGACCGCATACAGGTCGGGCTGATAGCGCTGGATAAAAGCTGCACCATCCAGGGTGGGATCACCTTGAAAATTGTTGGCCTTGCTGGGGATGGCAAAGGCGGGATAAAGCAATCCGATGAGCGTCAGCAGCGTCACCAGCCCAATGCCCGCTGTCTTGAGCATCCGACCGCCTCGGGTCTGGAGATAATAAAGCGCGTAGGCGCTGCCCACTCCCATCAGCAGCCAGGCCTGGTAGTAGAACTTGAACACCGTGTTCATGCGGGTGCCGAAGGTGTCTTTGAGATAAACGAATTCGACCGCGTAGGTGAGGAGCAGGCCCACACCGAACAGAGCCAGAACAAATGCCAGGCTGGACGACATGCGTTTTCCTGGGGCCGATGCATCCTCGCCCCCGCCGCGCCAGACTGTGCCCAGCAGCGCGGCCACTGCGGCCAGCATAGCCCCCACAACAAGCCAGGTGAAAGGTGTAGTCACCCGTACACGAAGCACCGCAGCCAGAAGCTGATTTGAGGGCACGCCCATCAGGCCCGCGACACGGTCGCGCAGCGCAGGCGCCAGCATAACCACCGTCACCGCCAGGGCCAGGAAAAGGGCGGGGAGCAACCACGTGGCCAGCAGCCATTTGAAATAGACCTGGGCGCCGGGGTTGTGACGTCGCCACACGGCCGCGAGCAGGAAGGCCAGGGCCGTAATGAACACCCCGAACATGAGTAAGTACTGCACGAAGCGGGTGGGATTGGCCGCGTTGGGCAGTGGCCCACCCGCTTGCGAACTGAAGCTGAGATAGAAGGGGAGATAGAAAAGGATACCCATCACCGCCAGGCTGACGAAAACCATCGCGGCTTCCTGCCAAAAGCGCCTCCCCAACGTCAGACCCTCATAGCCGCGGCGGAGCGTATAGGCCAGCGTGATCAGAAACACATAGATAGGGAAGTCCCAAGTGTTGAGGAAGCCCATACCACCCACCAACAGCCCGGCCAGAGGCAACCCCCACCCATCGAGCCCGAACGCGGCCGATACCTGCTCCCAGACGCGACGCCATCCCCCCTCATCCACATCATCCTTCGCACCTGGGCGCCTTTGCGTGAGACCGTTTCTCCTCCAGAACAGGCTCAGTGCCAAGGCCATCATGAGGAAAGCAAAGGGAATCGCCAGCACATGGGGGTGCATATCGCCCAGGATGAAGCTGAACTGAGGGAATTCGTCGATGACCTCTTGTGATGCGGTGCGGGTCAGGTTGTAATCGTGAATCACCCGGGAGGCCCGCCACCACCACCAGCCCCCCGCGTTGGGATTGAAACTCCCGGTCACGGGCGCAGAAGCCAGGTCCTTGATATCGAAAAAGCGGAGCAGCGCGGGGGAGAGAAGTCCGCGGGCGTGAAGGACTTCCAGCAACACTTCCAAATTGCCCATGAGGGCCACGAACACGCCCGCCAGCAGACCGTAGAGCCAGGCCCAGAGCTTCTGCCCAGGCGTTTCATCTCTCAGCACTAATGCGTGGGCCAGAGCCAGAGGCTCGGTGAAGGCAAAAGCGAAGATCGCGGCCAGGCTCAGGTTAAACGCGACCGTGGGCACCACCCCCGCTAGCTTCGCCAACATACTGATAATCACATAACCGAAATAGTAGTAGCTGATGCCAAAACCCGCCAGCCAGGGGTCGCGCGGGGGAAAGGTGAGGGAGTTGTACACTCCGTGGATGAACGCGATCTCCATGGGCTTTTCCGTGCCCGCAATCTCAGGATTAAAGGCCCGGAAATAGGCCCAACCCGCCATCGCGACAAGAAAGAGCCCTTCCACGCCCAGGATAAATCGCCATTCGCCACGCCAGCTTGCGACCATTTCCCGCCAGCGTGAGCGGGTCAACCCCAGCCCCAGGGCCAATACCAGCCCCATGGCCATGACCGCGCCGCCGGTCGTGTTGCGTAGCAGGCCGAAACTCGCGGCCAGCCAGAGAACGTATCCCGTGAGCAGGAGGCCCAGGGCTTTGGCGAAGGGGGCCCCGCGGCCGGGTAGAGGGCGGAATAGTCGCCAGGCCAGGGGCAGGGTGATGACGCCAATGAGTTCGAGGATGAGCCAGAAGCGGAGAAAGGGGAACATGGAGGCGTTCGGTGATGATAAGGGATGGAACAGCGCCAAGCCATTTTATCAAGTTCAGTAGATGTAGGCAAAGGCAGGGTGAAATCGACGCGGGGAGTCGCTGAGTGTTCTATTTTGCAAAGCGGTTTCCAGGGAATCACGGCCCTGTGAAGGGGCCCTTGCCCCCTGTCGCGTCTTTCTGCTACAATCTCTCCAACTTGAGCCTTCAATCCCAATTCTGCTCCATCCCCGCACCTTTCCAATCCAGAGAGCCAGAGGCTCAGAGCGGCAGAGGCCAGAACACATCCACCTCCTCGCCCCGCTTCATCCAGCCCGGCCCCCTCCCGGCCTTCCCCGCTTGTGAGGGGAGGAGGTCCAGCCGGGCGAAGGGCTTGAGCCGCTACAGCCATGTGAACAACAACCCGGTGCGGTACACGGACCCGAGTAGCCATCGATGGGAAGAAGACTTCGGCGGGGCGGCATGTTGGGGGGGTGGCGGTGGCGGCGTTGGCTTGGTCTGCTGCTAGGCAAAGCCCTATGTGCCCCAACAATAATGAGTCTATGAACTGTATCAGGTGGGCTCATTGCGAGGCGTGGAGGTGCTGGCCGAAAATGGCGGGCGTTATGATTTTGTGCTCATGACCGACGAGGTGGTGGAGTTCAAGTATTAGACGTTGGATACGGCTACGAAAAGGCAAAAAGCTTTGATTAATCAAATCCGCAAGTATTATGCCGGAGGGGAGCAGAAAGTGATCCTCGAATTCGGCATGACTAAGACCAATCCGGTGACGCCGGAGTACATTTCGGGACTACGAAAGGCTTTAGCCGAGCAAGGCGTCATCGATATCGAAATTCGACTTCTACAGGTAGGTTCGCCATGAATTTGAAAGGTTTTCAAATTGCCCTTGAGTTTTTGCAAATCGAATCTTTGACGCGGGAGAAGGTCATCCAGTCAATTGTCACAGCTTCCGAATATGGTTGGGAGTTTTATCACACGATAAAACTCGACTCTGTATCTCGAAAGGGACTGGAGAAAACGATTGAAGAAAAATGGTCGTATGACGCCGACGGGAAGTGGAGGGTATCTCTTCTCTGTTCCCCAGACCATCTCAAACTCAGGATTGGGCATATTTCCTTTCGACTTATCTCAAAGAAACAAAATCATTTCTTTTTGGGCGGACTGCTGGACCTCGAATTCCGGGACGAACGGCATCTCATTGAGCCATACGCGCAAACGCTGTTACACCTGGCCTCAAGGCTGTATTCCATCATCCAGCCGAAGCTTGGCTGGATCGACGATCCGAACCGATGTGACTTTGCTTTTCGCGAGGTCGACAAGTTGAAGCTTCCCCGCTTGCCTTGGGTCACCTTTTTCAGTCCGGCCTATGTGGCGCATTATGGCGAGAAGCTGCTGCGAGGGATTCCGGCTTATCGGATCGCGTCGTTGCCCGATGGCGGGGTGTTTGTGCAGCTAACCCGCAACCTGTTGGCCAGCAGTCAAGGGGAGATGCGCCGCGTGCGGAAGGAGGTGCGGGAGTATTTTGCAGCGCAGGGGATGAAGGTGCGTGTTTGTGCGCCTTATTATGTGCCCAAGGCTCTGATACCCCCTGGGCTGGAGCCGGTGCATCCCGAATTGCATGACTATCTTCGCCAGACGATGCGG
>DRQW01000181.1 GCA_011371305.1 Anaerolineae bacterium | reverse complement strand
CGGTTTACCAAATCTATTTTCATAGCAGTCCGACGGCGGGCCACCCCGCGCCGATACCGACGAAAATGCCTCGCGGCCAGGGCGGCGTGACTCGTATTCCGTATTGCGTATTGCGTAACGACTGGACGGAATACGCAATACGCAATACGAACCTTTGCCGACTCGCCCAACGTCGGCCTGGCGATCCTTCCGCAGCCGACGATCATGCTATTTTCAAAGCAGGGCCGGGACCGCACCCCACGAAGGCACCCCAAGTAGCCGAAACGGCCCCGGCCCCCGTCCCCCTCAAGGAATCATGCGCGCGGCCAGGCGTTCGATGGCAAGCCCCAGGCGGGTGCGCCAGGGCGCCCGGACCAACGACCATTGATTCAGCCGTTGATCAAACTGTAGCAGAAAACGACGATGGCGGCTGCGAATTTGATATATTCGCAGCCCACGGCCGCGGCCATGAGGATGGCGCCAGATGCGATCGATACCATCGATGCGATAGGCACGGCCACCCCAGAGAAATCGCTGAGGCGCACCGGCACGATCGCTTTGAACGATAATCGGTTCGAGACGTGGCTGGGACATGAAACCCTCCAATGCAAGAAAAATAGGGCGGAAAAAGTACCCAGGAAGGACTGGGATGGGCATCAGCCCGCCATCACCCATTCCTCATCGCTGACCTCCACCTGATCCACGTCTTCATACCCCATCAACCGAAATTTGCGGGGAGCGGAATGGGATGGTGGGGGTAACATCGGCTGCTGGGATTGGGATTGGCCGTGGGGCTGAGGTTGGGGTTGGAAATACTGCGGCGGCAACATCCCACCACTGACCACAACCACAGGGGGTTGCTGGCCCGTTTGGGTGCGGGATGATTCCAGCATGGCGTCTTGATGCTTTTTCAGTAAAAAACCAACCAGGATGATGGTGGGGAGAATGGCTGCCAGGCCGAGCATGGCGCCGACGATGATCGACAACGCGTCGGTGCTGAGCCGAAAGCTCACGATCGCGGCGAAAACGCCGCCCACGACGATGCCCGCAAAAGCAAATAGTTTCTTCATGCGACTGGCTCCTTGATGGGGATTTTCAGGGATTGGATGAGACGGCGGATCGCGTCATCGGCCATATAGGGGGCCTGAAAACGAACGATCTCCTGGCGGGCCACCAGCAGGAAGTCACCTCGACCACGGAGGCGGTTGGCTCCGCTTCCTGCCATGCCCGTGGCGATTTTGGCATCCTCGGGCGAGGTCACCGCCCCTACCAACCGCACAGGGAGATTGGCTTTGACCATGCCACCCAAAATGCTGGCCTGGGGGCGCTGGGTGGCCACCACCACATGGATGCCTGCTTCACGACCCCGTTGGGTCAGACGAATCAGGCTGGTTTCCACCTGCCTGCCCGCGACCATCCGCAGGTCTGCCAGTTCATCGATCACAAGGATGATGGCCGGGCGATGGAAGTGTAGCCGGTCTCGTCGCTCCATCTCCACCACCAGCCCCTCCAGCACCTTCACCGCCCGGGCTGGGTCGGTTTCGATGGGCCGCAGCAGATGGGGAAGCCGGGCCAGAGGGGCGAAGCCCCGGGCCTTGGGATCGATGAGCACAAACATGAGCTGATGTTGAGGGTTGGTTAGGGCCAGGCTGAGCACCAGCGTCTTCAGAAGCATGGTCTTGCCCGACCCGGTAGCCCCAGCCACCAGCACATGTGCCACATCCGGGCTATCGATTTTCAACAGCAGGGGCGCGCCCTCTTCGTCCACCCCCAGCACCGCGGTCAGGGGAGGCAATTTCTTCAAGCGTCGGAACAGGGCTTCAAACCGCACCAACGCCGCGTCCGGGCGGGGAACCTCTACCCGGATGGCATCCCCTTTCCGATAAACCCGGACATCGGGTACGCCCAGCCGCATGGCCACTTCCTCGCGCAAGGCCAGCACCTTCTGCACCCGCGTGCCCAGGGCCGTGGTCACATCGAACCGGATGAACCGCGGGGTGACCGCGCCGCCCCACACTCTTCCTTCGATGTTGTGGGCAGCCAGCACCGACTCGATGATGTCGGCCTGGTGGTCGAGCTTGAACTTTTTCATGGTATGCGGTACGAGCGACGGTTCGCAGATTCCAACGAAAACGCCTCGCGACCACGTTGGCGCGAGAAGCCGACGCCGTAATGCGTAATGCGTGATGCATAGCCTCCTCATGTTTCACGCATCACGTTTCACGCCCGTTGGCACTTCGCCCAACGTGGCCTAACGATCGTTGCTTAATCAGCGCCAAGGTACTATTTTCATAGCAAAAGCCAAAAATAGAAATAATGTTCTGATAAAACTATACTAGTTCCTTTTTTCCCAAGCGTCAATGCAAATTTCCCAAATCCCCAGACCAAAAATCCCTAATTTTCCCAACTCCAAGAAAAAAGCGCGGCCCGCGGGCCGCGCTTTCCCTTGCGTTCCAACCTGCTCAGGCCACCGTGATACTTTCGTCCAGATAAACGTCCTGAATGGCATGCAGCAGCTTGACACCTTCCTCGAAGGGTTTCTGGAAGGCTTTGCGCCCGGAGATAAGGCCCATGCCGCCCGCGCGCTTGTTGATCACCGCGGTGCGCACCGCCTGGGCCAGGTCGTTCTCGCCCGACGCGCCGCCCGAGTTGATGAGGCCGATGCGGCCCATGTAGCAGTTGGCCACCTGCCAGCGCACCAGGTCGATGGGGTGATCCGAGGTCAGCTTCTCATAAACCAGGGGATGGGTGCGGCCGAAATTCAGGGCGAGATAGCCGCCATTGTTGGTGGCCTGCTTCTGCTTGATGATGTCCGCCTCGATGGTGGCGGCGAGATGATTGGCCTGGCCGGTCAGATCGGCCGAGGTGTGATAATCCACGCCATCCTTCTTGAAGGCGCTGTTGCGCAGATAGGCCCACAGCACGGTGACCATGCCCAGTTCATGCGCCCGGGCAAAAGCCTCGCTGACCTCCATGATCTGGCGGCGAGATTCCTCCGACCCGAAGTAAATCGTGGCGCCGACAGCGATAGCGCCCATGTCGAAGGCCTGTTCTACCTGGGCAAACATGGTCTGGTCATACTTCGAGGGATAGGTCAGCAGCTCGTTGTGGTTAAGTTTGACCAGGAAGGGGATCTTGTGGGCATACTTGCGGGCGACCGCGCCCAGCACCCCCAAGGTCGAAGCTACCGCGTTGCAGCCGCCCTCGATGGCCAGCTTCACGATATTTTCCGGGTCGAAATAGATGGGGTTCGGGGCAAAGGAGGCCGCGCCCGAGTGTTCCACCCCCTGGTCCACCGGCAGAATAGAAACATAACCCGTGCCCCCCAGTCGTCCATGATTCAAAATCGCCTGCATGTTACGCAAAACCATGGGAGGCCGGTCCATGGGGGCCATGATCCGATCCACCCAATCTGGCCCGGGCACATGAATCATTTCCTTGGGAATGCCAGTGCAGGTATGGGTCAACAGATCTTCCGCCTCATCGCCCAGCAGGTCAAGGATCATCTGGTTCGTCATCGTATCCAACTCCTTTGTTGCAGGAAAAAGTTTGGGGTTTTCTGCCAAGAATTGTGGGATTCATTGCAATTCGCAGCCCATAGTTTACCATACCCGGCCCCTTTTCTGGCAATCGACTTAGGAGACATGCACCTGATCCGCGTCCAGTTTTCGGGTCTTGCCCGACAGCCACAGGTAGATACTCCCCGCCAGCCCTGCCGTGATGAAAGCCGCATACCATACCCAATCGGGATTCAAGTTATCCATGATCATCCCGGCCAGCAACGGCCCCGACATGGCCGGAATGGCCCAACTGAAGCCGAAGACGGCCATGTAGCGCCCGCGCATGGCTTCGGGCGCGAGCATGGCCACCACCGCCTGGGCAATGGGCACCATGATCATCTCTCCCAGGGTGATGATGAGCATGGCCACGACAAACAGCACAAAGGATCCGACCACCCCAAACATGCCGAAGCCGATGGCATACAGGAGCGCCCCCAGGGCGAGGGCGTACAAGGGTTGAAACTGTTTGACGCGACGCGTGATCGCGAACTGGAAGAGCACCACCAGCAGCGCATTCATGCTGATGAGCCAACCGTATTGCTGGGGCGGCACGCCGTGCACGTCTCGCAGATACACCGATAGGGTCGTGTTCATCTGCATGTAAACCATGTTCACCAGCACCGCGGCTGCCAGGAAGACCATGAACACCCGGTCCTTGAACGCGTCCAGATACCCGACAAAGGTCGTGCCCATGCTCTCAGGTTGTTCCCCTTCCTGCCGTTGGGGCAGGGTTTCGTGGATGAAAATGGCCACGATAATGGCGGTGAGGGTGCTTGCCACCGCGTCGGTGATGAAGAGGGCCAGGTAGGAGCGGGAGGCCATGAAGCCG
>DRQW01000180.1 GCA_011371305.1 Anaerolineae bacterium | reverse complement strand
TGTCCTGCCGGGAAACGTCTTTGGGGACGTGTTTAGGGCGTCTGGGGAGGCGAATACGGCGCATGGGGGATGATTCCAGATATCCTTCTTCAACGAGCCAGTTGAAGAAGCGTTTGAGGGTACGTCCGTAGCCGTGAATGGTGTCAACGGACAGCTTCCCCTGGGTCTGATGGGTGGGGTGGTTTTGATAGCGTCTACCCTCTCGTTGAAGATCGGCGAAAAACCGCTTCAGTGTCAGGTGATCATCCCAGGCTTCATCCTCGCCCACAAAGACAAGATACTCCTGAAGCTTGGACCGATACCACTGAATAGTGCGTTCATTTAGCCCCGCTGCCCGACAGGACAGCACAAACTCGTCGATGAGGTCGTTGAGATTCTTCATCGGTTTCCTCCTTGATGAGTAAGTGTGCGGGGCGGCGTCGCCCACGCCACCGTTAACGACAGCAAAAACGGTTGCATAGACGGCAGCATAGACGGTTGCACAGACGGCACCGTTAAGGGCGCCGTTGACGGTGACGTAAACGACACCGTTAACGGTGACACAAAACGGTGACATAAAGAGCTAAAGCATACACCCCTTTCCGTTCATCTCCAAACAGGTCTGAGAAGACCCCTTCCCTTTTTTCGAGGATACTCCCGTGAGCAAGAGAGTTTTATCCAGAATCGGTTTCGCGTCTCGCAATCGAGATGAGGCGTTCCTGGCCCTGTTCGCCCTGGCCGCCAAAGCGGACGATGACGGGCTTTTCGCGTCCGCCCAGTGGAATACGGATGAGCGTATGCAAAGCATCCTGCAATCCCTGGAGGATGCGGGCGCGATCGTGCGGACAGGCAGCGTCCTTGTGTGGATCACCGCTGCCTTTTCGCCCAGAGAGCTCCAGGAAATCGCCATGCGTCGGTTTCGGATGAGCCCGGCGGTGGCAGCCCTCTTTGTGCTGGCCATTCTGGAGCGCCAGCACTCACAGAAACGCAATCATTTCCGCCCCATATCAATCCTGGCCAAAGGAGGTAAATCATGACCATTGTCAAAATCGACCGAAGCAACATTGTCGTTCTCTCCAATCGCGTCGTGAATGATGACAATCTGTCCTGGGAGGTGGTTGGTTTGTTCGCTTATCTTGCGGGCCAGGATCGGCCTATGACCCTGGAAGAGTTGCTCGCATTGGAGCGTGGGAAAGATGAGAGCATGGTGCGCCGAGCTATCAGCGAACTGGAGCGCGCTGGTTATATCGCTCTGGAATAGCAGGAGGTCATCATGTCAACAGCACTGCAAATTCTCTATCACGACAAACAGGTCATTCCGTACCGGCGAGAGCTTCGTCCGTTGCTGGAGAGCGTCAATGCAACGATTCTCTTTCAGGAAGCCGTGTACTTGCATGGCCTGAAAAACCCCGATCCGAACGGCGTCATCCGGCCTTTCTACATGTTCCGCGTGCCTTCGCTCAACAACAAAAGCTACCAACCCGGCCAGTCCTGGGTGGAGTTGTTGGGCTTTTCCCCGCGCGAGTTTGACGGTGCAATCAAAAAAATTGGCACGAAGATCAGTATTCGCAAAGATGATCCGCTTGAGGTGATGGCACGGGCGCTGGTGGAGGCGGACATTCGTGGTCTTCTGGTGTACTGGACGACCGCGGAGCGGGTGACGTATTACCTGCTGAACGTGCCATTGGCCGAGATGGTCGTTGAATTTTGCTATAACGTTTTTCAGCCCGGCCTGGACATGTCCTGGTCCGATGCACGGCGGCAGTTTCGGGAATTCGTAACCGCAGAATTGACCCGACCTAATCAACAAAAGCGTGATTACGTAATTGCAGTACCCGATGGACCTAATCAACAAAAGCGCGATTACCTAATTAACAAAAGCGCGATTACCTACTCGCGCTTTTCGCGATTAGCTTATAATATAAGGAAACAGAAAGACTTACAGAAAGACTTACAGAAAAATAAACAACAACAATACGATCATGATCACGATCATGGCGACCTAATTGCAGAATCGACAGGTGGAGATGCTGTTGTTGTTGTCGAAGACATTTTATCTGGGGAAAATTTTTCTGCTGAAACAGATTCTTCTGACGACACATTGACGGTTCGGGACGCGTTGCAAATAGCGGGCATCAAGGGAAAAACGGCTCAACGCATTCCCGCCACCTGGAAGCGCGCTACCGGGAAAGACCTGACGCCCGAAGACATTTTGGCGTGGCACTTTTACCGCAAGGCGGAAAACCTGAATTTGCCCGAAGGGAGAAAGTTGCGCGTGGGGTTCGTCGTCGCCAGCCTGGAGTCCGGCGAACGCGCGGACGAGCAATTCTACGAGCGGGCCCGCGAGTATCTGCATGAACGGGCTTTGGATGTTGCGTATGAACATGCCGAAGCGTTGCTGGCGGTTGAGGAAGAGCCCGCGCTGGATGAGGACACAGACAGTCGCGCAATCCGGACCATTCATGAAGCGCTGGAGACGTATCTCCCCCCGATTGCAGATGTGGGCATCGACGCGTTCGACGCCATGCGCGCGAATTTGCCCGAGATCGCCCGCGACATGTACGCCCGCGGGATCGACGCGGAGGATATCATGGATTTGCGGCTATATCTGGCGTATCAGGGCCGCGGGATTCCTCCCCCTGACGGGATTTTAGACGTTTTCACCGAGGTAACCCCGGAATTCTATGACTGGCAGGAGCGTAAACGCGAGGCATGGAAAGTGTGGACGATTGTATTGCAACAGCTCGATCTCCCACCGGGCAGCGTGGTGGGGCGCCTGATCAATGACGTGCAACCCGTGGACCTGAACGGCGCATTGATTTTGCGAGCTCCAGAGGCTTTTGCGGCATGGTTTGCTCGTTTGTGGGAAGTGCGCGGCCCCTGGATTCTTTCCCGCCACACCGCATACCCAGAAGACCTCCCCATCCAGTTCATCCCTCATGAAACCTGACCAGACGACAACACACGAAAAAGGCCGCTAAGACGTGGCACCGTCTTAGCGGCCACCCGGCGGAGACGCAAGCTTGACGCAAGCTCGTTTGCGGAGACGCAAGCAAGCCTGCGGAGACGCAAGCGACAACGTTCTCCAACCGAGCCCAAAGACACTATACACCGGGCTTGCGTCTCCGTCAAGAGTCAAGGAGGCGCAAGCATGCGCAAAATTGTCGGATACCTGTTTCTGCTTTATCTTCTGCTGATTCTTGGGGCGGTGCTGTATAGCCGTCTGGCCCCTCCGCCGCCGCCCGAGCCGCCCAGCGCGTGGGACGTGACCTGGCGCGAGCATGGGAACATCGTTGCTTTCGCCACCATCGCCATGCTGACCATGATCGAGCTTGCCATCGGGATTTTCGTCCTGGGCGGCGTGCTGGTATTGCTCAAGAAGGGCTGGACCATCTGGGCGAACTCGGTGGGCCGTTCGGGTGGGCTGGCTCCTGTGTTGCGGGAGAAGGACGGCTGGTACGATCCCAACCCCGATGGTGCGGTTATTGCCGCGGCCATTGCCGCGCACGCGCCCAGGGTGACCGCGAGCATGGCGGGCCACATGATGGGCGCGGCGTTGGGCCGCGGCAAGTGGAGCGTGCAGGACGCGACGTACACGGATGCGCCGCCCCTTCTCGATGCGCCCTACGAGGTGGTTGAGGAATGGCGTCCCGACATGGTGAACGCCACGGGGCATGGCGCGCAGCACCACATCTTCGTGGGGCCGACGGGTTCGGGCAAGAGCGTGGCCGCGTATTCCGTGCTGGACGAGATGAAGCGCCAGCAGCCCGACACGCAGTTCTACATTTTCGAGCCGGGCGGCGTGGAGTGGAAGCAGCAGGCCGCGGCCACGAGTTTCGACGACCTGTTCGAGCTGGTGCGCTATTTCCACGAAGAGATGCGGCGTCGTCAGCAGATACTGGCTGCGCATCCCGAGGCCGTGCATGCGTTCCAGCTCGGCCTGTCTCCCGTGGTGCTGTTCATCGAGGAGGCCGGCGCGGCGCTGGACTATTTCAAGCTTTCTCCCGGCGGCAAGAAGCTGGCCAACGAATTCCTGCTCTACCTGCGCAACCTGTTGCGGGAGGGCCGGAAGACGGGCATCATCGTCGTGCTGGTGGACCAGTCGGCGATGGCCGAGACCGTGGACACGCAGGTGCTGGACAACGTGCCCAACGTGCTGCTCATGGTCAAGGGCGCGTCGCCGAAACTGCTGCGGCGCTGGGGTCTCACGGACGAATTTCGCCGCTTGCAGCAGGCCGGGCTCCTGCAGGATCGGCCTGGCCTGGCCTACTCGTACCATCGGCGGCGTCTGGTGCAGTTCCCCAAGCGTGAGCGGCCCGTGCTCATGCTGGAACCGCCGAAGCTGGACGGTTTCGCCGGTCGTCGCTCCCGGACGATTCAGACGCCCTCCTCGCCGTCGCCATCGCAGATCGGGCCCGCGTCTCGCCCCTCCCGCGGCGCGTCCCAGAACGTGCGGTATGTCTTGCCGCCCACCCGTCGGCCCGACGGCACGCTGAACGATGACGGCGTGCGTGCGGACCGTCAGAACGTGATCAGCGAGGCCACGGCGCGTCGGGTGTATGCGGCATACAAGAAGGCCGGAAGCTACAACGGCGCGCAGCAGGCGCTTTTCCCCGACCGGGCCACGGGCGGGTACTGGTTCTACTGGATCCGGGACATCGTGGAGCAGATGGAGGGTCGGAAGCGCTCCCGGCCTACGGTGCGAATTGTGAAGAGCCGGAAGAATGCGACGCCTCAACAACAGGCGTTCCATCGAAGCGCGCCTTCCGACGCCACGCTTCGTTCCCTGCGCAATCTGGCGGAGCAGGGCATTGCGGAGATTCCCTACCCGATGGCCCGTGAGCTGTACCGGCTGTACGAACAGGCCGGGTCGGTGACCAGCCTTCACGGTCTGCTTTGGCCCGGGAAGCCGATAGACCGGCGGCGGGCCAACTGGCTGAACGACGTCATTGCCCAGATAGCTCAGGGTCGGCCCGATGAAAACGCGGACGTGCGGATCACGGGCTGGCCCCGGCGATAACCGATCCAACCGAGCCCATTTCACCGTGCCTTGCGGGGGCCTTGTACCCGTAGGAGGAAACATGTCCTGGCGAGACTTCCAACGACTCATCAACGACCGCAACACCGACGTGACGGCCTGGATGACGGCGATCCGGGCCAACCCCAACACGCCCGAGGATGCCCTCAAGGTGGCCCTGCTGGACATGATCCAGCGGGAGGACGGCGCCATGCTTGAGAAGCTGACCCAGGTGGTCATCGACATGGTGCGCAATGCGGACGCCATGCTGGATGCGCTCATGGAGCGGGACGGCTTCCCCGTGGCGCACATTGAGGAGCCCGTGGTGGTCATCGGCATGGACGATCCTCGGGAGAATTACGCGATTGCTCCCGACCTGACCATCCCGGAGGACTTCTTCGGCCACAACGGATTTCAGAGTTGAGCCATGAGCGAACAGCAGGTGCAAACCCAGGTCGAAGTCACCGACGGCCAAAGCAAAAGGCCGTGCGAGAACCAGTCCTCCCTGGCGCAGGTCGTGGAGGCCATCGCGCAGTTTGATCTCATCGACCGGTTCGCGGCGTGGTTCGGCCACTGGTGGCATCGTCCGTTCTGGAAAGCGGATCGCCCCCTCCGGGTGTTCCTGGAGAACCTCACCTGGACGGGCCACGTGCGCTTCGCCATCCCCCGCGACGGCGACACCACCGGCTACGAAGCCGAGGTCTTCCTGCGCAACCACGGCGTGTACGTCTGGGGCCGCTTCTTCGACTGCGAGAACGTGTACTTCAACGTGAAGAAGGAGCAGGCTTCCTGGGCCGAGTACCTGCTGGAGCGCGAGGGCATCACCACGGCCAATGCGCCCGTTGATCCCCGCAACCAGGTCTGGGCGGAGCCGTATGACAAGGCTCCGCCCGGCTGGGGGAGCAATCGGAGGTCGCACGTTGACCTCATCGCGGGCATCTTGCGGCCCGACGTGATCGCCTCGATGAAGTACCGGCCCAAGGCCCGCGAGTGGCCCGCGGGATCGGACAGGAAGCGTGGTCGGCGCAAGCCCACCACCACAACCCGCCGTCGGCGGCGGACCAGGAAACAACAGACGACCGTACAGCGGCTGGCGCGTCAGGCGGGCCAGCGGATGAACCGACGACGCCCCCGTCGTCCCCGTCGCCCGACCCGCCCGGGCAACCACCGTCAGAAATGACGTTGCCGGCTGCACCCCACCGGACGAAGGAGACGCATCATGCAAGCCACATGCGAGAAATGCGGCAAGACCATCACCCAAGAGGACTTCAGCTCCGGGCGCTATTACCTGTTCTGGATCACGCCCACCATTCCCCCCGAAAGCCTGTGGCTTTGCCAGGATTGTCAGGGGATTCCGTGGGAAGAGAAGAAACGCCTGTTCGAGGTGTGGTGGGAACGCCGGGAATCCGACAAAGGCAAGTCCCGTCCTGCCAGCACGAAACGAGCGCCCCGCGCCCGGGCGTCCCGCAAGCGGACGCAGACGAAATCCGACGAAACTTCGCCGAAATCCCCCTCCCCCACCCCGGCGGCCCGTGCCACCAAAAAGCGGGTGACGACACAGCCCGTGGCCGCGAAGCGGACCAACGGCAAGCCGCAGGCGGAGATACAGGCGCAGGCGGACCATCGGGACGCAACGCCCTGGTGGGAGGACCCGGTGCGGAAACATGAGAAGTTCCAGGAACTGGCGCAGATGATTTTTGACCTGTCCTGAAAGCAAACCCTTTCTCTCGAAAAAGGAGTGTTAATTTATGTCAATCATTGCCATTGCCAATCAGAAAGGTGGCGTGGGCAAGACCACGCTGGCGGTGCATCTCGCGTACTGGCTGGCCCAGCAGGGCCGCAAGGTCATCATCGTGGACGCCGATCCCCAGGGCAACGCCACGTCCTGGGCGTTGAACGGGGAATTGGTTTCCAGCGCCCTTTGGGACCTGTTGATCGCAGAGCGGCCCCTGCTCAGCCTGATCCAGGACACCCGTTGGGCTGGCGTTGGCATCTTGCCCAGCAACTCGAAGACCGGGGATGCCATGACCGTGTTGCGCACGATTCACGCCCCTTTCAGCAAGGTGGCTTCCAGCTTGCGTCCGCTGGAGCGGGTGGCGGACTACGTGCTTATCGACATGCCGCCGAGCCGCAATTCCGGGTTTTTGGAAACGCTGTTTGCTGCGGAGCATCTGCTGATCCCCACGCAGCTTGAGCGCATGGCCGTGGAGGGCATTGTGACGTTGACGGAAACCCTGGTGGCCCTGCGTTCGCAGCAGGGGGCGGCCCCGCAGCTTCTGGGCATCGTGCCCAACATGGCCCGGCTGCACACGAATGAGCATCAGCACTATCTCGCCTCGCTGGTTGAGCATTTCGGCGATGTGGTCTGGCCAGCGATCCCCAACACGGTCAAGGTGGCCGAGGCCAACAGTTTCAGCGAGACGGTGTTCGAGTTTGCGCCGAAGAGCCAGATTGCCGAGGCGTTTGAGAAAATCGGACAACGTGTCCTGCTCAACCTGGAGGAGGTGAGCCGATGACGAAAAAGCACAAAAACCGCGTCGGGGGCTTCGGCGTACGCGGAAGCGCCGATCCCGACACCCTGGCCCAGATGCGCGATTCCGCGGTGCGTAACAAGGCTGCGATGACCGCGAAGCAGCGGCGTGACATGCAGCGCAAGCGGGCCACTTACGACATGGAGCCTGTGGTCAAATCCGCGATTGAGCAGATAGCGAAGCGTGAGGAAACGTCAGCCTCGCAGGTTGCGGAGATGTTTTTGGCCTTTGCTGTGCGCGCCTATCTGCGCCGGGACGAGGAATTGTTGCAGGCCCTCGATGAGCGCACCCGGGCCAACACGCCCCGTTTTGCCTGGGAGCTACATCTTCCCGAAGAGTGGTTACTGGCGTTGGAAGCCTATGTTTCCGAGGCCCAGAAACCCAAAAAATGGGGCGAATGAGCGCAGATCGTAAAATCCGGGGCCTGGGAAACGCGACCCTTTTTCAACCTACGGTGACATTGACGGTGACATAGACGGTGACGTTAACGGTGACGTTAACGGTGACGTAAAACGTAGCCGTTAACGTCACCGATTGACCGAATGAGAGCGTTTTTCAGCCCCTATTTTTTCGCACCCCATATCGTGACATCCCTTTTCAAAAAACGCCTCTCTACGGCCTTCTGAGAGGCTTTTTGGAATCCGTGTTTTTCCCCGATTTTCCACCCCGATTTTGCAGCACGCTATGAGGCCGAAACGACAGAATACCGTCTTCATCTCAGGCTGGATTATCGGAGCCGAATGGCGGAATCATGAGACCATCAACGAACAGGTATTGGCTGTAACCATCCGGTCGGACCGGGCCAAATACGGCGGGCACCACACGGTCTATTTCCGCAATGACCTGGCCCTCCGGTTATTTATGGCCCTGTCCGTGTTCCAGGAGTCCGCGGAGAGAAACCCGTACCGGAACATTGAGGCGATCCCGTTCGAGCGGATGGATGACTATTTCCTCATGGTGGCCGTGCATGGCGTGTTGTACGGCAACGACGTTTTCGCCACCTACATGGCCTGTCCGAACCTATCCGGTCGCCAGCGGTGGCTGGTGGATGAGCGGGTGGAGAATTTCAGGCGGCAACGCGGGGCCTTGCGGCCCTGAGCAGCCCCGCGGCCTTGCGGCCGGGGCGTCGGGCCTTCTGGCCACGCCCTCTCCCCGCCACGGACGTGCGTCCTCTGGCCTGGCGGCCTGGGCGGAGAGGGCGGGCCATGCGGCCTCGCCGGGCCTTGCGGCCCGAGTTAGCGGACTGGCGTCCGCCGTGTCGTTACACCATCGGCATCATTTCAAACTATGACGGAGATTTTTTGCTATCCATCATCCTACACATTCATCAAATTACAGTTGACCGAGTAGTAGTCTGACTTTGCCACACCGACGCTGCCGAAATTGCCGGGCGTGGAGCAGCCCACGTTCTCGGGCGACGTGGACGAATAAGAGCCGGCCAGTCCGTGCCCTTCACCGTTATTTCTTGCCCCACCGCTGGCGTAAAGATCACGAGCATCAAGACGGCGTCCGGGCCATGGTGGCACATCTTCGGCGTGGCCGACATCTCGGAGATGTGGTACTGGAAGGCGGAGGCATCGGTGGATGAGGAGCATTGGGCCATGTTCTATCGGAGAGAACGGGCGGCTTCGGGCCTGCTCCTGCTCCTGAGCTTAACGATGCTGCTAGGCAGGTCGCTGCTCATTCACTTCATCGCGGTGGATCGAACGGAGAATTATCCCGGGTCATGCGTAGTGCGAGCAGAAAAGTAACAAAAACAGAGACTCGGGGAATCCCTGCATGGCCATGGCTACTGTCTAAGAATTTGCGTCAACTTGACACGCGTCAAAATACACATGCAGCACATCCAAGATTTTATCCTGCAGCATGATCTGCGGCACCGGTTTCAAACGGCCCCGTTGGATTTTCTCGAATTGATGAGGCAAAAACTGGCTGATCAATCCCAGCGGGATGGGAGTCTGGGCCAGGTTGCTTAAAAGCGCCTTCAGGGCCTGTTGCACCGGAGGCTGGGGCCAGTAGTAGCGGATGCGGTCGCTGAAGCTGTATTTGCGCTTGAGGGCCTGGGTATGCGCGTCGCCCTGGTAGTATGTCCGCCAGTGTCGGGGATGAGCCACCATGACCTCATCCAAAACCTGGATGATTCGAGAGCGCCGGTCCCGCGGGATGAGTTCATCTTCCATCATAGCCAGGGCGAAGACGCCCTCGCGGAAGGCGAAGGTAAGGGCAGGGCCGACCTTGAGGATGGCGAAATGGTCCTGCACCAAGGCAGTCAGGGCCTGGGGGGTCTGATAGTCGGTGGAGTGGGCTTCGTAGACGAAGGGGTAGGGTTCGATGAAGCGGGCCAGGTCCGCGGCCGCGGTGGGGTCGTAGGCCAGGACGAAGTCGTCGCCGAATTCCACGCCCGGCTGCACCACCAGGGCCACCACCCGCTCCCATGCCTCATCCAGGCCCAGACGCCGAAAAGCGTCCCGGGTCGCCTCGATGCTCTGGCGCGCGTCAGCCGGATGGGTGACGGCCACGCCTTCCTCATGTTCGGTGGCGCCGCCGGGCACGGGCACTTCCGTGCCGATGACGTAACGCAGAGCCTGGTTGCGCCCGATCCGGGCTGCAGCCTCTTCGGCCGCGCGGGCCAGCCGCGCTGCGCGTTGGGCCGCGACCTCGACATCCAACGGGCCTTCGGGGTCATCGCCCAGCTTCATGCTGCAATCCAGGTGGATTTTACTGTACCCTGCGGCCACGTAATCCCGCACCAGTTGCTCGGCCTTGGCCATGGCGCTGGCCGCGGGCTCGTCTTTCCAGACGTTGGGGCCCAGATGATCGCCGCCCAGGAGGATGCGGTCGGGAGGATACCCGTTCTCCTGGGCCAGGTCCTGAACGTAAGCCGCGAAGGCTGCGGGGGTCATGCCTGTGTAGCCACCGTACTGGTTCACCTGGTTACAGGTGGATTCGATGAGGAGATGGGACGCGCCTGAGCGCATGGCGGCTTTCAGCACCCAGGGATGGGCGGAGCAGATGGAGGGGAGGCCGCGGGCCTCGCCTTGCTTTTGGGCGAGGAGGATGCTATCCAGGAGGGTAGTCATTTTGGTAGAACCTGTTGAACTTATCGCCAATTTGAGGCTATTTTGTGGATGACGGGCGTGCAATTCGCCACGGATGACGCTGATGCGACGGATCAACACAGATTCTTGCTGAGAAAATCCGCAAAAATCTGCTGCGTCCGCGTTATCTGCGGCGAATTTCAACTTCTGATGCAGCGCTCGCGGCTTACAGGTGCACCAGGGCCTCTTCCAGCGTGGGTTGGGCCGCGACGCCGCCCGGCTGCCGGGTGGAGAGGGCGCCGCAAACCGTGGCCAGGCGCAGGGTCTTTTCCAGAGGCCAGCCTTGCAGGTAGCCGAAGAGGAAGCCCGCATCGAAACTATCGCCCGCGCCCACGGTGTCGGCCACCTGCACGGGTATGGACGTCGCCCGGACCAATGTCTCCCCGCGGGCAGCCAACGCGCCCGCAGCGCCCAGCTTGACCGCGACCAGGCCAGCACGACGGGCTAACAACTGGGCCGCGTCCTCCACCGAAGGTGCCTGGGTCAGGGCCAGGGCTTCCTGCTGGTTGGGGAGGAAGAGATCGGTGTGGGGGAGGAGCTGGTCAAAGCCTTCCCAGCGGCCAGAGGGATCGTAATTGGGGTCCAGGGAAGTGGTGAGGCCTAGGGTGTGGGCGCGCTGGAAGAGCCCGGGCAAGTCGGGCTGGAGCGCGGTCTGCAGGAAGTAGGAGGCGATGTGGAGATGCCGGCTTCGGGCCAGCAATGCGTCTGGGATGTCCGCTGCGCGCAGGGCGGAGATGAGACCGGGAAAGGTGAGGATGGCCCGGTCGTCGCCCCGGTTGAGGATGATGCTGAGGCCCGTGCGTCCATTTTCCCGCACGATGACGTGACTCGTGTTCACCCCGCGACGTTGCATTTCGGCCAGCATGAATTGCCCGAACAGATCATCGCCGCAGAGGCCGATGAACGCCACCCGCAGGCCCAGGCGGGCCGCACCGCAGGCGACAATGACCGACGAGGAGCCCACAGTCAGGGTGGCGTCCTCCACCAGCTTTTCGGCCTGGCCGAACGCGGGGGTGACATCGCCCGTGAGGATGAGGTCGGGATTGATCTCGCCAGCGATGAGCAGGTCGTAATCGCTCATGGAGCAACTTGGTAGAGGCGTTGGGGTCCTACCCGCCTGGGCTGCAATTTGAATCCCGCCTGACGCAAGCGGGCATCCCGCTCGCTGAAGAAGATGGGATGGGTCGAAATCTGCTGACGGATGGACTCGATGACCGAGTCAGCCAGTTCGGGGCGGTCATCGCGAGGGTAGGTCTCGTGAAAGAGGAGGTCTGGGCGACGGCCCAGGACGTGGGCGGTGTAGTAGTAGGGCCAGAGCATGTCCCAATCGGTGAAGAGGATGGCGTTGGGGGGCAGGTTGTCCACGGTGAGCTGGGCCAGGATGGGAAGGTTGGAGTCGTCCTGAGGGTATTCCTCCCAATGTTGGAATGGGTTTTCGCGAGCCAGGACCGCATCCCAATTGGGACGGAAGACGGGCCAGACCGCCAGAAAGAGGAAGGCCAGGGCCAGCAGGATGGTCAGGGTGGGACGGAGCCAGGTTGGTCTGGATGCACGCCAGCGGGACACTCCCCATACCGCTGCGTCGGCCACGGCGGCTAGCCCCGCCACGGCCAGGAGGGTCAGGAGCCCATAGGCGGGGATGAAGAACACGTAGAGGTCCCAGATGGCGTAAGTGAAGGTGAAGAACAATTGCAAGCCCAGGGCCAGGAGGATGAGCACGCCCACGCGGAAGCACTTCCCTAACAGCCAGAGCCCGCCCAACAGCGCCAGCCAGGGCGTGGGAGCGCCCAATTCCTGAGGCAGATGCTCCCAAAAGGTCTGGGCCTGGTCGCCAAAGACCTGCCATTGTCCCATGAAGGGCCGAAACTGCTGGGCGCTCCAACTGAACCAGAGGCGCTCCCAGGGAGCATCCAGGGCCGCGGGGGTGAGGTCCCAGGCGCTGATGGAGGGCAAGATTACGGCATGGAAGTAGTTGGCGGGCGGGTTGTGACGGTCTATGAGCCAGAAGGCCATCAGCGTGAGGAGCACGCCCAGTCCTGCGCCCGCCAGCGCAGTGCGCGCGACAGCCCATCTGCGGCGATGATAGAGGAGCAGGAAGAGCAGGCCCGCGGGCGCCATCAGGGCCACGGTCATGTGCACGCCCAGGCTGAGGCCGCCCAAAAGACCGGCCAGGAACAAAGCCCAGGCTGCATTCCTGACGTCCCACCAGACCAGCAGACCCAGGATGGTCATCAGAAAGGCCGCGCCCGGCGTGTACACCTCGGCGATGCGGGCCTGGGACCAGAAGGTGGGGGAGATGGCCAGGAGGAGGGCACCGGCCAGGGACAGCAAGGCTGAGTCGGTGAGGAGCCGGGCGGTGAGGTAGAGGCCCATTGCGGTGAGGGCAGCCATGACCGCGCTGACCAGGTTCACCCGCCAGGCGATATCGCGCCAGGGCAGCCACGTGAAGGGTTTGGCCAGGATGAGGTAGATGGGGTAGCCGGTGGGATGGGTGTGGCCCAGCAGGGAGGCCAGGGTCTGGAATTCGCCGCTGTCGCCGGGGAGCAGGCCGGCCGCGAGGGTGCGCAGGTAGATGCCCAGGGCGAGGGTCGCGATGGCCAGGGCCAGGAGGGCGTCTCGGACGGAGAGGGAGGATCGCGACATGGGGCGTTTTCAGCGATGAGGTTGTCTAATTGGCTTCATCCGCGCCGATGTCCATGCTGGCTCCCTGGACACGGGGATCGCCGTCAATGTCCCAGGAGCCGCTTTCGCTCAGGGTCTGGCCCGCGTCAATGGCCGGAGACCCCGCGCTGAGATGCAAATCGCCCGCGTCGGGAGCGACCAGCAAGGGGTCCTGGCCGTTGAGCCCGTGCGCGTCGTTGCCCGAGCCCACCTGGTACGCGGGAAAGGAGGTGTAGGTCTGGTTCTTCCATTCCCATCGGGGTGCGGACGCGGTGGTGAAATAGAGGTTGTAATCCACCTGATTTCCGCTCATGACGTTGCTCCAGGAGCGGATGAACCAGCCCGCGGGCCCGGCGACGAAGATGTTGTTTTTGATGATATTGTTGCGGGTGTCGTATTGGACATAGAGTTCCGCGCCCCAATCATCGCTGGTGTTGTTGTGATAGAAGGTGTTGTTGACCACGACGCAGTTTTCGGTGGAGCCGCGTTGGGTGTCGTAGCCGCCCATGGCCAGACCCACTTCGCTGTTGGCGTAAATGAAATTGTTGCGCACGGTGACGTTCTCGGTGGCGTGGTTTTTGTGCTCGCTGGCGATCTCGACGCCCAAGTTGCAATGATGGGCGCGGTTGTATTCGATGGTGATGTCGCGGCCGCCATCCACGTAGATGCAAGCGGCGGAACGGTCGTTGCCGTAGGCGGGATTGCCGTAGGTGTCAATGTTGTACACCTCGTTGTAGGCAATGAGGCCATTGCGGGCCTGGTCGTTGGCTGGTGCGGTGCCTTCGAAACCGATGGCGTCAATGCCGATGTTGTCCACGTCGTGGATGTGGTTGTGGGTGACCTGCCATCCATCCACGTTGCCGTTGATGACCAGGGCTTCGGAGGAGCCCAGGCGCAGGTCATACAGCTCATTGCCGTCAATGAGGATGTCATGGATGGGGGTGGAGCCAGAGGTGCCGTGGACCGCGATGCCGTGGGCGTCGGTGCCGTCGGACCGGTTGCCCAGGTGTTTGATGGCGTGGACGCGATTGTTTCGGATTTCGATGTGGTGCGCGGTGCCGGTGATGCGGATGCCGATGGGCGTGCGCCAGCGTTTATCTGTGGTATAGTTGCGGATTTCCAGGTCCCGAATCACGAGATAGGCCTGGTCTTTGATGTAAACGAGGCCGTTGTCGTCATCGGGCACGGTGATGCCTGTACCGTCGATGATCGCGGTCTCGCCAGGATAGCTTTGGAAGGTGATGGAGGCGCTGGCGGTGCCTGAGACGTGGAGAGTCACCCGTTCGTTGTACACGCCCCCGCGCACGCAGACCACATCGCCGGGCTGGGCGCTGTCCGCGGCTTTTTGGATGGTGCGCCAGGGAGTGGAGGGGCTGGTGCCGTCGCTGGCGTCATCGCCATCGGTGGCGACGAAGCGGGTGCAGGAGCCGGGCGAGGGGGTGGGACCAGGCGTTGGGGTCATGGTTGGCGTCGGCGTAGGGGTCGCGGGCGCGGTATAGGTGACGAGAACAGCTTCGTAATCCATGAGCGCGTTGTCGTAGTCGGAGCCGGTCTTCAGCCGCACGCGGATCTGGCCGTCGCTGGTCCGCACAAAGCGGCTGAAAGATGCGGGCGCGTTGAAGCTGAACGCGGTCCAAACCCAGTCGGTTGCGGCCGCGTTGTCGCCGATGGTGACCCATGCGCCCGCGTCCCAGTCCCGCAGTTGCCAGACCCACCGCTGATCGGCCTTGACCGGGCCGCGGTAGTTGACCTGGACCTGGATGGCGGTGATGGTCGCGGGATCGATGCTCGCTGGCAAGGTGTAGGTGCGATAGCCGCGATAGCCGTCGCTGTCGGTGTCGAATTCCACGTAGTTGTCCCAATCATCGTCATCGCCCGATTGGTCCTGGACGTGGAGGGCGGTGACGGACTGGCCGCCATCGTCGCCGCGGGTGGTGGTATAACTGTCGGCCAGCAGGGTGTCGGTTTGAGAGTCGCCGGAGCCAGGAGTGGGGGTGGCCGTGGGCTGCGATGTTGGGGTGGAGGTAGCCGTGGGCGTATGGGTGGGCGTGAAAGTAGGGGTTGAGGTGGGCGTGGGTGTTGGGGTCGGGGTGAAGGTGGCGGTCGGTGTGGGGGTGAAGGTGGGAGTTGGGGTGGGGGTACTCGTGGGGGTGTGGGTGGGTGTGGACGCGTTATCGTAGGTGATGAGGACGGCTTCGTAGTCCAGCAGCGCGTTGTCGTAGTCGGAGCCGGTCTTCAGCCGCACGCGAATCTGGCCGTCGCTGGCCCGCACAAAACGGCTGAAAGGTGCGGGCGCGTTGAAGCTGAACGCAGTCCAGACCCAATCCTGCGCAGCCGCGTTGTCGCCGATGGTGACCCATGCACCTGCTTCCCAGTCCCGCAATTGCCAAATCCACCGCTGGTCGGCTTTGACCGGGCCCTTGTAGTTGACCTGGACCTGGATGGCGGTAATGGTCACGGGATCGATGCTCGCGGGCAGGATGTAGACGCGATAGCCGCGATAGCCGTTGCTGGCGGTCTCGAACTCCACGTATTTGTTCCAGTTGTCCTGGGTGCCGCTCTGGTCCTGGACGTGGAGGGCGGTGACAGGCTGACCGCCATCGTCGCCGCGGGTGGTGGTGTAACTGTCCGCCAGCCGGGTTGTAGTGGTGCTGGTAGCCTGGGTCGGCGCGTTGAAGAGATAAAAGGGGATGAAGATCAGAAGGAGGGTGAGGAAAAGGGAGGCGAGGCGTTTCATAGGCGGGATTGGGATTAGGATTAGGATTGAGGATTTGTATTGGCAGCGTTCCAGGCATCCGCGATGAACATCCGGAAGTCGTTCAAAGCGTTTTGGAGGATTTCGTAGATTTCTTGGTCAGAGGTTTTTACGTACATATGCACGAGAAAATTGCGGAAGCGGATCATGTCTTTGTACGTTTCTGCATGGTCTGCGGGGAACAGTCCGGCTTCAACCAGGGTGTCGACGAGACCGGCGCTGTATTCGGGCATAGGCAAACGCATGCGGGCAACGAGATGACTACAAATGTCAATCATCGCCTCGATAGACGTTTGCAACAAATGCTTGGCCGCCTCGACAGCAATGGCGTCGTAAATGAATTCCTCCAAGGAACGCTCGCTCAGTTGCTCCAGTAACTCAAGGTTGTGTTCGATAAAGCCAATTCTTTGACGAATGATCTGCCTATCCACGGCCATAAGTTTCCTCCATAGCCTGGTCGAAGTCCCGATTGAAGGTCCGTAAGCGGGGTTGGAAGTCGAAATAGCGCACGAGAACGCGTTGCACGAAATCAGACACCTGGTCGGGGTCTTTTTCGTAAATGATGCGCCCGCGAATCACGCGATTTTGTAGGGTCAGAGGGAGACGGCGGGCGTCAGCCACATCTACTTTGCGGTGTAATTGCTGCGCGATGGCTTCGGCCAGGCGGGCGTGCTCTCGCCAATCCACCTCGCCTTCATAGAGGATGGCCAGGTCCACGTCGCTTTGAGGTGTGGCATAGCCCTCAACATGGGAGCCAAAGAGAAAGACACCCAATACGCGCGAATGCTTCTGGAAAAGGGGGGCCAACTTTTCCAGATCAGCCAGGAGATCGGCAGCAATTTGAGGTGATTGATGCATGGAAGATACCAGCCTGAACACGGATCATGGATGAATGGGCGCAGCGGGTGACCTTGATTGCCATTCCCGGCCATTATAGCCTGGATCGGGCGGCCGAAGAAACCAGGTCACTATTCACCACAGAATTGCATCCAGGCGTCCAGGTCGCGGTGTTTGAGGATGGTGCTGAAACGGAGTTTCTGCGATTCGCGACAGGCTTTT
>DRQW01000179.1 GCA_011371305.1 Anaerolineae bacterium | reverse complement strand
GTAGTAATGGTAGTTGTGTAAGTGCGGGCTATGCTTGTTCTTGCTCAAATGGTTGTTGTGAGCTTGTTACCAGTACTGCTTGCGGAAACACGCCGACGCCGACGCTAGCAGCAGCCACCCCCACGCCGCCGCCGGGGACGACACCCCCACCACCCCAGGCTACACCCACCCCCACGGATGGGCCCACGCCCACCCCGGATGCTTGTGCGGTGGACTGTAGCGGCCAAACATGTTCCGATGACCCCAACTCATCTTGTAATACGGATAGTGACTGTGCCGGTGGTTACACTTGTAACACTGCCACAAATCGTTGTCAGAAATGCACCACGCCCGGTACAGCTTGCTGTGGCTACTGTGTACCGGCTGGATGGGGATGTGATGGCAGTACCTGTCCTTTTAAGAAGAACTACAAAAAAGTAGCCTGCAAGGACTGGAATACTAGCACTTGTTATAGTTGTACGAGCATTAATGGCGGGCCCGATTGTCAGTGGGCAGGCGAGGGTTCTGTAAGTTGCAGCAGTACTGTAGGCGGCAATAGCTGTGGTTCAACTACCTGTGACGTTTTTTACAGTGATTGTTATGAAGCCTGTGAGCCCACACCTACCCCCACGCCCGTTCCCCTTTGTAGTATTACCAGCTTGACCGTCTCTGCACCAGATATGTGTCTGGCAGAGGGCCAAAACATTACTTACACGCTTAACTGGACAGCCGCCAACGCAAACCTGGCAGACTACATTCGCACCTTTTGGATCGATGCAGACAACGGCAATAGTTGGGTGGAGTCTGGTTTTAGTCCGGCCAGTCCTTTAAGCAACACCGCTACCAGCAACCAGATTACCTTACCGCCCAGGTCAGACGGTTACGGTTTCTGGGTTTGTTGTAGTGGCGGCAACCAGAGCGGGACGTATGGTTGCGCTTATGCTGGCTCCAGCAATAACTGGATCTATATGGATACCGGTGCGCCGAATGCGCCCACCTTTGACTCAACCTCGCCAAGCTACGACCCTGCCAGCAACCAGGTAACGTTCAAGTGGCTCTGGACAGGGGATGATGCTAACTGTGCCACTGGGGTCTGTAGCGACTACGAGGGTCCGGTTAACTACTGTATAAACGGCCAGCCGGTGGGAAGCTACTCACCTCTGTGTGGCGGCTGTTACTCGCCTTACTACTGGCAGTTAATGGTGGAGGGTACAGGTAATACTTTGCAAAGCGGCAGTAACGCCCAGAGCTCGGTAACTCAAAGTTGTGAAGGCTATGGCGGCCAGGTGCTTTTGCTTGATGTTTACAGCAGAGATGCCAGAGGTAACGCGTCTAACTTTGTCAGCCAGACCTACACCTGCCCCACACCCACCCCCACACCAACACTCACACCCACCCCCACACCGGCAGACGGGGTGTATTGTAGTGCCGCCAGCGTCACAGACAGCACCGGTCAGCCGGTAACACAGGTGGTGGGGAACGTAGGCGACAGTTACTCACTCACCTACAGGCTTGATAGTTACAGTACCGACTGGACTCCAGGTTTAAGGTATCAGTTTAACGAGCTTACGGGTGGTTCAGCCTCGACATTCTGTGCTAGTGGCACAAACACCTGCACGCTCAACGGCACCATCGAGGCGGGTCAGAACTCTATCTGGTTCTTTGCCAACCTGAAAAATGACCTTGATCCAGATGGAGATGGCACTTACGAGACTTACCGCTGTCGTTGGGACGGCACTTGGAGTGATCCGCCTGGAGCGCCACCAAACACAACCGGTGGGTGTACCAGGGGAATTGACGCGGCGCGGTGTGTAGGATGTTCTACCTTTTGGGACGGATAGTTTCCCTGTGATAAAATGCACAGCGATCGTAGCTGATCTGAAAATAGCATGATCGCTGGTCGCTGAAGGTTTGCAAAGCCCAGGTTGGGCGAGTCTGCCATGGTGCGTATTGCGTACTGCGTATTCCGTCCAGTCGTCACGCAATACGGAATACGCAATACGAGATCGGCTTCCCGCGCCAACCTGGCGTGAGGCATTTTCATCTTACAAACCTGCGATCCCTTGGCGCTCTTTGCGCCTCTGCGTGAGATTTTCCCCATCGGCGTTGGCTTCAGGATGCCATGCCATCCAGTTCATCCTTTACATCGAACGGACTCATGGCTATCGATTATCTCCCCATTCTCATTCTCATCGTCGTTGCCTTCTTATTCGCCTTGTTCATCCTGGGCCTGACGTGGGTGCTGGGCCCCAAACGCCCGAACAAGGCCAAAAACGAACCCATCGAATCGGGCATGATCCCCTTCACCAGCCCGCGGCAACGATTTTCGGTGCAATATTACATGGTGGCGATGATGTTCATCCTCTTCGATGTGGAAGTCATCTTTCTCTATCCTTGGGCGGTGAAGATGGGACAATTGAAATGGTTTGGCATCGCTGAGATGGCCGTGTTTCTGCTGATCCTCGTGATCGGCTTTGTTTTTGTCTGGAAGAAGGGGGCGTTTGAGTGGGATTGAAATCAGGAACAAGGATTAGGACTGAGGATTAGTGACCGCCAAAATCCCCCCCAATCCAAATCCTAATCCAAATCCTAATCCTGCTAATCCTCACCTTCCATCCCCTTCCGACCCATTCCACACCTCCCACACCAGGAGTATTGCCTCAATGGGCTTCGAATCCAAACTGCCGGAAACCGGCGTGATCACCACGACGCTGGAACAGGTCGTCAATTGGAGCCGCAAGAATTCCATCTGGCCCCTGCTATTCGGCCTGGCCTGCTGCGCCATCGAGATGATCACCACGGGCACGGCCCGTCACGACATCGCCCGCTTCGGCAGCGAGCTCTTCCGCGCCTCGCCCCGGCAGGCCGACCTGATGATCGTGGCCGGGCGGGTGAGCAACAAGATGGCCCCGGTCATCAAACGTCTCTACGACGAGATGGCCGAGCCCAAATGGGTCATCGCCATGGGCATCTGCGCGTCCGCCGGCGGGCCGTTCAACAACTACGCCATCGTCCAGGGCGTGGACAAGATCATCCCCGTGGATGTGTATGTGCCCGGCTGCCCGCCCCGGCCCGAGGCCCTGCTCTACGCCCTGACCATGCTCCAGAAGAAGATCGAAACCGAGCATCTGCGCGACCACAACGCGCCCAAACAGACCGAGCTGGGCGTCCTTCTGCCCGATACCTCCGACCTGCCGCCCCTGCCCGGCGCATGATGTGAGTATTCAGTGTTCAGTATTCAGTTTTCAGTAGAACGCTCAAGCCTGCACACTGAACACTGAAAACTGAACACTTTTCTGCAACAGCCTATGACAAGCACCTTCACCGCAACTTCTACGATGACCGATCCCATCCTCGCACTCTCCAACCGCTTCCCCGACGCGGTGCTGGAGACGGGCGACGCCTCGGGCGTGCCTTCCGTCACCGTGGCCAGCGACCACCTGCTGGATGTCGGGCGTTTTCTGCGCGATGAACTGGGCTTCGACCTGCTCAGCAACCTCACGGTGGTGGACCAGCTCAAGTTGCCGCCAGTTCAGAAAACCGCGGACGCCCGCTTCGTCGGCGTCTATCATCTGCGCTCTGTGGCCCGAGATGGTGAGCTGCTCCAGGTGAAGACCCCCCTGCCCGGTGGCGATAACCCGGTCGCGCCCAGCGTCACGGGCATCTGGCCCGGCGCCAACTGGCACGAGCGGGAGGCCTATGACCTCTTCGGCGTGCGCTACGAAGGCCACCCCGACCTGCGCCGCATCCTCATGCCCGACGACTGGCCCGGCCATCCCCTGCGCAAGGACATGCCCCTGGGCGGCGAGCGGGTGCCCTTCTCCGTGACCTGGGATGACGATGAGTTCAAAATGCTGGGTCGGCAGATCATGCAGCCCGAGCAAACACCCCAGGCCATCCCCAAGGGCATGGATTCGCGGCACATGGTGGTAAACATGGGGCCGCAGCACCCCTCCACCCACGGCGTCCTCCGCCTCATCGTCGAGCTGGACGGCGAACGCATCGTCAATGTCGAGCCCGACATCGGCTATCTACACAGCGGTTTCGAGAAACAGGGGGAACACGTTCGCTACAAGGACTTTGTCTACTACACCGACCGCATGGATTACGTCTCGGCCATGCAGAACAACCTGTCCTATGTCCTGGCCGTGGAGCAATTGCTGGGCATCGAGGCCCCGCCCCGGGCCCAGGGCATCCGCGTGATCATGGCCGAGCTCCAGCGCATCGCCGCCCACCTGGTGTGGCTGGCCACCCATGCCCTGGACATCAGCGGCACGGGCCATGCCCTGCTCATGTACGCGTTCCGCGAGCGCGAGGAGATCCTCGACCTGTTCGAGATGGCCTGTGGCGCCCGCCTCACCACCTCCTACATGCGCATCGGCGGCGTCTCCGACGACCTCCCGCCCGCGTTCATCCCCCGCCTGGTCGAATTCCTGGACTACATGGACGCGCGGCTGGATGAATACCGGGCCATGCTGGAGAAAAACCCCCTCTGGCGCAAGCGGCTGGAAGGCATCGGCCCGCTGAGCAAGAAAGACGCCATCGCCATGGGCGTGACCGGCCCCATGCTGCGGGGCAGCGGCGTGGCCTACGACCTGCGTCGGGCTCGGCCCTACTGCGGCTACGACCAGTACGAATTCGACATCCCCACCTCCGACCTGGGCGACAGCTATGGTCGCTATCTCGTGCGCATGGCCGAGATGAAACAATCGGTGCGCATCCTGCGCCAGGCCGCAGCCATGCTGCCCGAGGGCGACTACCTGCTGGACGATCCCAAGATCGTGCCCCCCAAGCGCGACCTGCTGGACCAGAGCATGGAGGCCCTCATCCATCACTTCAAGCTCTACACCGAGGGCGTCACCCCTGGCCCGGGCGAGGTCTATCGGGCCATCGAAGCGCCCAAGGGCGAGATGGGCTTCTACATCGTCTCCGACGGCTCCGCCCATCCCTATCGCCTGCGCATCCGCACCCCCAGCTTCGCCAACCTGCAATCCATTGCCATGCTCTCCAAAGGCCACCTCTTCTCCGACCTCGTCGTCATCATCGGCACGATTGATATCGTGTTGGGCGATGTCGATCGTTGAAATGATGCCTGTCGCTTTGGTGTAATTTGTGTTCGTTTTATGACTTTCGTGAAACGTGAAACGTGATGCGTAAGGTCAGTGAAACGAGACCGGATCGGCCTGAATGGACGAGCTTCGCAGAATGGGAGCAAACCGTTCCATCGTTCATTCGGGATGACACGCTTTGGCAGGTCGAAGCTTATCGATTGGCGCTGTTTGCCTCAGACATCGGCTGGTATGACGTGACCAAATTGATGCACGACAAGCGCACCGTCAGTCTGGCCGATCAACTCTATCGAGCCCTTGGCTCCGAATGCGCTAATATCGAAGAAGGTTACTCGCGAGGCACAGGCAAAGATCGAGCCCGGTTTTATGAATACGCCCTGGGTTCTGGCCGCGAAAGCCGAGGCTGGTACTATCGAGCCCGCTTTGTGCTTCGTCCCCAAGTGATCAAACATCGGATGGAACTTCAGACCCACATCATCCGTTTGTTGTTGACTATGATCCCCGATCAACGCGGGAGCATGCTTCGAGAACCCGATCCCGTCTACATCACTTCTCTCTCCCCTCTCGATCATCTCTTGGCCCACATCCCTTTCGATTAGCCGAACTCACGTTTCACGTTTTTACGTTTCACGTTTCACCGCTCTTTCCCCCTTCTGAAGACTAACTCAATCTGCATTCCCTACGACTATGCTTTCACCCTCCGCCCGTTCCGAAATCCAGGCCCTCATGGCCCGCTATCCCCGGCCCCGATCGGCCTTGCTGCCCGCGCTCTACGTGGCCCAGCGGGAGCACGGCTGGCTGCCTCCCGACGTCCAGGCCGAGATCGCCGAAATCTTCGGCCTAGAGCCCATGGAAGTGCACGCGGTGGTCGGGTTCTACAACATGCTCTACGAAAAGCCCCACGGCACATACCATCTGGAGGTCTGCACCAACGTCTCCTGTATGCTGCGGGGCGCGAACGACACCGTGGACGCGCTGAAGGAGAAGCTGCACATCGACTTCGGCGAGACCACGCCCGACGGCGAGTTCACCCTGGACCACATGGAGTGTCTGGGGTCGTGCGGCTCCGCGCCTGTCGTCTTCGTGCGCAAGAGCCACAGTGATTGGGGCCGGTATTACGAGAACGTCACCCCGGACAAAGTGGACGCGATGCTGGCGGAGCTGCGGTCGGGCGAAGACCTGCCCATGCACCGCTGGCCCGAGGACAAGCCCTACCATCACGACTATTTCAAGGGCAACGATCAATGGCCCGCGACCAACTACATCCTCAGCCGCATCGACAAGCCCGACAGCCACACCCTCGACAGCTACCTGGCCGACGGCGGCTATGAGACCGCGAAAAAAGTCCTGGGCATGGACCCGGCGGATGTGGTGAATGAGGTGAAGACGGCCGGGCTGCGCGGCCGCGGGGGCGCGGGCTTCCCCGCCGGGGTGAAGTGGGGCTTCCTGCCCAAGGACGTCTATCCCCGCTACCTGGTGGTCAATGCCGATGAATCGGAGCCCGGTACCTTCAAGGACCGGCTCATCCTGGAATTCGATCCTCATTCCCTCATCGAAGGCATCATCTGCACCTCCTGGGCCATCCAGTCCAACCTGGCCTTTGTCTACATCCGCGGGGAATACATGCACCCCTACAAGCGGCTGGTCGAGGCCATCGACGAAGCCCGGGAGAAGGGCTTCCTGGGCAAGGGCATCTTCGGCACCGACTTCGACCTGGAGATCATCGTCCATCGGGGCGCGGGCGCGTACATCTGCGGCGAAGAGACCGCGCTCCTCAGCTCGTTGGAGGGCTACCGCGGCCATCCCCGCCTCAAGCCCCCCTTCCCCGCGGTGGAGGGGCTTTATGCCAAGCCCACCATCGTCAACAACGTGGAGACGATTACCCAGGTGGGGCACATCATGCGCCACGGCGCGGACTGGTACCGCCAGTGGGGCACGGAACGCAGCCCGGGCATTCAGCTCCTTTCCCTCAGCGGCCAGGTGAAGAAACCGGGCGTGTACGAAGTGCCCTACGGCATCACCCTGCGGGAGCTCATCTACGACCTGGCCGGGGGCACGGTGGACGATCGGCCCATCAAGAGCATCGTGCCCGGCGGCCTCTCCATGCCCCAGCTCACCGCGGACCAGCTCGATACGCCCATGGACTTTGAATCCCTGATGAGCGCGGGCTCCATGCTCGGCTCGGGCGGGGTCATCGTCATCTGTGAGGGCGAGGACATCATCCCCATCGCCCGCCGCACCATCGCCTTCTATCGGGAGGAATCGTGCGGTAAGTGCAGCCCCTGCCGCGAGGGGGGCGTCTGGATCGAAGAGATCCTGGAACGCATCGAGGCGGGCCAGGGCACACTGCACGATCTGGAAGAAATCCAGCACATCGCCAAATACATCGAACAGCAGTCCTTCTGCCCCTTCGGCGCCGCGTCCGTCTGGGGCGTGCAGAGCATGATCCGTCACTTCCGCCCCGAATTCGAGCAATACATCCTGGAGACGAATCCCGACCAGAAGAAACCGCCCATCCCCGCGAGGCCCATCTATCGGCAATACCACGGCCAGCCGTTGGAAAATAAGCTGGATTGATCGTATTGCGTATTCCGTATTGCGTATTCCGTATTCCGTTGAGTGGAGGTCTTGCGATAATGTCTGCTGCAGCGGAACGGCCCGAATGGAGGAGTTTTGAAAGCTGGGAACAAATGGTTCCCACTGCAATACGGAACGATCCCCTTTGGAATATGAAAGTGTATCGTATGGCGCTTTTCGCCTCCGATCTCGGCTGGTATGACATCTCGAAGTTAATCCAGGACCAACGCGTTCAGAGCCTTGCGGATCAATTATACCGGGCACTAGGCGCAGTGTGCGCCAATCTCGAAGAAGGCTATTCCAAGTCCAGCCATCGAGACCGGGCTCGCTTTTTTGAATACGCCCTTGGTTCTGCACGAGAAAGTCGTGGTTGGTACTTTCGCAGCCGGTTTGTTCTTCCTGAATCAGTCACAAGCCATCGCATTCAGCTGCAAACCGAAATCATTCGCATGCTGCTCACCATTGTGCCCCGTGAACGCAATGCGGCGAGCTTTCGAGAGCCAGAACCTATTTATCGCCTTTCATCCTCTGCTGCAGAATCCCTCCTGACGAACATTCCATTGCCCTAGAAATTCGGTTACGGAATACGAAATACGGAATACGAAATACGGAACGCATCACGGGTTTCTCTCCCCTTCCGCCATCAACGCCCCTACCATTTCACTATGTCCGACTGGATCACCATCACCATCGACGGCAAAGAAATCCAGGCCAAGCCGGGTGAGCTGTTGACCGAGGCCGCGGCCCGGGCTGGCATCCACATCCCCGTCTTCTGCTCCCATCCCAAGCTCGATCCCCTGGGCGCGTGTCGCATGTGCCTGGTGGAAATGGAAGGCCGGCGGGGCAAGATGCTGGTCACGGCCTGCACCACCCCGGTCAACGATGGCATGGTCTTTTATTACAATTCAGAACGAGCCCGAGACGCCCGCGCGGGCACGCTGGAGCTGATCCTGGCCAACCACCCCCTGGACTGCCCCATCTGCGACAAGGGAGGTGAGTGCGACCTCCAGGATCACGCCATGCGTCACGGCCCGGGCGAGTCCCACTACTGGGAGCCCAACCGCCACAAAGAGAAAAACTATCCCCTCAGCGATCTCATCGTCCTCGATCAGGAACGCTGTATCGTCTGCTGGCGGTGCATCCGCTACCTGGATGAGTGGGAGGACAAGCCCCAGCTGGGGCTCTTCCAGCGAGGCGCGGACACGGTCATCGATAAATTCCCTGGCGGCGACCTGGACGCGTACACCAGTGGTAACATCATCGATATCTGCCCGGTGGGCGCGCTCACCAACCGCCTGGCCCGCTTCCGCTTCCGCCCCTGGGTCCTGGAGCACACCAACTCCATCTGCACCCATTGCGGCATGGGCTGCAACCTGCGCATCGACACCCGCGACTTCCGAGTGCGGCGCAACGTGGCCCGCGCCAACGAAGCCGTGAATGAAACGTGGATTTGCGACAAGGGCCGGTTTGCCAACGGGTTTGTGTTCAGCCAACAGCGCCTGACCCAGCCCCTGGCCCGCATCGACGGTGAACTCCGGCCTGTGTCCTGGCCCGAGGCCATCCAGCGGGTGGTGGATGGTCTGAAACGTGTCGCGGCCAAGGAGGGCCCGGCCGCGGTGGGGGGTATCGGCTCGGCCAAACTCGCCAACGAGGCCAACTACCTGTTGGGCAAGTTCATGCGGGCCCTGGTGGGCACAAACAACGTGGACTTCCGCGAAGGCTCATCCCTGAAGGCGGACCCCCGCGGCATCCCCAGCATCCAGGCCGCCCGCGAGGCGGATCTGGTGGTCGTCATGGGCTCGGACCCATCGGAAGAGATGCCGGTGCTGGCCAACTTGCTCAAGCGTGCAGCCAAACGCCGGGGCGCGCCCGTCATCGTCATCCATCCCCGCCGTATCGAACTGACCAAATACCCGGGCGTCCACTTCCATCCCCAGCCCGGTGACGAGCCCCCCCTGTTCGACGCGCTGACCAAAGCCACGCTTCAGGCCCGGGGCCAGGCCGTTCCCGACTGGCTGGCCGGCGCCGAGGTCACCGACGAGGTGAAAGAGGCGGCCACGCTGCTGGTCAATGCCCAAAACCCCTTCATCATCTACGGCACGGACTACGCCTGGGGCTACGGATCGGCCAGCATCGTCCAGGCCCTGACCAACTGGGTCGTGGCGTCCGGGCATGGCGACCGTCTGGGCTTTCTCCATGCCCAGGCCAATGCGGTGGGCGCGGCCGACGTGGGCCTGCTGCCCGACATGCTCCCCGGCCATCGGCCCCTGTCCGACGCTGCAGCTCGGGCCGAATTGGAGGCTTTGTGGGGCGCGAGCATCCCCACGCAGCCGGGCCTGGGTTACAGCGGCATGATCGCCTCCGCCCTGGGCCGCATCAAGGCCCTGTACATCATGGGCGCGGACCCGGTGGGCGAAAAGCCCAGCTACGCGGATCACCTGAAGGCCCTGGAATTCCTGGTGGTGCAGGACCTGTTCCTGACCGAGACCGCGAAGCTGGCCGACGTGGTGTTGCCCGCGGCCTCCTATGTGGAAAGCAACGGCACCTTCACCAGCACGGAGCGTCGCGTTCAGGCCGCGCCTCAGGCCGCCCGCGCGGTGGGTGACTCCCTGCCCGACTGGGCCATCCTCATGCACATCGCCCGACGCTACGCGCCCGACAAGGCGGACTTCTGGCGCACCGCCTCGGCCCCCGCGGTGTTTGAGGAAATCACCCGGGCCGTGCCGCAGTACGCGGGCATGAGCTGGGAGGGTCTGGGCGAAACGGGCCAGCAATGGGCCTGGGACGCGCTGGAAGTGAGCCGGAAGCTGGCTCCCTACGCCAAACTGGAACCCGCCCCCCTGGAGAAACCCTTCACCTTCCGGCTGATCACGGGCAACCTGTTGTGGGATGACGGCAACACCTTCGCGGCCACCGAGCGCCTGGCCCAACTGGGCCACAAGGCCGCGTGGCTGCATCCCGACGACGCCGCGGGCCTCGACCTGAGCGAGGGCGATCTTATCGCGGTGCGGTCTCGCGAGGCCACCCTGGAACTGCCTTTGCACATCTCCCGCCGCGTGCTTCCCGGCACGGTCTTCGTGCCCTTCTCCCTGAAAGACGCGCCCGTGGGCGAACTCTTCGACGAATTCGGCCCCCGCACCACCGTCGCGGTCTATCGGGCGTAGTTTTTTCAGTGTTCAGTGTTCAGTATTCAGTGTTTTAAGGTAATCGACCTCAATAGCCCTCTTTTGCCACGAAGGCACGAAGGGAGCGAAGACACGAAGTCATTCAAAAAATTATCAGTGTCCTCGTATCCGTGTTGAATCACCAAGGCTACGTTAACAGCAACTATCAGTGAGATTTTGTGACAATTTATCCTTCAAAATGATGAAAACCCCTTTGCACGAGTACGAGACTGTCGTTTTAGTCCACGATTTGGGTTATCTGCCCTTGAAGGCGGGAGACGTGGGCGCGGTCGTCCATGTCTATCCTGATGACGAAACCTTCGAGGTCGAGTTCGTCACCGGCGAAGGCAAAACGGTCGCCTTGGTCACACTTTCACGCTCTGACATCCGCCCCATGCGCCACAGAGAAATCCTTCACGTTCGCGCCCTCGCCGCCTGATCACTGAAAACTGAACACTGAAAACTCCCCTCCTCCAACGCCCAACCTCAGCTTCACCCTAATCCTGATCCTAATCCTCAATCCTAACCTAACCCCATCCCGCCGATGATCGCCACCGTCATCATCACCCTGATCAAAATCCTCGTCCTGCTGGTCATCCTGCTGACCGGGTTCGCGTACCTGACCTACATGGAGCGCAAGCTGCTGGGTCGGTTCCATGTGCGCCTGGGCCCGAACCGCGCAGGGCCATTGGGGTTGCTTCAACCCCTGGCCGATGGCGTCAAGGCCATCTTCAAAGAAGAGGTCGTGCCGGGACACATTAAGGACAAATTTATCTACCTGCTGGCCCCGGTGCTGACCATGATCACGCCCCTCATCGCGTTCGCGGTCATCCCCCTCGCGCCCGATATCACCATCCGCGGCTATACCCTCCATTTCTACATCGCGGACGTGAACATCGCCATCCTCTACATCGTGGCCGTGATGAGTTTCGCGTCCTACGGCGTTATCCTGGGCGGTTGGAGCAGTTACAACAACTACGGCTTGCTGGGCGCGCTGCGCACTGCGTCGCAGATGATCAGCTACGAATTACCGATGGGCGTGCTCATCGTCGCCATCGTGCTGGCCACGAACATCGGCGCGGGTGAAGGCACCATGCGCCTGGTGGAGATCATCGAGCGTCCCCGGCCCTGGTGGTTGTGGCTATGGTTGTGGATCGCGTTTATCCCCTTCTTCATCACCATGCTGGCGGAGAACAACCGCAGCCCCTTCGACCTGCCCGAGACCGAGAACGAGCTCATCGCCGGGTATCAGATCGAGTACGGCGGCATGAAGTTCGCCATGTACATGATGGGCGAATACCTGAGCATGATCGTCTCCGCCGCGGTGATGACCGTGGTCTTCTTTGGCGGCTGGAAGGGGCCCTTTGTCGTGCCGGGCACCTGGCACGGCGTGCTGCTGGGCTTCGGCTGGTTCGTCCTCAAAGTCATCGCCATCCTTTTCATCTACATCTGGGTGCGGGCCAGCGTCCCCCGCATCCGCTATGACCAGCTTTTGGCCTTCAACTGGAAGGTGTTGTTCCCCCTATCGTTGATTTATATGGCCATCACCGCTGTGATGGTGGCTGCTGTATAACGAGATTGGTCGAGATTCAATAGAGATTCATTGGAGATTCGATAGAGATTCGATGGAGATTTGTCCAATCTCCATGAATCTCCCAATTTCAACGAATCTCTGTCTCTTAAAACCCTCCTTTCATTGTCCACCCAACATTGTACCTATGAGCGTAAAAGACCTCGTCCAAGGCGCGGAATACATCGCCAAATCCATGGGTGTCACCCTGAAGACCCTGGTGCGGGAGTCCCCGGTCACGGTGGAATATCCCGATCAGCCCGCGGCCATCTACCCGCGCTTTCGCGGGCGGCATGAGCTGCGGCGGTATGAAAACGGCATGGAGCGCTGTATCGGCTGCGCGCTGTGCGAGGCGGCCTGCCCCACCGGCGCCATCTACGTCCTGGCCGCGGAAAACGACCCGGACAACCCGGTGTCGCCGGGCGAACGCTATGCGGAAGTGTATGAGGTGAACCTCATGCGCTGCATCTTTTGCGGCGATTGCGAGCGGGCCTGCCCTACCGAAGCCATCGTGCTGGGCCACAACTTCGAACTGGCCCAATACGAACGCGTGAACCTCATCCTGGACAAAGAAGCGCTGCTCAATCCCCCCACGCCCAACGTGATCATCCGACCCGACGCGTGAATAAGTGTTCAGTTTTCAGTCTTCAGTGTTCAGTGGGGCTAAAATCCCATCTCGTTCTGAACACTGAATACTGAACACGAATATACTGGATACTGGCCAACTGTTCATATTCGACTATCACTATGACTCTCATTCCCTTCGCCATCCTCGCATTCATCGCCCTCATCACCGCCCTGGGTGTGATCCTGAGCAAAAACGCGGTGTACAGCGCGCTGTGGTTGTTGGCCCACTTCCTGACCATTGCGGTCATGTATTTCGCGCTCTCCGCCCAATTCCTGGGCATTGTTCAGGTCATCGTCTATGCCGGGGCCATTGTCGTGCTGTTCCTCTTTGTGATCATGCTCATCGGCGGGACCATCACGCCCATCGTGCATGAAACCCGGCCCTATGCCCGCATCGCTGCGGCCATCCTGGGCGCGGTCTTCTTGTTGGGCCTGTTATTCGTCGTCGGTAAGGGCGCAACCGGGCTCCCCGCGCCCGCGGGCGCGCCCGACGCGGGCAGCGTCCAGGCCGTGGCCGAGCCTCTCTACACCACCTACCTGCTGCCCTTCGAGCTGGCGTCGGTGCTGTTGCTCGCGGGCATGTTGGGGGGTGTTGTGCTGGCGCTTCGCGAGAAGAAACGTCGTTCGTCAACGTAAATAATTCGTAATTCGTAATCCGTAATGCGTAAAAAGGTTGCGTCATGACTGAAGATCGGCGTCCTTCCTGGGCCAGTTTTGAGGAATGCCAAGAGTCAGTTCCTGACGAGATCAAATCAGATGCGTTGTGGACGCTGAAAGTTTATCGCCTTGCTCTCTTTGCTTCAAATATCGGATGGTATGACGTCACGAAACTAGCTCAAGACGCCCGAACAAAGGATTTGTCAGGCCAGTTATATCGTTCTTTAGGTTCTGAATGCGCCAATATCGAGGAAGGCTATTCCAAAGCCAGCGCCAAAGATCAAGCCAGATTTTACGAGTATGCGCTTGGTTCCGCCCGTGAAAGTCGAGGCTGGTACTACCGAGGTCGGTTCGGCCTCACAGAACGCGTTGTAACCCATCGCATCAAGCTCCAAACCGAAATCATCCGCCTCCTGCTAACGATGGTTCCCCAACAGCGTCGGGCCCACGCTTTGCGGGAGCCGGGCCCAACTTATCGCCTCAATCCCCAAGCGGATTCACTTTCTGCGCTATTGACAGAAACCCCCTTCGCCTAGCCCACCCAATCCCCACATCCAGCCAAATTATTACGCATTACGAATTACGGATTACGTATTTTCATCCAATTCCCCTCATCCGATTCTACCGCAATTCGTTATGATCCCAACCACCTACATCCTCCTCCTCTCCGCCATCATCTTCACCATCGGCGCGGTGGGCGTGCTGGTGCGGCGCAACGCGCTGATCATCTTCATGAGCATCG
>DRQW01000178.1 GCA_011371305.1 Anaerolineae bacterium | reverse complement strand
TCTTGATCAGCTCATAGCCAATGGATTGCATCATCAAATCCCTCCGTCGGTTCAACAGCCGCAGGGCCAGGTCCTCGGACACCAGCCCCGCCAGCAACGTCATGGCCGTCAACATGTCCGCCTTGGCCTCCTCGGCCAGCTCGCTGGCCACGATGAGGGCGTCGGCCTCTGCGGCCAGCTCCACGCCCCCGCGCATCAGCGGGGCCAGGGGCAGCAGGCAGAGCTTGCGCCCACGGATGACCTCGGCCGCGTCGAGCTCATAGAGCTTCACCAGGCGGAAGCGATAGTCCACCTCCCGGTCCCGGTAGTGGTCCGTGGCTGTGGGGGAGGGGAGGGAGAGGATGAGCACGGTGATGGCGTCGAGGCCCTCCCGGAGGACATGCCGGGCCCGGTATTCCAGCAGGCGTTGGGGCATGTCCCGCTGCCAATGGGTCTGGAACTCGATGAGGACGAGGAGTTCCTGGCCATCCTCCTGGACGATGCGCAACACGAAATCGCTGCGGCGGACGCTGGCGGTCTCCCGGGGCCGCTCCTCGATGAGGGTGCTGCTGGTCACGGGCAGGCCCAGGAGGTCGCGGAGGATGGCGGCGTGGCAGTGGCGCAGCAGTTCCTTCAGTGCGATGTCGTACTGCATGCGAAGACGCCCGGTGGAGTCAAGGTCCTGGGGATATTGTAGCACAGCGCAGGGGGTTGGACAATGGATCCCGGGCGAAGGGGTGGCGAACGCTTTTTCAGAAAAGCCCGTCCTGCATTTACAAAATCAACATCGCGTCGCCGAAGGAAAAGAAGCGATAGCCCTCGCGGATGGCTTCCTCATAGGCCTTGAAGATAAGGTCCTTGCCAGCAAACGCGGCGACCAGCAACAGCAGGGTGGACTTGGGCAGGTGGAAGTTGGTGAGCATGGCGTCCACGGCCCGGAAGTGATGTCCGGGATAGATGTAGAGGTCGGTCTCGCCCGTCCACGCGGCTACGGTCTTCCAGCCGCAGACCAGGTTGGGGGGCGCGGGGTCGCTCGGCTTCAGCCCCAATGCGATCTTGGCCGCAGTTTCCAACACCCGCACGCTGGTGGTGCCCACGGCCACGATGCGCCCGCCCGCGAGCCGGGTATCGTTGATGAGGCGCGCGGTTGCGGGCGTCAGTTCCATCCATTCGCTGTGCATTTTGTGCGCCAGTGCGTTCTCCTCCTTCACCGGCTGGAAGGTGCCCAGGCCCACGTGCAGGGTCACATACGCAAACTGCACGCCTTTCTCCCGCAAGGCTATGAGCAGCTCGGGCGTGAAGTGCAGGCCCGCAGTCGGCGCGGCCACCGCCCCCTCGTGCCGTCCGTAGATGGTCTGATACCGTTCGGGGTCTTCCAGGGGCCTGTGAATATAGGGGGGCAGGGGGATTTCGCCCAGTTCATCCAGGAGATGATCGATATCCCGATCGAACCGGACGATGCGCCTGGGGCCATCGAGCTCCTCTTCGATGATCGCGGTCACGGTGGGGGCACCCTCCCGTTCGATGATAACCTTTTTTCCCGGGGTCAGGCTTTTGCCTTTGACCAGGGCTTCCCAACGCCCGTCCTCCAGCTCCCGCAGCAGAAACACTTCGGCCCGGCCGCCCGTCTCCTTGCGGCCCAACAGCCGGGCAGGTATGACCCGGGTGTCGTTGAGCACGAGCAGATCGCCCGGGTTCAGATAATCGATGATGTCATAAACGTGTTTGTGCTCGATCTGCCCTGAATCCCGATGGAGGACCAGCATGCGGGCATGGTCGCGGGGCTCGATGGGCGTCTGCGCGATACGTTCGGGCGGCAGATCGTAGTCGTATTCGGCAATGGGGATGTAAGTGGGTTGTTCGACGACTTGAGGTTCGTCTGTGGTGCAACTATCGGAGGTGGCGATGAATTTCATAGGCATGGGGTTCTTTGTTCTGGAGATTAAGGATCAGGATGAGGATTGAGGGGCGTCAGGAAAACGTTGGCCGCGGCGGCAATGGGCGTGAGACGTGAAACGTGAGATTTTTACGCATTACGCCTCACGTTTCACGATCCCGCTTCCCGCGGCCATCTGGCCGACAGGAAATTCCTTCCGGTCGACCACACAGGCATGAGACACCTCCCAATCATACCCTACGATACGCGTCCAGGGTAAGTTCCGCAGTGTGCTGCCAGGTGAAGGCTGCGGCCCGGGCCAACCCTGCCTGGCGGCGCTTTTCTCGCTCGGCGGTGTCGGTCATCAATCGATGGATGACCTGGGTCATCTCGGAGATGCTGAGGGGATCGAAGGTCAGGGCTGCGTCGCCCACGGCTTCGCTCAGCCCGGGCGCGCGGCTGGCCCCCACCGGCGTGCCACAGGCCATGGCCTCCAGCGCGGGCAGGCCAAAGCCCTCGTACTGGCTGGGGAAGATGAACGCACGGGCCGCGGCGTAGAGGAGGGGAAGCTCCTCGCCCGAGACCGGACCCAAAAACTGCACCCGGTCCGAAATGCCCAACGAGGCCGCCAGCTGTTTCGCCTGGGGATAACGCGCATCCCAATGCCCGGCAATGACCAGGTGCGCGTCCTCGCTCAAGCCCATGTCCAGGGCCGCACGCCATGCCTGGATCAACCGGGGCAGGTTTTTGTGGGGTTTGTTGGAGCCCAGGTAGAGGAGATAATTTTCGGGCAAGTTCCGTCGTTGGCGAAAGGCCGTCAGGATCTCGGGCGGTTGGGGTTGAAAAACGGGATCGGGAGCCAGGGGTGTGATTGTGATCCGATCGCGGGGGATGCCGTCGTGTTCGGCAAAATCGGCCGCGGTCGAATGGGAGATGGCCAGGAAGTGGTGGGAGGTGTGGATGGCCAGCCGCTGGATGATCTCGATTTTGAGGCGGGTGAGCCAGGGATAGTATTGGGGGAAGCGACGGGGGATGATGTCGTAGAGGGTGAGGAGGGAGGGCGGGGCCACGCGCCAGGGTCGCACGTTGTAGAGGAAATGGACCAGGTCGGGGTGAAGGTCGCGGATGAGGCCCGGCAACGCGGTCTGGCTGCGGGGGTGGAAGATGGGGATGTCGGTGGGGATGAGGTGCAGGTTGGGATGCCGGGCCAGACGGGCCAGGTCGTAGCGGGTGTTGCGGGCGTTTTGCGCGGTCAGCGCCAGCAATTCACCCGGTAGCAAGGGCGCCAGTGCATCGAGGAGGTTATAGGCATAGCGCCCGATGCCGGGGAAGTGGTCCTGGATGACCCGGGCGTCGATCAGAATGCGCATGGCTGTTCCGGAAATAGCATTGTTTCACCTACAAAATCAACTCGAAACCCGCGTTGCGCGAAGCGCCAACGGGCGTGAAACGTGATGCGTGCAACGTGAGAACTTACGCATCACGAAGTCGACTTCCCGCGCTAACCTGGCGCGAGGTGTTATTATCCGTAATCCGCTGCGTGCTCGCCCGCCGTGGGATCGCAAGCTTGCAAACCTGCTTAGCGACTTTGCTCCTTCGCGTGAGATGGCCGTTCGTGTGGGCGAGTGGTCGAATGGAGGGGGCCGAAGCCGGGAACACCGCGGCGCCAGTCGTCGAGGATGCGGTCCATGCCGATCATCAGGTTGCTGGGCAGCGCGTCGGGCGGGAACCAGCCGATGGCCTCGATCTCACCCCCGACCAGCCTCGATTCCCCTCCAATCGCCCGACATGCAAACACGTAGATGTGGTCTCGTTTATGCTGACCGTTGTAGAAGTACACGCCCACCAACCGGGTCACTTCGACCTGAATCCCGGTTTCCTCCCGCATCTCCCGCACCAGAGCCTGGTCGGGGCTCTCGTCGCCCCGGTGCCCGCCTCCGGGCAGAAACCATTTCCGTGCACCGTAGCTATGACGCACCAGGAGGAGCTTGCCGGTTTCATCCACCACAATGCCCCGCACACCGATGGTGGTCGGACGCATCAAACGCCACCAGGCAAGGAGCACACGCAAAGCTGCATCACGCCAGTTCATGGGTTCAGCGTTGTGCTATCTCCGCCAGTTTGGCTTTATCCAAAATGGTGATGCGACGCCGCCCGATGGCGATGATGCCCTCGGCCTTCATATCGTTCAAAGTCTGGGTGGTGGTTTCACGGTAGGTTCCGATCATCTCGGCCAGATCCTGGTGGGTCAACCCGGTGACCTCGTTACTTTCACCAGCCAAGCGCAGAAGCAAAGCAGCCAGCCTGGAGGGGATGCTCTTGAAGGCCAGGGCTTCCAATTGTTCCTCGGTTTCCCGCAGGCGCCTGCCCGTGATTTCCAGAATCCGAAGCGCGATCTGAGGGCGGTTGAGGATGAGCCGTTCCAGGTCATTTCGGCTCATGACACAGATGGTGCAGTCGGTGATGGCTTCGGCAAAGGTATTGTACATGCGCTGGCCCAACAGGCTCATTTCGCCGAACATGGAACCATCTTTCAAGGTGTAGATCACAAGTTTTTTCCCTTCGGGGGAAATGCGATAGAGCTGGACGGTGCCTTTTTTGAGGATGAAGATGACTTCGCCCTGGTCCTCGGGCCGATAGAAGATCTTACCCTTGCGCACCGTGGTCATCGTGGTCATCCGATCCAGTTCCTCGCGGTCCTGCTCGGAAAGGCCCTGGAACAAATCCATGGTGGTCAGTTGGGAGATTTTTTCGTTCATGGCAAGCCTTTGGGAGGAGAGCTGGAGGATTGGCTGAGGCTTTGGGTCAGCGCACGACGCAGGTGGTCGGGATCCGGTGTGCCCAGACAATACCGTTGGCCGTTCCACATCCAGGTGGGTGTGGCAAAAACCGCGTCGGGCCACTGGGCAGGAGCCATGCTGTCAAGTTCGATGATCTCCACACAGATTGTCTCGAACTCACGCGCGATGGCGCCTGCAAGCGTCCGGCTGGGTTCGCATAGCGGGCAATGGGGTTTCACGTACACTTGGATGCAGATCATGAAGGTGGAGCACGCGCGTCGAGGGCGAGTTAGCTCCAGTGTACGTGACCCGAGTGGGGATTTCTGTGTAAAATCTTACGTCGAGAAAGGTTGGTTCCATTATAGGGCTTCGTGGAGGTGTGCGCAAGCGCTTCAGGTTTGAGGCTTGCGGATGGTGACCGGGTCGCCCGTAGCGGGCGTGAGCACAGTCTGGCGAATGACGGAATGCAGCCGGCTGCTACGGCGTTTGACCATGATGGTGGTGACTTGTGCTTCTTTGGCCACGGTTTCCGCGATGTTGCCCACCAGCAGGTTTTTGAACAGGGGCTCTTCGGTGGCGCCGATGACGATGAGGTCATAGCCGGTAGCGCCGTGAAGGATGGTCTCCGCGATCTTTTCGCCGTAGATGAATTCGGTGTTGAGATGTGGGTATTGAATCCCTTCGGTGACCTCTTTGAAGATTTTCTCCGCGCTCACCCGCTGGGCATCGGTGGCATGGGGGGGTAAGACGTGGACGACCGTGACCTGGACCGGCCCGTCCGGGGAGACCTGGGCCAGTTGCACGGCCAGGCGCACAGCCCGACGGCTGTTGGGGCCGCCCGCAACGGGCACATAGATGGCCCGGAAGGGACCGTCATCACCGTTCCGGCGATAGCGGACGATCGCCACGTCCGCAGGAGGGTTATCGACCAGGGGATCGATGACCGAACCAAAAATCCGACCCGCGGTGTTGGTGTATCCGGGCCATCCCAACACGATGAAATCGGACGCGTTTTCGGCCACGGTCTGGCGGATGGCCTCATGCACTTTGCGGCCGATGCGGATGAGCGTATGCACCGGCACATTGAATTTCTGCGCTTCCTCGATGACTGCATTGAGATATTGGCGCCCTTCCTTCAGCAATACCCGGCCTTCGCCCAGCGTCAGTTGCGGGGGGACATGCACCACGTGCAGGGCCAGCACCTCCCCATGATTGGCCGCGGCCAACATGGCGCCGATACGCCCCAGCTTGTGGGCCTGTTCCACCGTGGCCACCGGCACCAGCACCGAATATTCGGTGCTCAGGGTCACCACCTCCTCTAGCAGGATCTCCTTGGGGCGTTCCTTTTCCTCCACATTCCGGAAGTAAATGTAATAGGCCAGCATACCGACGACGATCCATCCGATCGCGGTGATCCAGGCCCGGGGGCTGTAGAAAAACAGGAAGAGTGCCAGGCCCGCGTTGGCCAGGATGGCCAGGATGGGAATAAGGGGGAACCAGGGGATGAGCCAACCCCGTTCCAGCTCGGGCATTTTATGGCGCAAGGTCATCACCGCCACGTTCACCTGCAGGAAAAGCAGCAAAAACATGACATCCGCGGCCGCGGCGACCTCTTCGATGGGCAGCGACCAGGCCATGAGGAGCATGAGCGCGCCCGAAATGAGCACCGCAACGTGAGGGGTGTGGCGTTGGGGGTGGATTTTGGCGAAGAAATGGGGCAGATTGCGCACCCGTCCCATAGCAAAGGAGACGCGCGAGGAAGAGTAGGTGGTGGCGTTCAGGGCCGACATGGTGGAAACCAGGCCGCTGAACAATAAAATGATGCCGCCGATCCCCCAGGGAAAGGTCTGCTGTGCCACTTCCACCACCGCGATCTCCTTCTTCTGGGCCAGATATTCCCACACTTTCATACCGGGCGGCGGTATCGTAGCGCCGATGGCCGTGATGCTGACCAGGATGTAGATAGCTACCGAAATGAGGATGGAATAGAAGATTGCTCGGGGCACATTGCGATGGGGGTTCACCACCTCCTCACCCGATTGGGCGATGATCTCATAACCTTCAAACGCGATGAACGTCAGCCCCATGGCCATGAGCACCCCCAGAAAACCGTTGGGCAAAAACTCCTGGGTAAAACGCTCGTGCCACGCATCCGATCGCAACATGGCCAGGATGCCGAAGAAGATGAACAACCCCAGGATCACGATCTTGACGATGGTGATGATGTTCCCTACGGAACCCGTTTCCGACGCCCCGCGATAGTTGATGTAGGTGAAGGCGAAAATGACCAGGGTCATCAGGAGGAGCGTGCGCATGTGGATGGAAAGGCCGAAATCAGGCAACCCGGCCATATCCATTAACTCGACCGTAAAACGCCCGAAAGCCAGGGCATAGAGGCTGCCGGCCACCGCGTGCGCGAACCAGCTCATCCAACCCGCCAGAAACCCATTGCCCCCGCCCAGCCCCTCTTTCACCCACAGATAGCCTCCACCCGCTTCGGGAAAGGCGGAGCCCAGTTCCGCGTAGGCCGAGGCCGTGAGGAGCGCCACGAGGCCGTTCAGAGCGAAGGCCAGCACCAGCGCGGGCCCGGCCACCCCCGCGGCAATCCCTGTCAGCACAAAGATCCCTGCCCCGATCATGGCCCCCACCCCGATCATCGTAATCGTAAACAACGAAAGGCTGCGGCTGAGGGTCACCTGTTCGGCAGGTGAGCCGTGGGTTCGAGGTTCGTGGTTGTGCATTGAAGGCTCCTTGGAATGCGGATGCTCATCTAAACTGACGATGGAACGCGCCCCGTTGGCGCTTTCTGTTCTGAAAATAGTATGATCGCTGGTCGCTGAAGGTTCGCAAAGCCCAGGCTGGACGAGTCTGCCATGGTGCGTATTCCGTACTGCGTATTCCGTCCAGTCGTCACGCAATACGCAATACGCAATACGGAATACGAGATCGGTTTCCCGCGTCAACCTGGCCGCGAGGCACTTTCATCGGTATCGGCGCGTGGCCGCGCAGGGTGCCTGCTTCGAAGCCCGATCGACCTATTATCATCGAAGATAGACTTTGTAAGCAAGCCTTCCATTGGAAGGGGCTCGATCAATCGACAAGCCCGTGGCGTATGGCCCAAACCGCGGCCTGGGTCCGGTCGGAGACGCCCAGTTTTTCGAAGATGTGGCGGACGTGCGTCTTGACGGTGTTTTTGCTCACCACCAAGGTTTCGGCGATGGCATCGTTGTTGAACCCCAGGGCGATGAGTTTGAGTACGCGGGTTTCCTGGGGGGTGAGGCCAACCTGGGCTGGTGAAAAGGCATCTTCTTCCGAGGGCGTGTGGGCGAGAATGGATTGAAGCATGTCGGGATCGATGACCATGTCCCCTTCGGCCACGGCCCGTACCACCCGGGGTATCTCCTCGGGCGCGGCATCCTTGAGTAGATACCCGGCCGCGCCCGCGGCAATGGCCCGGGAGAGATATTCGCTGTTGGCATACACCGTGAGCATGACCACGCTGATCTCGGGCATCTCGGTTTTGATCGCGGCCAGGGTTTGCAACCCGTCCATGTCGGGCATGCGCACATCCAGAAGCACGACATCGGGATGGAGGGCCTGGGCCAGCGCCAGAGCCTCGCGGCCGGTGGCAGCCTCTCCCACCACATCCAGCCCGGCCGCGGTGAGCAGGCCGCGCAAACCGGCCCGCACCACGCCATGATCGTCAGCAATGATCACGCGAATCTTGTGGCTCATCCTGAATGAAACCTCCATGTTCTTCGAGATGAAGGGGGAGCTTGGCAAAGACGCGTACCCCTTTCCCAGGCTGGCTGGTGATGGTGCAGAAGCCACCCACCAGTCGGGCCCGTTCCTGCATGGCCACCAGCCCGACATGACCATAATCGGCATGCACTTCCTCCAGCTCAAAACCCTCCCCTTGGTCTTGGACGATGATGGTCAGCGCATGCTCTTCGATGGCCAGGCGCACCGAGACCGGCTGTCCTTGTGCGTACTTGTAGGCGTTGGTCAGCGCCTCCTGGATGATGCGGAAGGCTGCGATCTCAGTCTCGGGCGGCAGGTCCACGTCCTGTAAGTCCATGCCCAGGGAAAGCTCCCAACCGGCCCGGGCCGCCATGTGGGTGGCGATCTCCCGCACCGCGGCCGCCAGCCCCAGGTCATCCAGCAGGGTTGGACGCATGCCTTCGATGATGCGTCGGCCCTCGCTGATGGCCGTGGCCACCTGCTCCATGCTGGCTTCCAGCAGCTCGCGAGCCGAGGCCGGGCTTTTTTCGGCCAGCGAGGCGTAGTTGTGCAGGAGCAGGCGCGCGGCCACCAGATATTGCAGCAGGCCGTCGTGGATGTCGTAGGCGACCATGCGGCGCTCCTCCTCTTGCGCGGTGATCAAGGCCTTGACCAGTTGCTGGAGCTGTTCCCGATGTCGGGCCAGGCGTTGGTAAAGGTCCGCGTTTTCCAGGGCGATGGAGCCCTGGGCCATGAGGGTGGAAACCAGCTTGCAATGCCAGGGGTCCAAGCTTTCATCACCGGAGCCGATGATCTCCACCACAGCCCGGCGGCTGGCGCTGATGCGCAGGGGCGCGTAACACACGGCCTGGGACGCGTGGCTTCGAGAAAGGACCTGGCCGATGGGCATGTTACTGGCTTCAAAAAGCGAAGCCTCGTTGATCGGCACCCGCGCGGGGGACTGGGCCCCCGAACCGCTGGCTGCCACCTGATAATGGCGGGCTTCGCCGTCCATCTCCAGGCAGTAAATCGTCACCTCCTTCACTGGCAAGAGTTCCTGGATGGTCTCGATGACCAGGGCCAGGATCTCATCCCGCTCCACATGGGAACTGATCTTCAGACCCACTTGCTGGAGCCGATCCATCTGGTCCAGATACGCCCGAAGCATCTGGGCCATCTCATTGAACGCCACGGTGAGCTGACCGATCTCATCCTGAGAGACCACAGGGAGCTGTTCGGTGAATTCGCCTTGGGTCAGCCGTTGGACGCCCCGTTGCAGGGCCAGGACCGGGCCGGTGAAGTTCTGGGCCAGGGCATAGGTCATGATGAACCCCAGGAGAATGGCCACGATGAGGATCAGCCCCGCGGTCACGCGGAAATCGATCAGGGGCGCGAGGAGCTGGTTGACCGGTTCCACCTGCACCAGCACCCAAAAGCGTTTCGGGGGCGGTTGCCAGTAATGGACCGGCGTGAAGATCATCACCCGGCCATCCAGGGCCACATCGCCCGTGCGCCCCGACAGAATTTGCGGCGCCACGTCCGGGAAATCTTTCCAGACCGAGGCCCCGGTGTCTAAGTCCGAAGGGCTGCCCCAACGTTTGGCCTCATCTGGATGGACAAGATAGTAACCATCCTGGTCCACCATCAGCAATTGGGTGTGGGGATCGGGGGAGGGGCTGAGAAAACGGAGGATGGTTTCCCCTTCCACGTTGATGACAATGATCCCGCGAAATATGCCGTTCCGATACACCGAGGTCACATAGCGAATGACCGGATGCAAAGGGCGTTCCAGTTGACCGAATTCGCGGTTCAGGTCCAGGGGGGAGATGTAGATGTCGCCCGGGCCCAGTTTCGTGCCTTCCACGAAATAATAGCGATGGGCTTTGTTCTGCAATCGGGATCGGGGGACGATGCGGGCGCGTCCTTCCACCGTGTTCACGCGCGCGATCTCCTGCCCTGTTTCATCCAGATAGCGCACCTGGTAATAGTCGGGATGTGCGGAGGAAAAGATGAGCAAATCCTGTTCCATTTGCGTGCGCCATCGCTCCGCCTCCGCGGCCTGGCCCGCGATCGTCGTGTCGATATAGCGGTTCAGGCTGTATAAATGCGCCAGATAGCGAATGTCGTTTTTATTTCGGTCCAGATAGATTTCGATCTGCTGGGCGCGGCGGGCCAGTTCGTTGTGGGCCGATTCGATGGCCTGGGTTTTCAGCAAACTGCCGGTGAACCAGTTGCCATACAAAGCCGTCCCCAACAAAGGAACCAGCACCACGAACATCACCGCCACCAACAGTTTGGTGCGGATGCTATAAGGTCGGTCCCGAAGGTAATCCAGCATAGGGGGCTCCGTGCGCGTGCCGATGACCTCCGACCTTCGCTACCGGCCCGCGGCCAGGGCCGCGTCCACGATGGCCTGGGCTTCTTCGAGGATGCGCTCCAGGTGACCTTCGCCCAGGAAGCTCTCGGCATAGATTTTGTAGATATCCTCGGTGCCCGAAGGCCGGGCCGCGAACCAGCCGTTTTGGGCCACCACCTTCAGCCCGCCGATGGGCGCGTTGTTGCCCGGCGCGCGGGTGAGCTTGGCCAGGATGGGCTCGCCCGCCAGCGTGTCCGCGGTCACCATGTCGGGGGAGAGGTTTTTGAGGATGGCTTTCTGTTCGGGCGTGGCGGGCGCATCGATGCGACGATAGACGGGATCGCCGAAGCGTTGAGTGAGCTCGCGGTAGTGCTGGGCCGGGTCTTTTCCCGTGCGG
>DRQW01000177.1 GCA_011371305.1 Anaerolineae bacterium | reverse complement strand
GGGAACGCAGATGACGCAGATGCACGCAGATTGTCGCGGATGATTTTATGAATTCGTTGTTCTTTTATGGGCGCTTCTTTGTGGGTTTGGAAGTTGATCGCTTCTTGAAACGCGCTGTCTCGTAAACTTTCCGCGTGATTTGGAGCTTGGGACCAAAGTTGAGGACCAATCCCACTTCGATACCAGTTGCGCGAAGATAATTCAGCAACTGGGCTTCATGTGCCTCGACTATGGTTTCGACGGACTTGATTTCCAAAATAACCAGATCATTGACAATGATATCCGCAACATAATGACCAACCGGTTCGCCTTCGTAAAAGACAGTGATGGGAGCCTGTTGCGATGTTTTGAAGCCACGTTTATGGAGCTCAAGGATCAAAGCATTCTCATAGACTTTTTCCAGAAAGCCATAGCCAAGGGTATTGTAAACCTTGTAGAAGGCATTAATGATTTCCCCGGTCAGGTCTTGATGTTTGTAGCGACGCACTTTCTCGAATCCTTTCTGCAAGAAATCTGCGTAAATCTGTTGTTTCTGCGTTATCTGCGTTCTATTTGGGTTCTGATCATGAGCCAGACCTGATCCGGCCCGAGAGGTTCGGGGGGAAGGCTGTGCACAGACTGGACCAGCCCAAAGCCCGGGCCGGGGTGCAAATACAGCCGTCGGATATCCTCGATGACGGCCTGGATGGGCTGGCCCAGGGGCAGGTCCAGGGAATCTTCCCACGCGAGGGAAAGGGTGGTGACGCCGTACACCCAGTCCCCCTCTTCCACGTCGGGCGCGAGGTCGTCGAATTCCGATGCCTGGAGGGTGATGGGCGTGGGAGTATCCACCAGGAGATAGGCAATGCTCAGGTCGGGGTTTTCAAAGAGGAAGTGCTTTCGCACCTGACCCGCAAACGCGTAGGTCGCGCCCTCAACCTGGGCCAGCACAGGCTGCAGAGGTTCTTGGGCGATGTCGAACCAGCCTACGACGTCATCATACGTGGCCCGGCCCAGCATGGGTGTGGTGAGCATCACATTGAGGGCCGCGCCTACCTCGATGCCTCGATAATCTCGGGCTTCGTACACAAAGTCGGAAAGACGAACGGTGAGGGACATGGTTCAGTATTCAGTAAGCAGTAATCGGTAATCAGTAAGCAGTAAGCAGTAGTGCCCGTTCAGGATGGCTGCGTGGGCGTGGGAGGCCGAGAACGTCATGCGTAACGTTTTCACGCTTCACGTCTTCACGCATCACATCGGTTGTGGCCTCAGCCAACGCGAGCGAAGGAAACGATTAGAAGCCTTTGTTCCGGCGGGAGCGCCGGCGGCCGGCGCGCTTCTTGGGCCTGGATGGCGCTTCTTTCTGCGCTTCGGGCGCGCGGGGCTTGTGCAGGGCGTGGTGATAGAAGTCATCCACCAACATGGCCAGCAGATCGAGGCCATGATCCGTCTGGATGAGTTCCTGGATCATGGGCGCGAAGCGGCGCATCCGCTCCACCTGCAGCTTATCCCGCTCCCGCAGTTTGGCTTCCAGCAACACAATGGCCCGCTCGGAGACGACCGCGGCCACATCCTCGTCGGTGGGAAGTTCCCGTTCCTGGATGGGGATGTCATAGCGACGGGCGATGTCCCGCAGTTTGCGGGCTTCGAGCTGGTTGACCAGGGTGATGGCCACGCCCGCGGCCCCGGCCCGGCCCGTGCGCCCCGCCCGATGGATGTAGTCCTCCGCGTCCTCGGGCGGTTCGTAGAGGAAGACGTGGGAGAGGGCGGGGATGTCGATGCCCCGAGAGGCGACGTCCGTGGCAACCAGGAAGCGAAGTTCACCCCGTCGCACCCGGGCCAGCACCCGCTCCCGGGCCTTTTGCGAGAGATCCGAGCTCAGCTCGGCCGCATCGTAGCCGAAGCGGTTGAGGACGGTGGCCACGTAGGCGACTTTGTTGCGGGTGTTGCAGAAGATGATAGCAGAATCGGGGTTTTCCACCTCGATGATGCGCACCAGGCTGCGGTCTTTATCCATGGGCGGAACCACATAGAAGATGTGTTCCGTCTCCACCACGTGCACATGGTCGCTGCTGAGGCTGATGTGCACGGGCTCATGCAGGAATTCCTGAGCCAATCGCAGCACCCGGGGCGGGAAGGTGGCGGAGAACATGCCTGTGTTCACGTGGTGTTGGGGCAGATAATCGCGCACCGCCCGCATGTCGGGATAGAAGCCCATGGAAAGCATCCGGTCCGCTTCATCGAAGATGAGCAGGCGCAGATGTTTGAGGCTGAGATTGCGCTTGAGGAGATGGTCCAGAATGCGCCCTGGGGTGCCCACGACGAGATGCGCGCCCCGCTTGAACGCGGCGATCTGCGGGCCATAGCTGGCACCGCCATAGACGGCGATGGTGCGCACGCCGCTGTCTCCGGCCAGGATTTCGGCCTCGCTGGCGACCTGTTTGGCCAGCTCGCGGGTGGGGACGAGGACGAGCACCTGGGTGACGCCGCGCTTCGGATCGATGCGATCCAGGGCAGGAAGCAGGAAAGCGCCCGTCTTGCCGCTGCCCGTGTGGGATTGCACCAGCACGTCCTTGCCCGCAAGGAGATAGGGTATGGCACGGGCCTGGACGGGCATGAGTTGCGCCCAGCCCGCGCGGGCCGCGGCGGCCTGCAGGTGCTCGGGCAAGTCGGAGAGGGTGATGGGAGGAAGCTCTTGGGTTGTGTCGGTCATAAGAGGGGGGATGGGAGATTCACAGAGATTCGTAGAAATTCAATCCTTCAATCTCGATGAATCTCTACAAAGGGATATTCCCGTGCTTCTTCCACGGATTTGTATCCCGTTTGTTGCGCAGCATTTCCAGCGCGTTGATGAGCCGTGGGCGGGTCTCGTGGGGGATGATGACATCATCCACAAAGCCCCAGGACGCGGCGACGTAAGGGTTGGCGAATTTCTGGCGGTATGCCTCCACCAGGCGGGCTTTTTCTGCGACGGGGTCTTCGGCCTGCGCGAGCTGGCGTCGGTAGATGATATTCACCGCGCCGTCGGGCCCCATGACCGCGATCTCGGCCGAAGGCCAGGCGAAGACCATGTCCGCGCGGATCTGGCGGGAGTTCATGACGCAGTAGGCGCCACCGTAGGATTTGCGGGTGATGACGGTGACCTTGGGCACGGTTGCTTCCGCGAACGCATAGAGGAGTTTGGCGCCGTGGCGGATGATGCCGCCGTGTTCCTGGTCGGTGCCGGGCATGAAGCCGGGCACATCCTCGAATACGACCAGGGGGATGTTGAACGCGTCGCAGAAGCGCACGAAGCGAGCCCCTTTCACCGAAGCGTCGATATCCAGGACACCGGCCAGGACCTTGGGTTGCTGGGCCACAATGCCCACGCTGCGCCCGCCCAGCCGGGCGAACCCCACGATGAGGTTTTGGGCGAAGTGTTCATGCACCTCGAAGAAGATGCCGTCATCTACCACCCGCTTGATGACGTCCTTCATGTCGTAGGGCTTGTTAGGGTTATCGGGGATGATATCATCCAGCTCCTTGTCTTGCCGCATGGGATCATCGGTGGGCGGGATGTAAGGAGGGTCTTCCAGGTTGTTTTGGGGGAGATAGGAGAGGAGTTGTTGGGCGATGAAGAGCGCGTCTTCCTCGCTTTTGGCCACGAAATGGGCCACACCACTTTTCCGGGCGTGGGTATAGGCCCCGCCCAGGGTCTCGAAGGTCACCTCCTCGTGGGTGACGGCTTTCACCACTTCGGGCCCGGTGATGAACATGTACGAGGTCTGATCCACCATGATGATGAAATCGGTGATGGCGGGGGAATAGACCGCGCCGCCCGCGCATGGGCCCATGATCAGCGAGATCTGGGGCACAACGCCCGAGGCCAGGGTGTTCCGCAAGAAGATTTCCGCATAACCAGCCAGGGACACCACCCCCTCCTGGATGCGAGCCCCGCCCGAATCGTTCAGGCCGATGACGGGCGCGCCGTTCTTCATGGCCATGTCCATGATCTTGATGATCTTTTCGGCATGGGCCATGGAAAGGGAGCCACCAAACACGGTGAAATCCTGGGAAAACACATAAACCAACCGCCCATCGATGGTGCCATAGCCCGTGACCACACCATCGCCCAGAGGGCGGTTCTTTTCAAGCCCGAAATCGTGGATGCGATGGGTGACATACGCATCGATCTCGCGAAAGGAACCTTTGTCCAACAGCAAGTCCAGGCGTTCGCGGGCCGTTAATTTGCCTTTTTCATGCTGACGTCGGATGCGTTCCTCACCCCCTCCCAGAAGGGTTTGTTCCCGCATCTTGCGGAGCTGTTCAATGCGTTCTTTGTTTGAAGTCATACCCAGTCACTCGCGATAGGAATGAAAGCTTAGTCGGCATCTTGCCCTTCATCGGGCGTTGTCGTGGTGGGATGATGCGCTGGCGTTAGCATTATAGTCGATGCAACCTGCAAAATCCGAATCTGTCAGCGCGTGGGAATCAACCTCCCAGCATAGAAACACAAATCTCCCTTCATGGACGCGCCACGCGCGGAGGTTTCCCAGGGACCTGAAGTGATTTTACAGTGTCACGATGCCCAACAGGATAAGGATGGCAATGATGATGGGTTGGTGGATGAGATAGATGAGCAGGGAGTTTTGTCCGGCCAGGGCTAATAGGCGCATAGGCCCAAAGCGACTCAGGTCGGGGAGGGGAAAACGGCGTTGCCCTGCCGGGAAAAAGGCTTGCCCCAGAAACACGCCAATAAGCACCACACCCAACCACGGGATGACGGGATAATAGTCGAAAGCGGGGTGGGGATTTTCGATCAGGCCCAGCCATTCCAGCCAGGAGATGCCATGCCGCCAGGAGACCACTTCGGGCAGAAGCAGCAGCCCGATCCCCAGGATGAGGTTGAACCAGCGGAAGCGCAGGAAGGGATAGGCCAGGATGATGCTGGCGCCGATGAAGTGGAGGATGCCGAACCGGATGTAGGCAGGCGGGTAGTAGAGGTAGGTCACCAGGCTCAGGACGGCCCCCCATGAGAAAATCACCAATCCCCGATAGAAAAAGGGGCGGAAGCTGGGGTTGCCCCGGGCTTGCATCCGGTTATAGCGCAGGCTTAAGGAGACTCCCACCAGCCCGATGAACATGGTGGCGGTGGTCAGTTGCCAGTAATGCCAGAAGCCCGTGTACATCTCGATGGGCCATCCCGCCAGGCCGTACAGGTCCCAGACCAGATGGTAGATGGCCATGATGATGATGGCAACCCCCCGCAGCGCGTCCACCTCCCAAAGCCGGTCATACCGGAAGTGGATCACGGGCCGGATGCTGCCCTTCATACCTTGGAACCAGGTGGCAAGTGCAGTCATGGCCCCATTTTGCCTGAAAATACGTCATTCGCCAAGGGGAAAGTCCCGCGGCTTGGTGAAAAGAGGATGAGAAACCCGCCCGACGCGTCATTCGGCCCAGGCGACCTCCCCCTTTTCCCTGTCGAACAGCCAGCGCAGACCGCTTTTCAGCATGGCCGTCGCGCCCAACACCAGATCGATGCGATGATTCAATGCCTCTTCGATGTGCGTCATGTCGGCCACAAACGCGT
>DRQW01000176.1 GCA_011371305.1 Anaerolineae bacterium | reverse complement strand
TGCAGGCCGGCCTCGCCCGTATCGATAAATCCCTGGCCCGAGCCGTGAAAAAGGGCAAGCTGAGCGAGGATGATGTCGCTGGCATCAAGGCGCGGATCACGGGCGTGGTGGGGCTGGACGCGTTCAAGGACGTGGACCTGGTCATCGAGGCGGTGTCCGAGAACGTGGATCTCAAGCGGGAGATCTTCCGCACATTGGACGAGGTCACCCGGCCCGATGTGATCCTGGCCTCCAACACCTCATCCATCAGCATCGCCGCGCTGGCCGCAGCCACCAAGCGGCCGGACAAGGTCGTGGGCATGCATTTCTTCAACCCCGTCCCGGTGATGGCCCTTCTGGAGCTGGTGAAAGGCATTCTCACCAGCGATGAAACCCTGGCTACAGCCCGGGCTGTGGGCGAACGCATGGGCAAGACGACCGTCGTGGCCAAGGATAGCCCCGGCTTCATCGTCAACCGCCTGCTCATCCCCTTCCTGCTGGATGCCATCCGCATGTATGCATCGGGGCTGGCCACAAAAGAGGACATCGACACGGCAGTCAAGCTAGGCCTGAATCACCCGATGGGACCCCTCACCCTGGCCGACTTCGTGGGGCTGGACACGACCTTGTTCGTGGCCGATGTGCTCTACGAGGAATACGGCGATCCGAACTTCAAAGCGCCGCCGCTGCTCCGCCAGATGGTGGCCGCGGGCCTGCTGGGGCGCAAGTCGGGCCGTGGGTTCTACGATTGGCGTAAGTGAATCTGTGCCCCTTGCGTTGTCCGATCTCCCTCCGGAGTGTGTGGCTGAACCTGGGCTTCCTCAAGATGTAAGAGGAACTCGATTGGAAATTGGAATTCGCCGCGGATAGCGCAGATGAAGCGGAACATCGCGGGTTTTTAGAGATACCCGTGAAAATCCGTGAGAATCCGTTGTATCGGCGTCATCCGCGGCGAATTGATACGCTCGGAATACGACAAATTCCCAGGGTCAGCGATAGGTTCATGGTGGCTTCAGGGGAAGTGGCTGCCTAGAGGGTCGCGTTGCCGCACATACGCGTCGCGGCCGGTCGCCTCTTTATAGGCCCGGAAGGCATCCTCGAAGGGGGTGTCTTCGGGCAGATGGGCGCGACGCCACAAGAAGAAGTAGGGGATTTCCCGTTGTGCGGTGACCAGTTCCCAGTAGAAAAGCTCGGAGATGACCCCGCCTCGGGCCAGCATGCCGCTGGTGTAAAAGCCTTCGAGCGCGGGACCGCGGTCATATGCCACGCGATAGTGGCTCACCCGCCAGCCACCGGGGATGGCGTTGGGCGAGACGCTTTCGATGATGGCGAATTGCGCCCGGGGATCGCCGTTCAGGGGCAGGCCCACACTGCCCGGGTTGATCACATGCCAGGTCCGGGGCGGGCGTTGGGGGTTGTCTTCGAGGAAAAAGGTGGGATCGCCCACCTCGGACGCGGGAAGGGGCTCGGTGATGAGGCGGTCGATCTGCTGGTGGGTGTGGGCATTGATGAAGGTAGGGTGTTCGATGTCGTAGATGGCCGCAGCGATACGGTCTGCGGGCATGTCCACGCTGAAACCCATGCGGTGGTTGCCCGGCGTGCCATGCGCGAGGCGGATGGGCTCCGTGCCCGGATAGAAGAGGGTGAGATCGTCGGGCAGGGCCGCGAGATATGCGCCCTGGTCCGGGCGTAAGTGCTCCACCAGCCAGTGAAGCTGGCCCCAGCGCACCGGGTCCTGGCGGTCTTCGGGCGCCCGACCGCCCACGAAATCCAGATAGTAGAACTCGTGATTCCCGCGCAGCACGATCCAATCGGTGTTGCGGATGAAATCCACCACCTGGCTGCTGAAGGGCACCGCGTTGATGAGGTCCCCCACCACGATGACCGCATCCGGCTGGAGCTGTTCCAACCGGGCGGCCACCGCCTGCAATGCGTGGATGTTGCCGTGGATGTCGGCGAGGATCGCGAGGCGCATGGAGGGCTCTTAGCAGATCACCACCGAATTGTCTTCCCCGAAGGGATTGGGCGTGTAAGCGTCCGCGGCCCAATCGTTTTCCCATTGGCCATCGATGCGATAGCGGTACTGATAGGCCCGTCCTGGTTCCAGTTCCACCACCGCGGTATAGACTCCACGGCTATTGCGTTTCATGGGGAGAGGCTGCCAGCCGTTGAAATCACCAGCGAGTTCGACCTGATTCGCTTTTTTGGCGAAATCCACTTTGAAGGTGACTTTCATGGTGTTGCGGGTCTTGATGTATCGTTTTGTGATCATGGTTTTTCTCCTGAAAAGTGAGAATGAATTGCCAGACCTACGTTGGGCAAGCGTGTTATGGGCGTGAGGCGTAATGCGTGATGCGTAATTTTACGGGTTACGAATTACGTATTACGACATCGGCTTCCCGCGCCAATCTGGCGCGAGGCGTGTTCAATCGGTATCGGCGCGGGTTGGCCAGCCGTCGGACTGCTATGAAAATAAAATTCGGATCGATGAAGATCGAGGTCGTCAGGACAACGGTGAGCGAGGCGCCCACGGGCGTGAAACGTGATGCGTGAGACGTGAGAACTTACGCATCACGCATCACGTATCACGAAGTCGGCTTCCCGCGCCAGCTTGGCCGTGAGGCATTTTCATCCATATCAGCGCGGGCTCGCCCATGGTCGGATGCAATGAAAAAGACGACAGCAGGACGCCGTCGTCTCAGGTGGGGGATTGTAGGCGATGGGAGAGGGTTTGTCAAATCACAAACGCAG
>DRQW01000175.1 GCA_011371305.1 Anaerolineae bacterium | reverse complement strand
GCTGAGATAGGTGAGAATCCAGCGGGCGTCAATGGTCTCGATGGGCACCCGGCCCGTCATGGCGCCGTAGAAATTGGCCGCATCATACACTCCAATGCCGTCGAACTTCCAGTCGATGGCCTGCTCCAGATATTGGGGCGGGATGCCCGCGCGGGCCGAAAACACCAGCACGTTCACCTCCTCATCCCGCACCACCTGCTCCAGGGTGCGCCCCTCCTCATCCACCAGCTCCCAATTGCCGTCATCCTGTTTGTTCCGCAGGTCGGTGATCATGAACGTGCCCACCACCTCATAATCGCCCAGGGGCCGTTCGCTGATCTCCGCCTCGATGCCCTTCTCCACGGGATTGTCCACCACCAGCAGCACTCGTTTGGGCCGGGTGAAGCGGAGGAGATAGACGTGGAACAGGCGTCGCCAGAAGTAGAGCCCGATGAAGGCCAGGGGCCATTGCACCAGCACGACCACGCGGCCAAGTTGAAGACCACGCAGGAAGAAGGAAATGAACGCGGCCAGGGCCATGCCGATGAACGTGGCCAGGAAGAGCACCGCCGCGTTGGTGCGGTCGCTCATATCCCGAGCGAGATTGTATTGGTCGAAGATATAAAGTGCGAAGAGAAAGGTAAACAACAGGGAATAGGCGCCGCTGGGCAGGGGCCAGAGTTGCACCTCGGTCAGGCTGGCGCCCTCGAATAGCATACGACGCACCAACACGGCCAGAATCGTGCTGAGGATGACAATCAAAGCGTCGCCCAGAAGCAACGTGAGCTGCCGTCGCCGCTCCGGGCCCGTCCATAAACTCTCCCGATGCAGACTCATAGCAACCCTTTCTCCTTCAAAAGCTGGAAGTAGAGTGCCTGGGTTTTACGTTGCATTGTCGCGATATCCCACCGATCATCCACAAAGGCCCGCCCCAACTGACCCATCCGCCGGGCCAGCTCCGGATCTTGGAGGAAGCGCTCCAGAGCCGCAGCCATGCTCTTCACATCGCCATAGCGGAAAACGTGGCCGTTTACGCCATCCTTCACCATCTCCCGCACGCCTTCGGCCTCGAACGCGAGCACAGGCACGCCCACCGCGTCCGCCTGCACCAGCACCTGGGGCAGCCCCTCCCGCTCGCTGGCGAAGAGCTTGACGTGCAGCGCAGCCATGATCTCGGGCACGTCGTTGCGGTAGCCCAGGAAATGGATGCGGTCGTTCAGTCCCGCATCCGCCACCAGCTTTTTCAGTCGGTCGGCCGAGAAGCCCTCCCCCGCAAAGACCAGATGTAGTTGGGGATAGCGGGGCGCCAGGATTTGCATCACGCGGATGAGATGGCGATGGCCCTTGCGCCACTCCAGCGCGGCGATGTAGCCGGCCACGAACGCGTCCTCGGGGAGCCCCAGCTCCCGCCGCTTGGCCCGACGGGCCTCCTCGGGCAGTTCGGCCGCGGCCCGAAACGCGCTTAGATCCATGCCGCTGTGGATGATGACGTAATCCTCGAGCTTCCCCACACCCGCAGCCAGATAGCGATCCCGCAGGTCCTCCCCCACGCTGATGACCTTATCCGTCCACTGCATGGCCTTCTTCTCCAGCCAGAGATAGGTCGCGTTCTCCAGCCAGGTCTGGGTGGGATTGAAGGTCGCCCCGTGCAGCCCGTGGATGACCAAAGGCGTTTCCACGCGGTGCGCGGCCCACCGGCCCAGGATGCCCGCCTTGCCCAGATGCGTATGGACGATGGTGTATTTCCGTGCCCGAAACAGCCTTTCCAATGCCCGCGCGGCCCGCCAGTCCTTCAGGGGATGGAGGGAGCGGATCATGTCGGGGATTTGAATCCAGTTCACCCCCGCGCCTTCGGCCCGCCAGCGGTCCGCGCTGGCCCCGACGACCAGATCCACCTCGAACCGGGATTTATCCAGCCCGGCGCAGGTCATGATCGTGTTCTTGGCGCCACCCGCGCCGTGAAAGCGGGTGATGACATGCGCGACGCGGATTTTGGGGGAAGAATCGGGGGACATGGGGGAGTGGTAGTGTTCAGTAATCAGTGTTCAGTAATCAGCCTTTGCGCCTTGGCTTCTTTGCGTGAGATCATCAGCAAGGCCTCTGTCAGCGCATCCACGAAGTGGTCGAGGGAGAAGTGGGTCAGAGCGTAGGCCCGCGCGGCTTGGCCCATACGCTCGCGCAAGGCATCATCGGCCAGCAATTGAGCCAGCCGGTCGGTGAGGGCATCCACGTCATCCAGGGGAACCACGAAACCGGTTTCGCCGTCCCGGGTGGTCTCGGTGTGGCCGCCGCTGGCGCTACGCACCGCGGGCACCCCCGCGGCCGCGGCTTCGATGATGACCAGACCAAACCCCTCGATGCGACTGGGCAGGGCCAGCACATCCAACGTGCGGTAAAACGCGGGCATGTCCGCTATCCAGCCGGGAGCGTGAAAGCGACCCCCGTCGATGAGGGACCGGGCCTGGGCCAGCATCGTCCGCTTGAAGTCCTGATAAGCTTCAGGTGCGTCGCCCGCCAGCAGGAAGTGAGCGTCGGGAAAATCCCGGGCCAGGCGCAGCGCGGCCTCCACGAACAGGTCCACGCCCTTGCGAGGGGTGATGCTCCCCACCAGGCCTACCACTCGGGCCTCGGGCGGGATGCCCAGCTCCGATCGCAGGTCAGGCCCCGGACGACTGAATTTCTCCAGAGGGATGCCGTTGGGCACATAGCCGATACGGTCCGCGTGGGCGGGGTGACGCTGCTGGAAAGCCCGTTGCACATCCCGGGAGCAGGCCACGGCCCGGGTCATCAGGCGCATGGCCAGCGCATCCAGGCGGCCCCGGTCCAGATCTTGTTTAATGTGCCAGAAGAGGGGCACCCGAGCCAGATGCGCGGCCAGGCCCAAGGTGAGCACGGCTCGCCGGTTGTTGGCGTAGAGCACATCTGATCCGATGGTTCGCAGCCATCGGGCCAGGCGAAGGCTCCAAGGTGTCAGCAACCCGGCCTGCCGTATTCTATCCCAGGGCGAGCCCTGAAGCAAAACCCCGCCCGTGCGGGCCAACTCGGCAGGGAGCGGCTGCACCCGTACCGGCACCCCCAACGCCCGCACTCGCTCCACGAAAGGCCCCTCCGCGGGCGCGAGGACCACAGGCCTCAACCGGGCGGGGTCATAATGCTCCAAAAAGCGCAGGATGTCCAGTTGGCCGCCGTAGAGGTGTTGGGGGGAAGACTGGTAGAAGACGACGGTCGGGGGCACGGGGGAAGGGTCAATTATCAATGGCTAATGATGAGGGCATTGTAGCACAGGATCTGCGGCGTTCCTATGAGGCGGGCCGGGTTATTGGCTGCGAAAGCGCAGCAACACTTGACTCGAGCCATCCTTCATGACCAGGGTATCCCCTTCCCGCTGGATGACCTGGGCCCGGCGCAAGGCGCTCCAATAGGCCTCTTCAAACGCGCCTTCCTCATCGCCGCAATACACGACCGTGTGTTCCTGGAAGGAAAACCTCCAACCTCCGTCTTCTCGCGCCTCCAGTTGGAAGTGGTAGGTGTTGCATACAGCCTTGCCCGAGAAGCTGGAAGGGCCGATGAGCAGGGTGGGTGTCGCGTCCGGCGGGATGGGGGTGCCGGGCATCTCCACCAGGACCCAGGCGCCCACCGCGGGTTGCAGGGCGGCCGGAGGCGGCTTGGGGCCAGACGCGGGTATGGGGGATGGGGGAATGGGAGTTGGTGTGGTTGTATTCTGGGCCAGTGTACAGGCGTTCAGGACGAGCAGAAGCAGCAAAACCATCCAGCGTGGTAGTGCCTTCATGAAGGGATGCCTTTGAGTGGGAACATCGTATTGAAGCCCGGCAGCTTCGTCATACGGTTAAGGTCCTCTTATTCTATCATATCCAGTATGCAAATCTCGCTTGCCGCCCTGCGTTTTGGTGTCGGTTTGGGAAATTTGGGATAAAATTTGGGATAAACCAGGAAAGTTGATCCGTCGCATCAGCATCATCCGTGGCGAATTGAAACACACGTCACCCACAAAATCACACCAAATTGGCGATAAGTTCATAACAGTCCGACGGCGGGCCACCCCGCGCCGATACCGACGAAAATACCTCGCGGCCAGGGCGGCGTGACTCGTATTCCGTATTGCGTATTGCGTAACGACTGGACGGCATACGGCATACGCAATACGAACCTTTGCCGACTCGCCCAACGTC
>DRQW01000174.1 GCA_011371305.1 Anaerolineae bacterium | reverse complement strand
CTCTCGGATGAGATCGAGGGTGCCGCGGCTGCTGATCACGGTGTGCGCGTCGGTAAATGCGGCCCGGCCCATGACGCGCACGGCATGATAATGGGTGAGGAAGATGTGAGTGATGGGCTTGTCCGTGACCTCACGGATGTCTTCGATCCATTCCCGGGCCATTTTGGGCGTGGCCCGACAGTCGATGACCAGGACGTTGTCGGGGCCAACGATGACACCGGTGTTGGGATCGTAATCGCTGATGTAGCCGTAGATGTTGGGGGCCAGCTCGATGAGTTGGGCCCGTTGGATTTGCGTATCGGCTGTGGAGGCAAATGCTTTTGGCATGGTTCGGTTCGGGAAGTGAATTGCGGGATATCGGGGATTGGTTTAACGGCCTTGCCAACGGGGTTGGCGTTTTTCGAGAAAGGCGCGAACGCCCTCACGCATGTCTTCGGTGGCGAAGAGCAGATAGAACAGGCGGCGCTCGTCCAGCAGCCCCTGGGAAAGGGGCGCTTCGAAAGCCTGGTTGATGGCTTCCTTGATATGACGCACCGAGAGGGGGGCGCGGCGGGCGATGGACGCGGCCAGGTTCATGGCTTCCTCCAGATAGAGTTCCACCGGGACGACGCGATTCACCAGATGGTAGTCCAGGGCTTCGTAGGCGGTGAGGAAGCGGCTGTTCAGGGCCATTTCCATGGCCACGGCCTTGCCCACGGCCCGCACCAGGCGTTGGGTGCCGCCTGCGCCGGGCATGATGCCCAGGTTGATCTCGGGTTGCCCGAAGCGGGCCGTCTCAGAGGCAATGATCATGTCGCAGGCCATGGCCAGTTCGTTCCCGCCGCCCAGGCACCAGCCCGAGACCGCTGCGATGATGGGGATTTTCACTGCCTGAAACCGTTGCCACAACGTCAGCCGGTCGCTGAGCAGTTGCTGAACGACGTCGCTCTCCGCCAGTTCCTGGATATCAGCGCCCGCGGCGAAGGCTTTTTCGTTGCCCGTGAGCACGATGACGCGAATATCGGGATCGGCATCGAAAGCCTCCGCCGCTTCGACAATGCGGCGGATCACGTCACTGTTCAAGGCGTTGAGGCGCTCGGGCCGGTTGATGCGAATGAGACCAACGTGGTCGTGGGTTTCGGTAAGAACTGGGGGCATGATGGGATAGCGAATTGAGGAATTTCCTTTGCGCTTTTAGCGACTTGGCATGAGACTTCTACGCAGCGAGGGCATGGCCGCCCAGATACGCGGCCTGGACGCGCGGGTCTTCCAGCAATTCGCGCGCGTCTCCTTCCAGGACGATGCGACCCGTTTCCAGTACATAGGCCCGATCCGCCAGTTTCAGCGCGGCGCGAGCGTTTTGTTCCACCAGCAGGACAGTTTGCCCCTCATTCCGTAAGGATGCGATGAGCTCGAAGAGATGTTTGACGATAAGCGGCGCCAGTCCCAGCGAAGGTTCATCCAGCAGAAGAAGCTTGGGGCGTGCCATCAGTCCGCGACCAATGGCCAGCATCTGCTGTTCCCCCCCGCTGAGTGTACCCGCAAGCTGCTTGCGCCGCTCTTTCAAGCGCGGGAACAGTTCAAAGACGTGGTCCATATCTCGCAACACGGCTTTGCGTCCGTCTCTCCGATAGCGCTGATACGCGCCCAACAGCAGGTTATCGTACACGGTGAGAGTTCCGAAGACCTGACGGCGCTCGGGCACGTGGATAACGCCCGCGCGGACGATCTGGGCCGCACGACGGCGGGTGATGTCCTGTCCGTCGAAGAGGATACGCCCTGAGCGGGCGCGTAGTAGGCCGCTGATGGTGTTCAGCAGAGTCGTTTTCCCCGCGCCGTTCGCGCCCACCAAGGCGACGATCTCCCCCGGATCCACGTGCAGGGAGATGGATTTCAGTGCCTGGATTTTGCCGTAAAAAGTGTTGATGCGATCGATTTCCAGAAGCATAATGGGTGGTAAAGTTGGAGTGTGTGATTTGCAGCGAATGCTTACGTCGAATGTGGGGGTTTGAGGTTTAGTCCACGCCCAGGTAAGCGGTGATGACCCGCTCGTCGGCCTGCACCTCCGCGGGCGACGCGTCCGCGATAACCTCGCCATAGTCGAGCACCAAAACTTCATCGGCCACGTCCATGACCATTTCCATATCATGCTCGACCAATACCACGGTCACGCCGTCATCCCGAATGCGGCGGATAAGGGCGATGAGTTCCCGGGTTTCGGTGGCATTCAGCCCCGCGGCGGGTTCATCCAATAGAAGCAGCTTGGGATAACTGGCCAACGCGCGGGCAATTTCCAGCTTGCGTTGCAACCCAAAGGGTAGATCGGTGGCTTCGTCGTGGGCGCGCTCGGCCAGGCCTACTAACTCCAGCAAGGCCATGCCTTCGCGGATAGCCTCCCGCTCCTCGCGGCGGGCTGAAGGCAGCCGCAACGCCGCAGCCAGGAAGCCGGTGTGGGTGCGGGTGTGTGCACCAACCAACACGTTCTCCAGCACGGACATGTGCTCGAAGAGCTTGATGTTCTGGAAGGTGCGGGTGATGCCCAGCCGGGCAATGTCGCTGGGCCGCAGACCGACGATGCTTTGGCCCTGAAAGCGAATGTCGCCGGAAGTGACTTCATAAATGCCGGTGATCAGGTTGAACAGGGTGGTTTTTCCCGCGCCGTTGGGGCCGATGATGGCTTTGATTTGACCAGGCCATATTCGACT
>DRQW01000173.1 GCA_011371305.1 Anaerolineae bacterium | reverse complement strand
ACTAAGGTCGTCACCCGAAAACCACTAAGAACACCAAGACACAAAGGCACAAAGGGCAATTTATACATTTTTTCTTCGTGTTCTTCGTGCCCTTTGTGGTTTGTTAACCGGGGTACGTTAGCAGTTACCTTCATTCTCACCCATGGCGCCAGGCATGACAAAACGAGCCATCTCCGCTTTCGACATCATCGGCCCGATTATGGTCGGGCCTTCCAGCTCTCACACCGCGGGCGCGGTGCGGTTGGGGCGATTGGGGCGGGCCATCCTGGGCGCGCAGCCCCAGCGCGCCATCCTGGGGTTGCATGGCTCGTTTGCGCGTACGGGGCGGGGACATGGGACGGACCGGGCGCTGGTGGCCGGGCTGCTTGGCATGGCCACCGATGATCCCCGCATCCGCGAGAGCCTGGATTTGGCCCGAGCCGCGGGCATGGAGGTCATCTTTCGAGAGGTGGACCTGGGCGAGGACGCGCACCCCAATTCGGTGATGATGACTTTGCAGGTCGGCGATCAGGAAGTGGAGGTCGTGGGCGCATCTGTGGGCGGAGGCATGGTCGAAATCCGGGCGGTGAACGGCTATCCCATCAGCTTCACGGGCGAGCATGAGGCGTTGTTGGTGGTGGCGGAGGATCGGCCGGGCACGATCCATGTGATTACGGGCCTGTTTTTCGATTACGAACTGAATATCGCTTTCTCTCGCGTCGAACGCCGACACCGCGGAGGCGAAGCCATCCAGCTTTTCGAAACCGATGACGCCATTCCTGACGAGTTAGTGGCTGCGTTGGAAGATTTCTATTGGGTATATTGGGCCCGCCGCATTCCCCGCATTATCGAATAATCCCGTGCGGCTGCTTTGGAAATCGATTTGGTAGACCGGGAAACCAGTAGACCGGGCGGGGAATCGAATCGGCTCGGTTTTCCTGGTTTCCTGGTCTACCGGTTTATCGGGCTACTGATCACCATTTTCGTCCATATTGGCGCGGGTGCGCCCGCGATTCGACCCCGTCATGGAACGCGTTTTCGATTCACCAGCCATCCGGCCAGAGAAATGGAGCCCAGCACTGCGGACAGGAGGACGCCTGAATACACCAGGGGAATGATGGGGCTTGGGGATTCCCCCACCGGGTTGGCGGGGTGACGGATGATGGCGGTGCTTCGCACCAGAAAAAGAAGGACGAAGGCGAACAAGATGATGGCAATGGCGGTGAATTTGGGCTGATGCACCCACCAGGCCACTACCAGAAAGACCGCGCCCACGGCCAACACCCGCAAGGTCATCTGGGTGCGGGGCTCGTTTAGATCGACGAATACGCCCCAGGCGATGCGCGCCGGCACCATGGAGATGATGAACCCCAACGCCCACAAGACGAAAGCAATCACTGCCACCGTTGTCATCCAGGCGTAGAGATTGTCGTTTCCCAGCAGATAGCCCGCAGATAGCAATGCAGCCACCAGAAAGACGTAGACGGCAGCCTGGGTCAGGGACCCGTGTGCGAAAATCCACCGGATCAAGGTTCCCAATGTGCGCTCCGGCGGCGTGAGAAACAACAGGGTCAGCCAGAGGGCGATGAAAATGAACGTCAAAAGGCGGTAAGGGATTTGTCGGATGGAGGTCATCGAAAATCAGGCGGATATCTGGGGAGGGTATGGTTGCCGGACGAAGCTAGAATTCCTCGACGAATAGGGTTCCTTCGGTCTTACGCGTCTTCTTCTGGTAGCCATGTTCAACCAGCCATGTCGAGACGTTTTCCACCATGGTGGGATTGCCGCACAGGTAGACATGCGTCTTTTCTGGATGGCATTCGACGCCCGCTTCTTTTCCCAACACGCCCGCTTCCAGCATTTCCTCGATCCACATGCGGTAGCCGGGCCAGAAGTCGTCTGCATCAGTCAGCGTTGGGAGATAGTAGAAGTTGGGAAAAGCATTGTTCAGGAACGCGAGTTCGCTGAAATAGCCCAGATCGCCCTGATGCGCCGCGGCCTGCACCACGACCATTTTGCTGTTCGGGCGCTCCATGATATGCGAACGCAGGAAGCTGATGTAAGGCGTGATGCCCGTTCCCGTGGCGATCATGACGACGTCTTTGTCTTTGGGCGCATCGGAAAGGTTGAACACGCCCACAATGCGCCTGCCCATGAACAGACGATCGCCCACCTCGAGATGAAAGAGCCGGGGCGTGAGCTGGCCCGTCTTCACCTGGGAGATATAGAATTCGAACTGCTGGGTCTCATGACGGGCGGAGGCGATGGAATAGGCCCTCTGGATGAGTTTGTCCGGCTTGCTGGGGATGGCTTCGGGCTCGGAATTTTCCGATCGAGGTTCATAGCCATACAGCCCGAGGGTTGTATACTGGCCCGCAGCGAATTGGGAGCGAGGCTCATCGGTCGCGACCCGCAGGATCATGAGATTGGGACGGATGAGGATCTTTTGGACGACGGTAGCGTTGTATTTGGATGCGTTCATGAGCAAAATCGCCTGGGGGTGAATGCAATCCCGAGATGTGATGGCTCTACCATTATATCGGAAATCTGACCTTTGTCTCAAAACCAAATGCGCATGTACGCTCTCTTTGCGAAAAACGGTCGCCCGATTTTGCTGAACGCCGGGGCGAAACCAAACAGAAGCCCCGACAAACTGAGTTGCCGGGGCTTCTGTGGAATCGCACTGAATGGTTTTCGGAGTCGAAGGGTTACTTGACTTCTGTGTTGAGCACGTCGCCCGTCTCCGCGTCGATGGTGACTTCCGCGGTCTGCTTGCCATCGCTGAGGTCCACGACCCACACGTCCTTGCCATTGTACGTGCCGGGCATGACGGTGGTTTCCTGGACCTTGCCCTTGAGCAGACCTTGCTCTTCCACGGTGTCGCGAGCGATAGCGATGGCGGCTTTGGGCGTGATTTTGCCCGCCATCTCCTGCGGCATCTGTTCGGGCTGCTCGGGCCGCGCGCCCAAAGTGACCTTCAGGGCCATCTTCTTACCGTCGCGCAGCACGGTCAGGGTCACTTCCTGGCCCGGAGCGGCTTTGGTCACCAGGTAGGAAACCAGGTCGTTGAAGCTGCGCACGGGCTCGCCATCGATGGCGATGATGATGTCGCCGCCCTTGTGGAGCTGGACGCCATCCACATCCACCACCTGGGAGCCGCCCTTGACGCCGCCTTTGTCCGCTGGCCCGCCGGGCACCACCTCATCTACATACGCGCCCAGCACATTCTCAGGCAGGTCCAGGGCCTCGGCCAGCTCGGGCGTGACACTATGGCCGCGGATGCCCAGGTAGGCGTACTCATACTTGCCGTTCTCGATGAGTGCGGGCACCACGCGCTGAACGATGCTCACGGGGATGGCGAATCCAATGCCCGAACTCGCGCGCACGGGCGATTCGATGGCGAAATTGACGCCCACCACGCGGCCGGTCAGGTCCAGCAGGGGGCCGCCCGAGTTGCCGGGGTTGATGGCTGCATCGGTCTGGATGACGTCGGGCAGGGAGTAGCGGGGGCCCTGCCCCTTGCCCACGGGGAAACTGCGGCCGATGGCGCTGACGATGCCCGTGGTCATGGTCTCTTCCAGGCCGAAGGGCGCGCCGATGGCGATGACGCTGTATCCCACGCGCAGGCTGTCGGGGTCGGCCAGAGGCAGGGGCTTCAGTTCGATGCCCTCGGGCGGAGTGACCTTGATCACGGCCAGGTCGGCCTGGGGGTCTGCGGCCACCAGCTCGCCTTTGGCCCAACGGCCATCATGAAAAGTGACGATAATGTCGCTGGCGCCTTCCACCACATGGTTATTGGTGACGATATGGCCATCGTTGTCATAGACCCAGCCGGATCCTTCGCCCTGGAGAGGGGGCATTTGGCCCGGCTCGCCAGGCATGCCAGGCAGACCGAAGGGGAATTCGGGCGGCGTTTCTCCCGAACCCACGTCGGGGTGGGCGATGGTGACTTTGATGTTGACGACGGAGGGAGCCACCCGGTCGTAAAGGTCGGCCAGGGCTTCTTGCTGGGCCATGGCAATGCTCAGTGCGTCCTGATGTTCGGCTGGGAGCTGGACGGGCGCGGGCGTGGGCGTGGCGGGAGTCTCCGCCTGCACGACGGCGACGCCGGTCTCTTCCTGCACTTTGCCGATGACATCCTTCCCGGCCTGGGTGACGCTGCACCCGGTCAGGATGAAGGCGACGATGAGAAAGGCGCTGAGGAGAAGGATGATGCGTTTT
>DRQW01000172.1 GCA_011371305.1 Anaerolineae bacterium | reverse complement strand
GAAGCGGAAGGACAGCGCCAGCGGGCCGCTGGTGGCGGAGTATTTCTACGACGCTGCGGAGTACAAGGGCCTGCAGGAAAAGAGCAAGGCCTATACGGATGAGGGCGTGGTGGAGGTGCGGGCCCTGGCCTATGATGCGCGCAATCGCCTGACCGAGCAGGAATGGGTGATCCCGGGCGCAGGGGGTGGGACCTTCCGCATGAGTTACGCGTACAATGCCGCGGATCAGCAGGTCAGTATCACCTATCCGGGCGGGAACAATGGCCAGGCCGGGGAGGTGGTGAGCCACAGCTACAACGACGTGGGGCAGTTGACCGGGGTGAGCGGCGCGGGCGTGCAGTATCTTTCGGCCGCGACCTACAATCCTCTGGGCCAGCCCACGGAGTTGCGGCTGGATACGGGCAACAACGGCCTGTGGCGGAATTTCGATTACGACGCGGGCACGCTGCGGCTGCAAACCCTGCGCGCGGGCAAAAATGCCGCCCATGATGATATCCAGAGATTGAGTTACGCGTATGACAACGTGGGCAATGTGCTCAGCATCACCGATGCCTTGAACGCAGGTCAGGTGCAGACTTTTGGCTACGACTGGCTGAACCGGCTGACTTCGGCCGCGACCAATGGGGCGGGGACGGGGCAATATAGCCACGCCTACAGCTACGACGCCATCGGCAATATCACGGCCAAAGATGGCCAGGGTTACGTGTATGGCGGGGGCAAGCCCCATGCCGTGACCGGGGCTTTGGGCAACAGCTACAGTTATGACGGCAACGGCAACATGACCACGCGGGTCATCGCCGGCGTGACCTACACCCTGAGCTACGATTATGAGAATCGGCTGCTGGAGGTGAAACAGGGTGCGACGGTGATGGCCACGTTCCTTTACGATGCGGACGGCAACCGGGTGAAAGGCACGGTGAATGGGGTGACGACGGTGTACATTGCGGGGGTGTACGAATGGCAGGCCGGAGCCGCGACGCAGTACTACCAGGGCCCGACCGGCCCCCTGGCCCTGCGCCGGACTGGACACGGCAGCGATGACGGGGTATTCTATATGCTGCCCGATCATCTGGGCTCGACCTCGATCCTCGTGGACCAAGCGGGGACGGTGCAGAGCCAGCAGTATTATCTGCCCTATGGCGACAACCGCGGCGGCCCGTTCAGCACCTTGACAACCAAACGCTACACCGGTCAGTATCACGAGGAGGCGTTGGGGCTCTATTTCTACGGCGCCCGCTGGTACGACCCGCTGTTAGGGCACTTCACCCAGGCCGACACCCTCATCCCCGACCCTTCCGCGCCCCAGGCCCTCAACCGCTACGCGTATACGCTGAATAATCCGCTGCGGTATGTGGACCCCAGCGGGCATCGGTATGTACATCAGTGACGCCTGCACGCCGCCTCATGATTTGTCGGTGCTGCGCGTTATTCGGATAGCGGTTCAGCATCCGCCACGCCCGCCTTCCAGCCTGCGACTTCGGCTGGTCGGGCGGGATGCCGGGGCCGGTGTCGCACAACGAAAATCGCGCGCCCGCGGATGTCCATTCCAGGTGCACGCGCGGCCTCATCCCCCGGCCGGCAAAATCGGAGCGCGTTCGAACGACGAATGCGAAGCCCTGCGGGCTGACCATGTGAGCCCCGAAGGGACTATGCATCCATAGCCCAAGGAGTTCAGTTCTGCCCCAGGCGCGGGGCACCCAAAACCCGCTGTTTGAAAAGGACTTCAGTTAAGCCTAGCCCATGGCGCGTGGAGGCGATTTTTTGGGAAGCAGCTACGCGGGGTACAATATCCTAAAATCGCTCGATTCCCCTGGCGTTTGAGCGACCTGGCGTCAGCTATACCTTCTCTCGACCCAACCCGATTCGTTGCAAGGAGCATCACTATGCCCACACCCATTCGCATCGGCGTCATCGGCGGTAGCGGTGTGTATGACCTTCCCGGCCTCACCAACGTCGAGGAAGTTCACATCCGTACCCCCTTTGGTGAGCCCAGCGACCATTACATCCTGGGCGATGTCCATGGCCAACGCGTGGCTTTTCTCGCCCGACACGGTCGCGGCCACCTCATCAATCCTACCAAACTCAATGCCCGCGCCAACATCTGGGGCTTTAAATCCCTAGGGGTGGAATATCTCATTTCCATGAACGCGTGTGGCTCCCTGCGCGAAGCCATCGAACCGGGCCACATCGTCATTCCCAACCAGCTCTTCGACCGTACCCGGCTGCGTACCCAAACCTTCTTCGATGAGCCGGGCCTGGTGGTCCACGTTTCTGTGGCCGAGCCCATCTGTCCTTATTTGGCGGATGTGCTATATGAGGCCGTCAAAGCTACGGGCAAGACCGTCCACAAAGGAGGTGAATTCGTCATTATCGAAGGCCCTCGTTTCAGCACGAAATCGGAAAGCCGTGTGTTCCGCCAACTGGGCTTCGATATCATCGGCATGACCGCCATCCCCGAAGCCTTCCTGGCCCGGGAAGCGGGTATGTCCTATGCCATCATCGCCCATGTCACCGATTACGACGTATGGCACGAAAGCGAAGAGCCCGTCACCGTGGAAATGGTGGTCAAAACGTTGATGGAAAACGCGGCGGCCGCCCAACAGGCCACCCTCAACGCCATTCAACTCCTGAAGGATGCGCCCCCCTCTCCCTACGCGGACGCGCTCAAGGACGCCATCATTACCGCGCGTGACAAAATCCCTCAGGAACTAAAAGGCAAATATCAATTGCTGATCGGCAAATATCTTTAGATGGTTGAGGAAACCCGGGCAAGCCTGGAAACCGGCGTTGCCCTCTCCCCATCCCGGTTTCCAGGCCCCCCGATCTCTATAATCCCCCTGAAAGACAACGGTGTCTTTCTTCCTTGTTTCTACGTTTTCCAAGGAGCGGAGATCATGAAAAAACACACCTTCATCCAATGGGTCCTGGTTTTCGCCATCGCGCTGGGGATGATGATAGCGTTGATGGGTCCACCGATCAGTTTCGCAAAACCATCTCAAGCCGCGGTGGGAAGCATCCTGATCAATGAATTCATTGCCACACCGACCAGCGATGAGGCGGTGGAATTGTGCAATCCGACAGATTCCGATATCGACGTTGGGGGTTGGGTGTTAGATTGGGACTATGGTAGCACGCAGCTCCATGACGGGTTGGTGGTGCCCGCCCATGGCTATCTCGTCATCGACGACAGCAACACCGTGGACGGCATTTCCATTTCCAATGGAGGCACCATCCTTTCCATCAAAGATGACGCAAACAATGTCATCGACAGCGTGGCTTACGGCGACGCGGGTGCCGCGCCCAAGCCCGAATACAAATTCTCCACCGCCCGCGTGCCCGACTGCACCGACACCGATGACGACGCAGCCGACTTCAACACCGATGAATCCCCCACCATGGGCGCTGCCAACGACGGCCCTGCCTCGGCCCTGGGTTCCACCACCATCACCATCAACGAGGTGGATGCCACCGCCGGCGCCGCGTTCATCGAACTCTATAACAGCGGCACCAGCGATGTGGACCTCTCCGGCTGGCGCATCTCGGTGGATGATT
>DRQW01000171.1 GCA_011371305.1 Anaerolineae bacterium | reverse complement strand
CAGGTGACGGCGGATGACCTCCATGGGCGTGGACATGCCGCAATGGGGGCAATGCAGGCGATTGTTGCGGGCAGTGCCAGCTTTCTTGGCGCGCGCCATGCGCTCTGCGTCTACTCCCGAATGAATTTCAATCTCGAACCGCTGATTTTCGGGATCAGGCGTCAATTCCGCAACCGTTTTGGTTTTCTCACCGATGACCCAGGAAGGGGCCAGGGGCACCTGCCAGCCGCATTCGGGGCAGGTCGTCTCGGTGCAGTAGAGGTAGGCGTCCGCGCGCCAGCCCCGCTCGTTGTGCTCGATGCCCCAGGCTGTGATCTGGTCATCCACGGCCTGGAAGACCTGATCCTGTGCCTCCTGCACCTGCCGGGCCACCTCCTCGCCCCCGCCCACAATGTGCAGCGCGGCCCAGGTCAGCAGCGCGGCCACCGGGTTCAGATCGGAGCCGTACGCGTCGCAGCCCAGCCGCGCGGCCTCGAAGGGCACGCTGCCCCCGCCGCAGAACGCGTCTCCCACCCGCGGGCGGTGGCCAAAGCGGCGTTCCCCCAGCTCCTGCACCAGCTCCACCAGGCTGGCGGCATGGGTTCCCAGGTGGGCGTTGATGACCTCCCAGGCCGCGGGGGAGGGGCCGTCGATCTGCTCGGGCCGGGCGCAATAGCGCAGCTTCTCGGAATAGGGCATGCGCTCGAACACCAGCTTTTGCAGGGCCTGGCGCTCCGCTCGCCCCAGCTTCTTCAGCTCCCAGCCGTCGTTCACCGGAACCAGATAGCGATCCCGGGTGTGGGGCGGCATCTTCAGCAGCTCTTCGATGAGCCGCTGCTTGGGGATGGACTTGTTCTTGCGCCGCCACAGGCCCTCCTCATCCATGGTCATCAGCTTGAGGAAGACCTCCATGTCCTTTTTGGGGTCGTCGGTGGCGGGCAGCAGCAGGCCCAGGATGATGGCCCGCACCAGCACCAGGGGCTTACGGCCCCACCATTTGCCTAATCCGGTCAGCGTTTGGCTGGCTCCGGCCTTGCGCTCCTTATACGCCTCGGCCGACAGCTTGGCCACAGGGAATTGGGTTTCGATGAAGGTCTGAGCGCTAGCCCAGTTTTGGAAAGGGAATGACCGCTGTTGGGATCGGGCTTCCATTACTCTTCCTCGATGATCTCTTCGATAATGTACTCGGCCCCTTGGTCCAACAACCTTGGCTGCGGGCCGTGCACAGCTCGTTGAAAGTATTCGGGCAGCTGGGGTTCGGCATGGCCGATGATGGGATTTTCGGTGAGTGCATAGCGAACCGCCTTGCGCCAGCCCTTGCCCCGATCGTTGATGCCATGTCCTGTGGCCGCGGCAGTCTGGGTGTAGAGCCACCAGCGTTCCTCAGGATAGAGCCCTTTCCAATTGGCGATGGCCGTAGAGATGAGCGCTGGATCCGCGTCCTCAATGGCCCAGGCCAGGAGCACCAGCTCCTTGCCCAGTTCCCGCCGCACCAGATTCGGGCCCGTGCGCCATGCCCCCGTGTGGAGGCCCATCCGTTTCAGGCGACGGTTGAACTCTATCCGCACTGCGTCCGCGATGGCGTCCCATTTGGGGCGGGCAAGCAACACACGGATCTGACCGTCCCGTTCACTGCCTGTGGTCATGGGACTGGAGCCCACCTCTTCATGCCAACCGAAATGCTCGCTGATCATGACCTTTTTGGCGTCGCTGCGCGAGATATCCACTACAAAGTGATGCTGGCTTTCGGAAGGAACGAAACCGAAAGAGCGGTCCAGCAACGCCAGATGACGGGGACGTTTGGCCATTTTACTGTCGCACCTCCTCCGGTTGCAATGTCTCTTCCACTTCGGCCACCCAATCCAACAGGTCCTGCCCCGTGGGGAACTGGATGGCGCTGGCTTCCAATTGGATCTCCCCTTCACTCTGAATGCCCCGCAGCACTTTCAGCACTTCTTCCAGTTGTTGTGGGGCGATGCTCTTTTCTTCTGCAATCGAAAGCTGCACCCATTCCATCACGCGACCGTCCGCGCCGATGGTGATCACAACGCCGTTGAGCTGTCCTCCGTACTTCTGCACCGAGGCCAGCCATTCATAGGTTTCTTTGGTGCTACCCAGCTTGATGGGGCGCTCCAGTCGGGCGGGAAGGTGGGGATCCACCCGAACGCTTTCGTCTTTTTTCCAATCGATGGGAATCCGCAACACTTCGGATTCAATGCCGTCCCTTTCAGCATAGGCCAGCACAATCTGTGTTCCACGCGGGATGACGAAATCATCCTCATACAGGGCGCCGGCCAGCTTGGGGTTGGACCCATCGGTGGTGTAATGGATGGTGGCAGGCGGCGCGGCCTGGAGCTTCATGATCTTATCCTCGCCGCGCTGGTAGATTTTGTATTTCAACGTGATGCGATTTTCCCAGATGACGGGCTCCCCGGTCTTATGCACGCCCGAACTATCCACGCATAGGAAGGAAAGCCGCAGTTCACGGGTGGTCAGTTCGTTGCCCTCCAGCCTGGCCGAGGCCGTACTCACATCTTTACCCACATCCCAATAGATGATATCGCCATGAATGGGCGTGACGCGCAGTTTCACTTCGCCCGTATCATCGTCCCGCGAGACCTCGCGGATCGAGACGCTGGTGGCGGGCTGTGGGAAGGGGCCTTTGTTGACATAGCCGCCCGGCTCTTCACGCCAGATATCCTTGCGGATGCATTCTTCTTTGAGCGCATCCAGGGCCTCGGGTTTGTGCCATTGCCATCCGGGCATCATCGCGGCCCGACGCTTGATCTCGCTCCAGGGCATGACCTGTTGGGTGAAGAGACGTCTTTCCACCTTTTTGCGGAAATTATCCCCTGAGATATCGGTGGTGAATTTGCGCTTCTTTTCCAGCAGGTCGATGATCTGCTCCTCGCCGTCGTAATGATTTCCCTGAAACTCCATGAAGAAGTCGGCGTTCATCAGGCCAGGCGCCATGGGATACCACAGGGTCGTGAAGGTCTCCCGCACCGCGGAATGGAAGGTCTGGCGGATGCGGTCGGCCAGCTCGTGGGCCTGGATCATCTGCGGATCGCTCTCGGAAACGCGGTCTTCATGCAGCTCCTGAACGATCTGGTCGATGGCCCGCAAGCGTTTGCCCACTTCTAACAATTGATCGTAGGTGTTGCGTGTGCCGGTGAGGATGCCGATGCGGTTTTTCCAGGTAGCGTCCTCGTAGAACGCGCGCAATTCCGGCTTCAATCCACTGTGCCCCGCGGCCGGTTCCGAGATCACCAGGGTCACCCGGTCCTGCTCCAGTTCGATCTCATCGATGGCGGGTAACACCTGCACCCGCTGATAGCACCAGCGTCGCTTGGGCGCGAACATGTCCTCCAGGCGCTCCTGCAGCTCTTTGACAGCCTGCTCCCGCACGAAGGCCCGCACCAGGGTCTCCAGCTTGGCGTTCAGGTTCTGCACATTGCGGAAGAACAGCCTGCCATCCCGATCGCTGTGCAGATACCAGGCCAGCATCGCCAGCTTTTCCAGCACATCGCCTTTCAGCCGGGCCATATCCCTGCCCGGTTCCGCCAGATAGGCGATGAGTTCCGGGATGGCCAGCCCCAAAATCGCGTTGGGAACGTTGGCCAATGAGGCCATCAGCAGCAATTTGGCCGTATCGGTGGCGTCGTTGTTCCCCAGCTCCGCGTCGATCTTCTCGGCCACGGCCTGGCCTTCCGAAGCAATGTCATGGGCGATGGCATTTTCAAGGCTATTGTTGATCTGGCTGACCTCAGTCCGGGTTTCAGCGTCGTTCAGGTCCAGATCATGGGCGGCGATGAGATATTTTCCCTTGGCCCGTCCCGACTCCCACAGGCGGGCGGTGACGATCCGCATCAGACGGATTAGCCCCCGCGTCTGCTGAAAGCCGGGGTTCTCACGGAATCGGGCGTAGAGGTCGCGAATGCCGGGATGGAAGGGATAGGAGGCCATGACCGCAGCCGCAAATTCCTCAGGGGACTCGTTGGTGATGTCCATCTGCCGGGCCTTGCGCAGGGCATCGGCATAGCCTTGGGCCACGAGTCCGATTTCATCCTCATCGGGCAGCGTTTCAAAGATGCGCTTCTGCAGGATATGATAGATTTCGTCAGAATTGAGGCGTACGGGTTCGATGGCCATAGCCGAACGGTGGGTCTCCCGTTCGAAATCCCGCAATACATCAGCAATCTGCTCCCGACCTTTTTCGTAGGACGAGGCCAGGTCGGTCATGACCAGGGCCACGCGTTGACATGCGGGCCGACCGATGGCGATGAGGAGATTGGATAGTGCGGTGGCTGTCACCTCCGCCAGGTTGGAATCCCCGATGGGAATGGCGCGGGCATTCTGGAAGTAGGGTGGTAACTCGTCCAGCAAGATCAGCACCGTCTCATTGGCGAAAAGGTTCTCCCAGGCCTTGCGTCCGGGCGCTTTCAGGGGTTGATAGTGGTCTTTGAACACATCCCGCTTGCCCATTTGCTCGGCCAGCGCCCCCCAGATGCCGTAGGGATAATCAGTCTCCCGGCCATTGAAGGCGACGACCTTTACGGGTCCCAAAGCTGGGTCTGGTCGATAGAAACTGCCCACGACCTGGTCTCGAAACTCGGGATGTCGGGCCAGCAATCCCAGCACCAACAGATTGTGGGTTTTACCGCCGCCCATAGCTTGCTTCAGCATAAACACGCCTTGAT
>DRQW01000170.1 GCA_011371305.1 Anaerolineae bacterium | reverse complement strand
GCTTCGGCGGGCGGGATTACACCACCATCAAGCTGGAAAGCATCCACTCTCGCCTGGGCATCGTGCTGCAATCCCCCCATCTCTTCTCAGGCACCATCCGCGAGAACATCCGCTATGGCCGCCTGGACGCGACCGATGAGGAGATCATCGAGGCCGCGAAGCTGGCCGGGGCCCACGATTTCATCATGGAGCTGGAACGCGGGTATGATACCGAGGTGGGCGAGGGCGGCGTCCTCCTCTCCACGGGCCAGAAGCAGCTCATCTCCCTGGCCCGGGCCGTGCTGGCCGACCCCGACATCTTCATCATGGATGAGGCTACCAGCTCGGTGGACACGGTGACCGAAAATCTCATCCAGCGCGGTATGGAGGCGATGATGGAGGGCCGCACCAGCTTCGTCATCGCCCACCGCCTCTCCACCATCCGCCGCGCGGACCGCATCCTGTTCATCGAGAACGGGCGCATCGTGGAGCAGGGCACCCACTTCGAGCTGCTGCGCCGCCGCGGGCGCTACTACCGCCTCTACACCTACCAGTTCCGCCGCGAGATGGAGCAGCAGAGCGCGCTCCTGGGCGGCCGGGCCGCGTGACGAAAAATTCGGCTGACGAAATCCATCCCAAGAGGGAGCAAGGAACCATGAAAGTCATTATCATCGGCGGCGGCATCGCCGGATTGACCACCGCGATAGCCCTACGTCAACACGGCATCCAGGTCCAGGTGTTCGAGGCCGCCCGCAGGTTCGCTCCTGTGGGCAAGGGCATCTGGGTCTCTCCCAATGCAATGAGGGTGTTACAGCGATGGGGATTGGCCCAGCAGGTGGAAGAGGCGGGCATTCCCCTGGAACGCGTCGAGATCATCGACAGGAAGGATGGCCTGATTAGGGCCATGGATCTGCGCTCCATCCGGGATCGCTTGGGCCACACGACGATCTCCATCCACCGCGCGGCCTTGCATCGCATCCTGCGAAGCAAACTTCCGCAAAAGACGCTTCGTTTGGGGAAAACCTGTCAGGGCCTGAAAATTTACGACGACGCCGTGGTCGCGCGTTTCAAGGAAGGCGGCAAGGCGACGGGTGATCTCCTGGTCGGGGCGGATGGGATCCGTTCCTATATCCGCCATGCGGTGGACCCTTTCAACGAACTTCGCTACAGCGGGCAGAGTTGCTATCGGGGTATCGCTTCGTTCACCTTGCCGCCCGAACGTCTGCACACGGCGCAGGAGATATGGGACGGTGATGTCCGTTTCGGTTTTTCCGCCATCGGTGCCAACCAGGTTTATTGGTATGCCCCCTTTGTCGCTCCCCCACGTCAGGCCGCGGCCACGGAGGGCCTGACCGAGGAGCTTCTGGCCCGATACGCGGCATTTCCCGATCCCGTCCGCGAGCTGATCCGCCACACCCCGCCCGAGAGCATTATCCGCACCGATCTGTTTGATTTGGAGCCCCTGAAACGCTGGTGGGTGGATCGGATCGTGCTTGTGGGGGATGCCGCGCATGCCATGACGCCCAATCTGGGCCAGGGAGCGGCCCAGGCCATGGAAGATGCGTGGGTGCTCGCTGAGGAATTGGCCCGAAACAAAAAGGATATCCCCCGGGCGCTGGAAACCTACGAGCGGCGTCGCAGGGAGCGCGTCGAACGCGTGGTGAAGAAATCCCGGCTGATGGGGCGGGCCGCGCACATTCGCCATCCCGCTTTGCGCTGGCTTCGCAACAGATACTTGCGGCGCATTCCCAAGAAACGATTGGAACAGGATATGCTGTGGCTATACCAGGGCATTTTTGCCGAGTGAGACATCGACACGTTGATACGCGAGCATGAGAGCAACGCGCTCCTGGGCGGCCGGGCCGCGTAATATCTCATGCTCAGGCTTCCTCTGCCAGACGCAGAATGCGATATCGAATATCGTTAGAAATCCACATGCCTGACGATTTCAGCTCATCCACCACACTCGCCATGTTTTCGATATAGCCCAGCCGCTTACTTTCGAGCAATACGCGCAGCGTTCCCCAAACGGTCAATCCAGCCGCTTGAGCAATGTTGCGGGCCAATGCGTCATCCAGTAAAACCACAGCGTGTTTCATTTCCAGCGCCAGGGAAATCACCTCCAATTCGCCCCGGCCGAGATCCCTTGCCACCCATTCAGAAGGCGCATGTTTGGGCTGACGAATGGTGATCCATGGAAATTGATCAAGATTTGGTACATGATAGCCCAATGCCTCACCCTGACGTAGCTCTTCTTTTACCCCAGGCGTTGTGATGATATTCTCGAAATGATGCAATAGCAGATGGATTTTCCCGATGCGGAAAAGATAAAGCAATGGAGACGTATTGCTAATTGCATCAGCCATGCGCGGATTCCAGATCCTCCAGCTCCTTTGCCAGTGGAAAGACGCCATATCGCCCTAAAGCCAACAGAAATTCCACCCGGGACATCCCGGCCAATTCTGCCGCACTGCCCGAGGAAAGGCGCCCCAACTCAAACAGCTTGACCGCGGTCAACACGCGCATTTCCCGTGCAAATGTTTCCGCGTCCATTTTTTCCGCCAGAAGGATCTTCTCTGGAATGTCAATTGTGACCTGATGCGCGCTCATGACAAAATATCTCGCTCTAACCGGATATAGAGATGACTTTTTCAGTATAACATAAACGATCTTATCTGTGCAATCGCTTACGATCAGGCGCTCAGACCTCATGCCCACCATTGCCAAACTCCGACGCCTCTTTCGGGAATATCCCAACCAATTCTGGCTCCTCCTGACCGCGACCTTCATCGATGGCCTGGGAGGAGCCCTGCTTTTCCCCTTCTTCACCCTCTACCTCACCGCCCGCTTCGATATCGGCATGACTACGGTGGGGCTCATCTTCGGGGTGTTTTCGATATCTGCCATCACTGGCAGTTTTATCGGCGGCGCGCTTTCCGACCGCATCGGCCGCAAGCGGATGATCATCTTCGGCCTTATCGCCAGCGCCACCATCACCCTGCTCATGGGCTTCGCTGACGACATCCGTCTCTTCTTCCTGGCCGCGGTGTTTGTGGGCCTGCTGGCCAATGTGGGCGATCCCGCGCGGCAGGCCATGATCGCGGACCTGCTCCCGCCCGCGCAGCGGGCCGACGGCTACGGGCTCATGCGCGTCGTTATGAACCTGGCGGTGACCATCGGCCCGGCCATCGGCGGCTTCATGGCCTCCCGCTCCTACCTGGCCCT
>DRQW01000169.1 GCA_011371305.1 Anaerolineae bacterium | reverse complement strand
CTCCTTGATCCCGACGCAATGCATCCACCATGCTGCGGACGCGCTCCCAGGCCCTTTCCCGTCCGATCATGGGCAACGTGATATCGTCATGAAAGAGTGGTGCGCGGCGTTCCGGTTGCACACCCGCACCTGCCCGCACTCGCTCCATCAACTGCTCGATGGCCGGTCCCGGACGCGCGCCCAGGGCTTCGGCCAGGTTACGCCGCAATCGGGCGTAATGGCGCATAGCTTCATCCCGCCTGCCCAGGAGGGCACAGAGCCGAATCACCTGCTCATAGGCCCATTCATTCAGTGGCTCCTCGTTGATCAGTCGCTGGCCTGCCTCCAGCGCCTGATCGTAGGCCCCCAATTGAAAATAGCCCTGCACCAGCTTTTGCAAAGCCAACACGTATTGCTGCCGCAATTGCTCTCGCTGCACCAGGGTCCAATCGTCGTAGAAACCGGGCAAAAAATCCCCCTGATACAGGTCCACCGCTTCCTGCAGGGATGAGAGAAGGCTTTCCTCGTGGCTTGCCGCACGGCTCATGGCTCCCCGAAATGCCTCCACATCCACCCAATAACTATCCAGGGATGGAAGACGGACGGTGGTGCGATTGGTCTCGATATCGGGGCACACTTGTCGGACCTGCCACAGCGCCTGGCTTAACCGGCGACGTGCCACGGATTCAGACAAATCGGGCCAGAATAAGCCAGCCAGATACGCCCGTTCGTGGGCTACACCGGGGTGCACGAGCAGATAGGCCAGCAGCGCGCGCGCCTTCTGGCTTGCGGGGGGCGGCACACGCAAGCCATCGCGCTGAATGGTAAAACCGCCGAACAGATAAAAATACAGCCGTGACAAAGTATCGGTCATGATTTCAGATCAAGAATTTCGGGATTAAATCACTTGCCCGCCTCACTCATTTTCATCGATTATTAAAGCCCTGTCAAACTGTCTTTTCAGATTAAGATGCATCACTTCTCGAGCGAAGGCAGTTCTCCCAAGATTCTTGGCAAAAGATGGAGAGCCCTTTGTTCAAAAACTCATCCCGACCCAATGGGCCGGGATGTAAGTAAGCGCGGGTGCTATCGTTGCGTCGAAACCGAGCGCAAGATGCTTCTCCTGCCAACCTAAACCGAAGAACCCTTACGCCCGCCCTCGATGCGCTTCCAGGCAGCGACCACCGCCACGGTGATCACCGCGGCGATGACCAACTCAGCGACAGCTTGTGGCAAAATGGGGATGGTCGCCTCCAAGGTGAGATAGCCGCGAAGGATGGCGATACCCAAGACACCCACCGTGTTGGTCAGCGTCCCGATCACCGCAGCCACCACCAGGGCCAGATACTCATTCCGGCGACGCAGCGCCGCATAGCTGTAATAAGCGGTGACGCCGATGAACAACCGGGGTAACACCGCGACCAGGGGGTCTTTGAATAAAGGAATGGATGCCTGCAGGAAGCTGAAGAGACCAAAGATGCCACCTACCAACAAGCCCACCAGGGGTCCTTCCATGACCCCGCCGATAATGGCGGGCACGTGCATGATGGTGGCATTTCCCGAAACATTGGGGACAGGGATGAAACCGATGCGGGTCACTCCCAGCAAGATGGCAATCGCTGCCAAAATGCCGGTAATGACGATGCGTCGTACCGAAAGAGCCGATTCCATGAGAGCACCTCCTTTTGAATGAGTAAGTAAATGAAGAACAGGACAGCAATGGATGCACGCGGTCAAGAAGCCAGGTCCTGAGCCGCGGGGATCCCATGCAAGGCTTGGGCAGCACGCACAGCCCGAATCACCGCCTCGGCCACCAGCTGGGCTGCGGTGGCACCCAATACGCCTACATCGCCCGCCACTTCTCCCGTGGCGAGGACAAAAATGATATCGCCGTCGAAGGGATGGTGGCTTGGGCGGATGACCCGAGCCAGACCATCATGGGCCATCATGGCCACACGTCGGGCTTGCGCTTTATCCAACCGGGCGTTCACAGCCACCACGGCCAGGGTGGTATTGCCCCGGGCCGAAGCCAAATCCTGAATGGTTTGCCCTGCCAGGCTTTGCAAAAACGCTTCCGAGTCCACAAACCCGCCCGTTACGGGCTTGCGCGCGCCCGCCAGAATCTGCCCGCTTTGCGGGTCAACCACATCCCCCACCGCGTTCACTGCGACCATCGCAGCTACGACCAGGCCACCACCTAGATGCTTGCTGGCAGAGCCTAGTCCACCCTTGGTTGCCTGGCCAACACCCAACAGTTTACCCACGGTGGCGCCTGTGCCCGCGCCCACATTGCCCTCGGCCGAAGCGGCATCACTGGCAACTTCGCATGCGGCATATCCCGCTTCGGGCCCTGGGCGCACATCCGCCCGTCCTAAGGGAAGGTCAAACAGACAGGCCGCGGGGACAATGGGCACCTTGGCCACACCCGTGTCAAAACCATAGCCTCGTTCTTCCAGCCAACGCATGACACCATCGGCTGCGGCTAAGCCAAAGGCACTCCCCCCGCTGAGCAAGATGGCGTGGACACGATCCACTGTGCAGGTGGGATCCAGCAAATCGGTCTCACGCGTGGCAGGAGCGCCTCCGCGCACATCGACACTTGCCACTGCCCCTTGGGGGCAAAGGACTACAGTGCATCCTGTGCCCGCATCCAGGTCAGTCCAGTGGCCTACAAGCACGCCTGAAACGTCGGTGATGCAGTTTTTCATAACACGTTTTCGGATGAGAGCGCGTCGCAACGCGCGGCGGAACCAACTCATGCATCGACACCCAGATAGCGCAACGCGGCTAATGCATACAGACGGGCTGCAAGTTTAATCTCATCGATGCTCACCCATTCATCGATGTGGTGGGGGATGTGAATATCACCCGGGCCGCAGGTGACGATAGGGATTCCTTTCTTCCAGTGCAGGATGGTGCCATCGGTGGAGCCGGGTACACCCCCATAAATGGGATCCTGGCCCGTAAGATCGCGATAGGCAGCCGCTAGTGTGGTGACAACGGGCTCCGTAGGATCGGTGTCCGTGGGAGGGCGCACCTCGAGCACACGCATCTCATAGCGGAGGTTCTCTTCCCCTGCGGTGACCTCTTGTAACAAAGACTCCACTCGCTTCGCCAGGGCGTCGGCATCCTGGCCGGGGATGAGGCGGAAGTCGAGCACCACCTCGGTAGATTGGGGCATGACGTTGTTCTGAGGCTCGCCATATCCCCGTGGGGGTGAAAGCAGGATGGTAGGGGTGATGCTAGGCTGGCCCAAAAAAGGATGGGCACCATGCCGCGCGATTTCCTCTACCTCCAGGGCTGCCACTTGGGTCAGAAAGCGGGCCATCGGATAGGCGCTGTTTTTGCCCGTGAGAGGCATCGCGCCGTGGGCCATGACGCCGTGGATAAAAGCATGGATCCACATAACCCCCTTTTGGGCGATACAAAGATGATTTTCTTCCGGCTCGCAGATGATGGCCGCATCGACCATATCGGCCCAGCCTCGGGCGACGAAATCCTTCACCCCAATCATGCTCCCCTCTTCATCGCATAACGCGCCAAGGAGGATATTTCCTTGTAAGTTCACACCACTTTCCACGATGGCTTTGATCGCGATGAGCGCTGCCACCAGGCCCGCTTTCATATCGTTGGCCCCGCGGCCATAGATGCGGCCTTCATGAATCTCCGCGGCGAAGGGCGGATAGGTCCACTGACTGGGATCCCCTTCGGTCACCACATCGGTATGTCCCTCGAACATGAGAGTTTTGCCATTCTCTCGACCACGATGAATCGCAATCACATTGGGGCGGCCAGGCTGAACCATCTCGAAATGGGTCTCCAGTCCCATGGCCTGACAGCGTGCCTCAATCCAACGGGCCGCGGCCTCCTCCCCCTCACCGGTCTCGGGCCGCCACACGCTGGGGATTCGGGTGAGTTCTTGCACCCAACGGATG
>DRQW01000168.1 GCA_011371305.1 Anaerolineae bacterium | reverse complement strand
TTGAATTATCCGTGTTTTTCTGTGTTCATCCGTGTTCTATTTTCATAGCAGTCCAACGGCTGACTTGCCAGCGCCGATACGGACGAAAATCGTGGGCGGTAACCCGGTACACCTGGAAACCAGGAAACCAGGGAAACCGGGCCGATTCGCTCTCCCACCCGGTCTACCGGTCTACCGGTTTCTCGGCCTACCGAATCTATTTTCAAAGCAGCTCCAAAAACTGTTCCGGTGTCATGATTTCGCCGTCCACGCGGTGCAGGCCGAGGATTTCGGGCGGGACACGCCGCTGTTGGGCCGCATGGCGGTAGATCAGCCGTTCGACTTCGCGGATGTATTGGCCGTGGTTGAGCTCGGCCACCACGATCCGGTCGTGGCCCGTGGCCGCGTCCAGGATCATGCGTTCGGGCACGGGCCAGAGGGTGTGCAAGGTCAACGCGCTGGCCTTTTTCCCCGACGCGCGGGCCCGATCCACGGCCTCCCGCATGGCCCGCGCGGTGGTGCCGAAGCTGATGAACAGCGTGTCCGCGTCGTCCTGAATATCCGCGATGCCGAATTCCATTTCGTGACGATGGTTGAGGATCTTCAGCCGCAGGTGATCGTTCAACCGGCTCACCTTCTCCGGGTCCTTGGTGAGAAAGCCGTGTTCATCGTGGCTGGATGTCGTGAATCGGGTGATGTGAGGTCCGCCAAAAGGGCTGAAGGGTGGGACCGCGTCGATGGGATCGAAGGCATAGGGGAGATAGGTTTCCTCGGGTCGCAGTCGGGGATCGGGCTGGCCGGTGACCGCATTCACCCGCACGCCATCCACGACCGCGGGTTCGGGCAGGCGCTGAGGCACCATGGGGCGCTGGCCCACCGGAACATCCACATACTCGGCGACCTCCACCGTGGCCATGGTATAGTTCAATTCCTTGTCCGTGACCAGAAACACCGGCGTGCGGAAACGTTCGGCCAGGTCGAACGCCCGCATGGTCAGGGTATAGCACTCGGCCACCGAGGAGGGAGCCAGCGCGATGATGGGATAGCCACCGCTGGTCCCCCAGCGCAGGAATTGCACATCCCCCTGCGCGGGTGTCGTGGCCCCGCCCGTGGCCGGCCCCATGCGCATGACATCCACGATGACCAGGGGGACCTCGCCCATGATGGCCAGGCCGATGTTTTCAGAATAGAGGGAGATGCCCGGACCAGAGGTCGCGGTCATGGCTCGGGCGCCGGCCATGGCCGCGCCAATGCACATGCTGATGGCCCCGATCTCATCTTCCGCCTCGACGCCCACACCTCCCACTTTGGGCAGTTCATTCACCATATGCAGTAGAATGGGCGTCGCGGGCGTGATGGGATACCCGGCAAAGAAGGTACATCCTGCGGCCAAGGCGCCGCGCGCGATGGCGGTAGCGCCATCAATGTATTCCCGTGTCATGATCGGTTTGCTCCATTGCAAGTTGCCAGAATCTGGCAAGATATCGACATGCGAGGTCTATCCCCTGCCAGGCCCATCTCCCCCAACTCGGGGCTGGGATGGTTGGCCTTGACGTGGGACAAGGGATGCACTATGATTGATTTAGATCATAACGAAAAAATGTGTATTTGACCAGAATCGCATGAACGATGACTCCCCCGTGTCACCACTTCAAGGAGCAGTGCATATGGTCAAGGAGCCCAACCATCTGGCAATGGAGCTCAGCCCCGAAGAGCAGGAGATGATCGGAATTTTGCAGGAAGCTTTGGGGTTGCCGAACAAGGAGGAGGTTATCCGTCTGCTGGTGAAGCAGGCTATTCAGCGCATCGCGATCACCTGCCCGACGTGCGGGCATTACGCTCGCCTGACCGAGGAAGGCAAGGCCGAATGCAAATCCTGTCTCTCGGTCATCCACCTGGCCGAGGATATCCTGCTCACCACGGGGGATGGCTCATGACCCGCGCGTGGGAGAAAGCCACCCTGGGCGGGGGATGTTTTTGGTGCCTGGAGGCCGCGTTCGATCAGGTGGAAGGGGTGGTGGAGGTCGTTTCGGGCTATGCAGGCGGCCACGTCGCCAACCCCACCTACGAGCAGGTTTCCACCGGACGCACGGGCCATGCGGAAGTGGTGCAGATCACCTTCGATCCTGAAGTCATTTCCTATCGGGAATTGCTGGATATCTTCTTCACCATTCACGATCCGACCACGCCCAATCGTCAGGGCGCAGATATCGGCCCGCAATACCGCTCCATCATCCTCTATCATGATGACAAGCAGCGCCGGATCGCGGAGGCGACCATCCGCGAACTGGAAGCCGCGCGCGTCTGGCCCGATCCCATCGTCACCGAGCTTGTGCCGCTGAAAGCATTCTATCGGGCCGAGGACTATCATCAGAAATACTTTCAGCGCAATCCGCATGCGCCCTATTGCCAACTGGTCGTCGCGCCCAAAGTGCGTAAGGTGCAACAAAAATTCGCCTACAAACTCAAGCGCAAGGCATCTTGAAAGTTTCGGGATTTCGGGCCGGGGTTGTTACAATAGCTTCTCCGCTGCGATGCCGATGAAAAACCGGAAACTGATACACCCGGAAACCAGGAAACCGGGCCACGTCGCTCCCTCTCCCGGTCTCCTGGTGTCCCTGCTTCCCGGTTTCCCAACTCAACATTAGCCTTTAATCTTTATCCTTTAACCTTTCTCCTCCGCGCCCTGAGCGCCTTTGTGTGAGAACGGTATCTTCAACCCAGGAGCTCCCATGTCGAAAAACCAGCCGTCAACACACCACAAACCACGCGGAGGTCTTCTCACCTTCGCCATCATCCTCATCATCATTTCTAATCTCATCTTGGCAGCGGCCATTCACTCGATGAAGGGTATGTGGGCCCCGGATGCCCCGCTGTTTCTCATCTGGCTGACGTGGCTCGCGGCGTTGGTCAGTGTGTTGGGTGGCGTGTTGATGTGGTTTTGGAAAAAGTTGGGGGTCTATCTCTACATCGCGGCCACCATTGCCATCACCGTTTTGGTCTTCGTCTTGTACGCGGCCGCGGGTGGCGCCGCGTGGGGGTTGATTTTTGGCGGCCTGTTGCCCATGATCATCGTCCTGTACATCATCAAACCCCACTGGAGGTGGTTCACATAGGGAATGTGGTGCAGGCTGGTGTGCATGGCGTTCGGCTTCGGGCTGTGCGCGATGCTTTCAGCCTGTCGGCCCGCGACCACCACCCCCGCGGCCTTCCCACCTTATCCATCACCCCGCCCGACCTGGACGCCCACGCCCACGGCAGCCTTTCCGCATAACCCCACTGCCACCCGCGCATCCGGGCCCACATCCACCCCAACGCCCTTCAGCCTCCCTACTGCCACGCCCCGCCCGCGGGTGGATGCCGCCGGGCCGTGGACGATCCCCACGGTCGCACCTTTGCCTTCCGGCCAGGGGCGTGTGCCCGTGCGGGTTCGTATCCCCAAGGTGGGGTTGGATGCCCCCATCGAGCCCATGGGGTGGCATTGGGTCGAAGATGCCCGCGGCCGCCGTACCGAATGGGATGTGCCGAGATTCGCCGCAGGCCACCACATCGACAGCGCCTTCCCGGGCGAATTGGGCAATATGGTGCTCTCGGGCCATCACAACATCGGTGGGGCCGTGTTCGCCCCCATCGCCACCATCGGCGAACCTGACAATCCCCTGGCCCTGGGCGATACCATCATCGTTGAAGACGCCCTGGGCCGTCAGTTCACCTATCGCATCACAAGCTGGCGAAGGTTTCCCGAAGCCAACGCTTCGGTGGCCGTGCGCCGGGAAAACGCCAGCTATCTCCTGCCCACCGACTTCCCTCAGCTCACCCTCATCACGTGCTGGCCGCTTGAAAGTAACACCCATCGCGTCATCATCACGGCCGCACTCACGCAGATCCATCCACCATGAACCCACGCTTGCTTCTGCTCATCCTCCTGCTGATCCCCCTCCTGCTGGTCGGGTGCGGGCAACAGGGCGCCATTGTGACTTGGGAGACCGCATCCGAAGTGGACACCGCGGGATTCAATCTCTATCGCAGCGAAAGCCCCGACGGCCCCTGGGAAAAGATCAACGACTCGCTCATTCCCCCTTCCGAAGACCCGGTACGCGGTGGGAAATACACGTTTCGCGATGCCAGCGCGGAGCCGGGAAAGACGTACTACTACCAACTGGAAGAAGTCGAGCTTTCGGGCAAAACCACCCGTTTTCCTCCCATCCGGCTGGAAACCAGCACCGCCTTTCCTTCCTGGCCCTGGTGGGTCGCGGGCGTGATCCTCGCAATAGGCGCGGGATGGCTTCTGGGTAGTTTATTCAGGAAAAAATCATGAAGCTCGAAAACAAGACCATCCTCATTACGGGCGCGTCGCAGGGTATTGGCGCGGCCACGGCCCGCGCATTCGCGGCTTACCCCGTCAACTTAGCCCTCCTGGCCCGGTCTCAGCCCCTGTTGGAAGCCCTGGCCGCGGAATTGAATCAACGCCCGGGCGTGCAGGCCCTCCCCATCGTGGCGGATGTCTCGCGACGGGAGGAGATCCAGGCCGCGGTGGCCGAGACATTGGCCACGTTCGGGCAGGTCGATATCCTGGTGAACAACGCGGGCGTGGGCATGAGCAGCCCGGTCGGGGCCATCGACTACGCCAAGGCCCGTACCCTGTTCGATATCAACTTCTGGGGCGCGTTGATGATGACCGAAGCCGTGCTACCTGGCATGCGCGAGCGGCGGGATGGGCTCATCATCAACGTCTCCTCCATCGTGGGGCGACGGGCCATGCCGGGCATCAGCGTCTATTGCGCGTCGAAATTCGCGCTCAACGCGTTCAGCGAAAGCATACGCGTCGAACTCAAACCTCACAACGTGCGGGTGGTGAGTTTCTATCCGGGCGTCACGGCCACGAATTTCGGCGAAAACCTCCTCACCGGCCCGTCCTCCCATCAGGGTAAAGGCCGGGCCAAAGTCACTTCGGCCGAGGATGTGGGCAAGGCCATCGTCCGGGCCGCGATCCGCGAGCCGCGCGACGCCTATCCCACCCTGTTCGACCGGGCCTTCGTGTGGGCTTCCACCTTTGCCCCCTGGCTCATGGACCGCATCCTCGCCCGGTTTTGAGCGCTGTATCGCTATCTCACGCCAGGGCGCAAAGCGCGCCAAAAAGACGGCGTGAAAGATTTTACGCATGACGCATCACGTTTCATGCCCCCGGCTACCCTTCCCCCATCGGACCGACAAACACCTTTCCCCTTTCAACGGCTATCAGAGAAGCACTGACCATGAGCTATCTCAACCTGATGGGCTGGAATGAAATCCTGGCCCGCGTTTTCGAAGGTTTTCAGACCGAGAAAAACGCTTCCCCCGACTGGTTGGTGAATCCGGCCACCAAACGCAAACTCAAACTCGATTACCTCTACCCCGAAATCGGCGTCGCGGTGCGCTTTGTGGGCATGAAAGCCCGTGGCCAGCGCCGCAAAAGCGACTGGGAGGAGCTGGAGGAACGGTCGCGGGATGAAATCCGCCGGGAGCTTTGTCGTCTTCACGGCGTCGAGCTCCTCCTCCTGGACCCCAACGACCCCTTTCCCGACAAGCAGCTCCGCAAACTCCAGATGACCCTGGGCGCGGCCGCTCGGGAGATGGCCAAGCGTCCACGCTTCAAAGGCAAAGCTGCCCTGATGAAGCGGTTAGCGCGCGCGAACCACCAGGTCGAAGCCATCCGCAAGCGGGTGAAGAAGCCCGAAGACCTGGCCCTCTATGCCGAAGCCTGGCGCGACCGTGAGGCCCAGGCCATCGCGGACCTGCGCCAGCCTGCACCACAGCCCAAACGCAAAATCAACCCCGACCGTTTGCGCGTGGGCCAAAGGGTGAAACATAGCCACTTCGGCGTGGGCACGGTCAAGGCCATCGAGCCGGGTAAGGACGACACCTACGTGACCATCGATTTCCCCGCCAAGGGGGAACGGCGATTCGCCCTCTCCTTGCTGGCTGGGAAGTTACTGGTGGCGCGCAAGAAAGGGTGATGGGGTTTATTCAGAGGGTGCGTCCGCTTTTTCTTGCACACTTTGGTAAAAAATCAACAGCACTACCAGCAGCACAATCCACGCGATCACCTGGCTCAACCGGAAGCCATCCCCCACGGTGACCGGCTCCGCGCGAAAGGCATCCACCAGAAGGCGGACGCCAGCATAGCCGCCCAGCGCGAAGAGCGCGGCGAACCCGGGCTGCAAACGCGCCAGCAACGTCCAAAACCAGGCGAGGACCACGAGCACGCCGAAGAACTCGTAAAATTGGACGGGATGCCGGGCCACGTTCCATTGATAGATGGCCCAGGGAACCGTGGTGGGCTCGCCGTAGCCGTAGCCGTTCAGCCCATCGCCCAGGGCGAGGGCAGCCGCCAGGACCAACCCCAAGCCCGCCAGCGCGTCTAGGAGCACGGGCCAGGGCAAACGATATTTGCGCTGATACCAGACCACAACGAGCACCACAGCCACCGCAGCGGCCAGAGGTTCCAGCGCGGCCACGTTGGGCGAAAGCACGCTGAGGGGGTCCAGTCGATAGGCGGGGAAGTAACGCACCACGTGACCCAGCCGTCCGGCCAGCAAGCCGAAAATGATGGCATAGAAGCCCATGTTGTGGATGTGGTCTGCAAGCAGGCCGCGTCGTGCGGCCACTTTACCCGCGAATCCAAGCCCGAGAAAGATGCCGAACAGAACCGTCAGGGGGTAGGTGGGCAGGGAAAGGGGGCCGAGCGAGATGGTGGGAATCATGGGTAGATGGTCTTGATGCGTTCGCTGAGCAGAGCTGCGTTCATCTGGCCCACGACGAAGTCGCGGATGATGCCTTCGCGGTCGATGAAGTAGGTGGTGGGGAGGGAATTCACCGAGTAAAGGGACGCGGCTTCATATTGCGTATCGAGGACAACCGGGAACGTGAGGCCGAGTTCGTCGAGATAGGCTTGCACCGTGGCCGCATCCTCGGCCTGATTCACCCCCAACACGACCAGCCCGCCAGCGCCATACGCCTCCCACGCGGCCTGGAGTTCGGGCATCTCCGCCCGGCATGGCGGGCACCAGGTGGCCCAGAAATTGAGCACCACGGCCTTGCCTCGCAGGTCGGCCAGGGAAAGGGACTCGCCCTCCGGGGTCTGCAGGGTGAAGTCGGGCGCGGGATGGCCTTTCAGAGGGATGTTTTGAGATGGGATGGCGGCCACGCCCGCGGGCACGCGGGCCCACCAAATCCAAAGACCGCCGAGAAAAAGCGTGGCCAGGATGAGGCCAGCCAGAGAACGCTTTGCGTGCATACGCAACGAATATCCTGAGATGAAGGATGATGGAAATCGCCCCTCATCTTACCCTAACACCTGCTGCAGTTACAACCTCCGATCACCGACAAACATGAAAATTGGCTTTGAATCCTGGCCAGGAATCCTACCATGTGCATGGGGCGGGAGGAGCCACCAACCTCATGCGTCTGGCGTGAACTCGGCCTGGGGTGGGTGTTCCATTTCGACGGGGCTGGTTAACATCGTCTCCGGTGCCCCCATATCCGATTGTTGTTCGATGATGACCCGCTGTTCCACCAGCCTTTGTTCATAAGCCTCGATCAAACCAAACAGCACCTCATCGAAAAACGCGTCAAAGTGCTCCAGAAAGGTTGCGTTATCGATGGGATCGAACCGCAGGTCCGACTCGTTGGAGAGCAGCGTGCGTAGGAGTTTCTGGCGGAAAAACTGAAAAGCCTTGACGGTTTCCAGCAATGAAATATCATATTTCAGCGAGGCGTGTGCGTAGGCCATGCCCAGTTTCCGGCTATCTGCCAGAATTTTTTCGCGCTCATTCGGCATGGTCAGGTATCGGATGGCTTTCTCGAACAACGTCCGTCCCAGCACCCGTTGTTTCGCCATCCCCTCCGCGTCGAACTTACTATACCAGCCTTCGTCAGAAGGGGGCGATTGGCGAAGCTCCCGTCGGGTTTCGACCAGCGCGCTGGTTAACAAAGCATCTTCGGTGGCCTGGATGTCGTCAGGGCCCCCATGACTGGCCTGGACTAGAAAATCCCGCAGGTCCTCCACCCGAAAGCGGCGATGCCCCCCGGGCGTTCGGAAGGATGGGATTTTGCCAGCATCTGCCCATTGGCGTAATGTGGCCGGATGCACGCCGAGGAGCTTACTTGCGGCAGATAAGGTCAACCATCGAGTCATAACACAACACTCACAACATCACAGGAGAGAGGTTTCAAAAACCATCGGCCCGAGCCATGACCCACCGATAGGGGTGGCAAGCTCACGCCAAGTTGTTCTAAATTTTGTCAAGAGGTTTTTTGAGGCGAGATATCGCTGATTTCGACGCACATTAACAACCGAATAGCGAATCGCCGCGATTTTAGGGCATACAAGGCCGGGCCGCGTCTGGTAGCCTCCATTTGACGCCGCCTGAAGGGAGCGATAGAATATGGACTGCATGAGGGGCGTGCTGGCTGGGCCGTCGCCCTTCATGGAAGGAGACGTCGTTAGCTTTGACGATGCTTCCGACGTTGTTTGCGAAGGCTCTCGGGCACCTGGAATCGCTCAAGGATCAGGGCTCGGGAGTCTTCTTTTGAGATGGGACGGCCTTGGAGGTCGCGTAGTTGATAAGGCCGGTTGTCACGTAAGACGGCAAAGATGCGCCGAGCCAGGTGAGATGCCACGGCACAGACGGCCTGGGTGTGATGTTTGCCCTGGACGACCATCTGAGTGTAGTAGATGGCGGCGAGCTGAAGGTCCCATTGGCGAGCCACCTCGGCATTTTGGTAGAGGGTGGCCTTGACCAGATTCGGTCCTTGTTTGCTCAGGCGCATATGCGTCCGACGGGCATCACCGCTTTGGTCGCTGCGTGGGACCATGCCGGTCCATTGGGCAAAGGCGTCGCCATTGCGAAACCGGGAGATGTCGAGGATAAAGCTGCGATAAATGGCGGCACTGCGGGGGCCAATGCCCTG
>DRQW01000167.1 GCA_011371305.1 Anaerolineae bacterium | reverse complement strand
CGTGGAGATGGTGATGCCGGGCGACAACGTGAACCTGGAAGTGGAGCTGATAGCGCCTGTGGCGCTGGAGGTAGGCTCCCGGTTCGCCATCCGCGAGGGCGGCCGCACCGTGGGTGCTGGTGTCATCACCGAGATCCTCGAGTAAATTCCAACATCGATGCGGTTTTGGGGCGTGCCACCTGTTTCAATGGGACGCGCTCCAAAACCGCTTATCCCCAATACCAGGATTCGTTATTCGTTATGGCTAAGAAAGGAAATCGTGTGCTGGTCACGCTGGCCTGCACGGAATGCAAAGAGCGTAATTACCTTACGAGCAAAAACCGGCGGACTTTTACCGGGCGTATGGAGTTGAAGAAATACTGCCCGCGTTGCCGCCGTCACACCTTGCATCGCGAGACGAAATAAGGTATGCTATAAGGTGGGGCTGGAACTTCCAGCCCGCGCATTCGAAGGCGAGTAGCTCAATTTGGCAGAGCAGCGGTCTCCAAAACCGCAGGTTGCGGGTTCGAGTCCTGCCTCGCCTGCTCCACGGTAAAGACACCGCTCGGGATTCCGGGCGGTGTCTTAAACCGTCAGGGCATTTTACTTTTCCATTTGATAAGGAGCCAGGCATTCATGGCTAAGTCGAAAAATGAGACTTCCGCCAAAAGCGTCAATCCGGTCGTAAAATATCTGCGCGAAACCCGCGCCGAGATCGCCAAGGTTACCTGGCCCACGCGACAAGAATGGATTCGGCTCAGTGGCATCGTCATCGCCGTCACCCTGCTCATGGCCTTGATTTTAGGCCTGACCGATGCCATTGCCTCGCAGATCATGAGCCTCATCCTCTACTAATTTCGGCCCCTTTAACCCTTCGCGCACAGGCGACAACCTCGTGACCGACCAACACCAGCAATCTCCCGTTCCCGAAAACGACGAATTCCATAATCAGTTTTCCACCGAGGACGATGACGCCTTGCTGGACGATGCGACGGACTTTTCTGAGGAAGCGGAAACTTCCCCAGAAGAGCAGCATGATGGCCGTCAGTGGTATGTGGTTCACTGCTACTCGGGCATGGAAACCCGCGTCAAGCGGAATCTGGAATATCGCATCGAATCCATGAACATGGGCGACCGTATCTTTGCAGTGGTCGTGCCCACCGAGGAGCAGATCGAGCTGAAGGATGGTCAACGCCGTGTCGTGGAACGCCGTGTCTTCCCCGGCTATATCCTCGTGCAAATGATTTTGGACGACGAAAGCTGGTCGGTAGTGCGCAACACGCCCGGTGTTACTGGGTTTGTCGGCATCGGCAACCGTCCCACCCCACTGAGCCAGGCGGAAGTGGACCGCATCATGCAGCGCATTGAATCCAGCCAGCCCCGGGTGCAGGTGGACTTCAAACCTGGCGATAAAGTGCGCATTACCGAAGGCGCTTTTGCCGATTTCCATGGCACCGTGGAAGATATCGATCTGGAACGCGGCAAAGTCCGCATCCTGGTTTCCATCTTCGGACGTGAAACCCCGGTAGAAGTGGATTTCCTGCAAGTCGAAAAATCCTAACTTTTCTTTTTCTGGAGCAATTCATGGCTAAGAAAGTCAAAGCTGTCATCACCCTGCAATTGCCCGCTGGCAAAGCTACGCCAGCCCCGCCTGTGGGCCCTGCGTTGGGCCAGCATGGCATCAATATCGTTGGCTTTTGCAAAGAATATAACGCCCGCACCAGCAGCATGATCGGGAACATCGTTCCCGCGCAGATCACCGTCTATACCGATGGTTCTTTCACCTTCATTACCAAAACTCCGCCCGCCAGCGACCTACTGAAGAAAGCTGCAGGGATAGAGAAGGGGGCAGGCAATCCCCTGCGCGATAAGGTGGGCAAAGTCACCCGCGCACAGATCCGTGAGATCGCGGAAACCAAGATGAAGGACCTGAACGCGGTGGACATCGAAGGCGCCATGCGCCAGATCGAAGGCACCGCCCGTAGCATGGGCATTGAAGTCGTGGATTAACAGGAGCCGCGGCCTGCAGTGGGACTTGCTTCCCCAACTGTTCCTTCGCCCCGACCACCCTCTCGCCTTTCTATCTCGCTTTTCAAATCCATTCCAAATCCATTGTGGGAGGACGTTACGCACGTCCGCTTGACCACGGAGGTTCTTATGCCAAAACACGGAAAAAATTATCGCATTGTTGCTGCTCAACTGGAAGACCGTCCCTACACGCCGGAAGAGGCCCTGGCCTTCTTCAAAGAACACCCCACCGCCCGCTTCGACGAAACCATGGAGCTCCACCTGCGCTTGGGCGTTGACCCCCGCCACGCGGACCAGATGGTGCGTGGTGTGGTCGTCTTGCCCCGGGGCACAGGCAAACAGACCCGCATTCTGGTCTTCGCAGATGGCGAGGCTGCCCGCATCGCGGAGGAGGCGGGCGCAGATTACGTGGGACTGGATGACCTGGTGCAGAAGATCCAGGGCGGTTGGCTCGATTTCGACATGGCCATCGCCATTCCTCAGGTCATGAGCAAAGTTGGTCGCCTGGGCCGCATTCTGGGCCCGCGGGGGCTTATGCCCAGCCCCAAGGCCGGGACCATCGTCCAGCCCAACGAACTGAAGCGCGTCATCGACGAAGCCCGCAAAGGTCGTGTCAGTTATCGGGTGGACCGCACCGGCAACCTCCACATCCCCTTCGGCAAACGTAGTTTCGAAGTTGAAGCGTTGTTAGAGAACCTGGCCGCGGTGATGGATTCGGTCTTACGGGCTCGGCCCGCGGCCGCCAAGGGCGCCTACATCCGCAAGGCAGTCATAGCCCCCACCATGGGCCCGGGCGCGAAAATCGATATCCCCGCCCTTACCGCCCTGCGCGCCAAATACGTCTAACCATTCCGACAATTTCAATCCCAAACTACAGACTTCCTCGCTGAAGACAGCAGGTGTCTCATTTGAGACTTAATTTCCTGCCGAGGCGAAGTCATATCCCCGGATGCGCTTCCGTGTGCGATCATGCCTTCGCGTCGGCCCGATGCGAAGGCATTTTTTATTGCACATTGCTTTGGGATCGAGAGCCCTGTGCTTCTCTGGCCCCAGTGATGAAAATCTAACCAAAAGGAGGTGATTTCACTTGCCAATCACAAGAGCACGCAAAGCGGAATTGATCGAATCCTATAAGGAAATGATCGAGACCAGCCAGGCGGTAGTGCTGGCCCGTTACACCGGCATCTCGGTGCAGGAGATGGAGAGCCTGCGCCGGAGCTTGCGCGAGGCGGGCGCGCGTATCGTCGTGGCCAAGAAGACATTGATGAAACGGGCGTTGCAGGAGACCAACCGCCCCATCCCGGAGGACGCGTTCGACGGCCCCATCGGCTTCGTCTTCCTGGGCGAAGACATCGGCGCGGGCGCCAAGGCCCTGAAGGACTTCGTCAAGGAGATCGGGAAAGAGCGATTCGCCCTGACCGGCGGTATCCTGGGTGACACCATCCTGGACGAGGCGGGCGCGACCGCGCTGGCTGACCTGCCCACCAAGGATGTCATGCGGGCTATGCTCATCAGCGCCATCACCGCGCCGATGACCTCCATCCTCGGCCTCATCTCCGCGCCTCATCGGGACCTGGTGGGCGTACTCCAGGCCCGTATCGACAAAGAAGGCGGCGAAGGAGAAGCCCAGGCCGCCTGATCGCCCTCCCTTTCCCATCCACTCACCAACAATCACTATTCACCATAAAAAGGAGTAAGTAAAACCATGGCTGATCTGGAAAAACTGTACGAAGAACTGAGCTCGTTGACCCTGCTGGAAGCTGCCGAGCTGAAAAAGATGCTCGAGGAGCGCTGGGGCGTGACCGCTGCTGCGCCCGTGGCCGTTGCGGGCATGATGCCCGGCGCGGCTGCCGCGGAAGAGGAAAAAGAAGAAAAGACCGAATTTGACGTGGTGCTCAAGGACCACGGCCCCAAGAAGATTCAGGTCATCAAGGCGGTGCGCGCCCTCACCAACCTGGGCCTCAAGGAGGCCAAGGCTGTGGTGGAGGATACCCCCTCCGTCATCCTCGAAGCCGTCAGCAAAGAAGTGGCCGAAGAGGCCAAGGCCAAGCTGGAAGCCGAAGGCGCGGTCGTCGAGATCAAGTAAGAGGTCCCGACCTTGTATCGCAAAACTCCCCGTTCCGGACACTCGGGCGGGGAGTTTTTTGTTTTCGAAAGAATGTGATGAAATGAAGGGGGCACCCAATGGACCGCCCGTGCCGATGAAAATGCTTTGCGGCCAGGTTGGCGCGGGAAGCCGATCTCGTATTCCGTATTGCGTATTGCGTGGCGACGACTGGACGGAATACGCAGTACGCAATACGCACCATGGCAGAGTTGCTCAACGTAGGCCTAGCGATCTTTTCGCCACCGACGATCATTCTATTTTCAT
>DRQW01000166.1 GCA_011371305.1 Anaerolineae bacterium | reverse complement strand
GAAGGAACGAAGACACGAAGAAAGCTTTATTATTTCCCCTTCGTGCCTTCGTGTCGTCGTGTCTTCGTGGCTTTTACCTTGCTACGTTAGTAATTACACAACGGCTTAGAACGAAAACATGGCCCGGGCCCGCTCCAGGGCCTCGGCCAGGATGTCCACTTCCTCTTTCGTGTTGTAGATGTAGAAGCTGGCTCGGGCCGTGGCGGGGATGCCGAAGTGATCGTGAATGGGCTGGGCACAGTGATGGCCCGCACGCACGGCCACGCCGTGCATGTCCAGCACCGCGGCGATGTCGTGGGGATGGACGTCGCCCAGGGTGAAGGCCACCAGGCCCCCGCGGCGGTCGGGACCCGGACCCAGGATGCGTAGCCCCTCGATGGCCGAGAGACGTTCCCAGGCATAGGCCACCATCTCCCGCTCATGTGCGTGGACCCAATCCATGCCCAGGTTGTTGAGATAATCCACGGCCGCGCCCAGGGCGATGGCCTCGGCGATGGCGGGCGTGCCCGCCTCGAACTTGTGGGGCACCGTGTTCCACGTGCTGTGGTCCATGAAGACCTCGCGGATCATCTCGCCCCCGCCCAGGAAGGGAGGCATGGCCTCCAGCAGCGCCCGCTTGCCATAGAGCACGCCCACGCCGGTGGGACCCAGCATCTTGTGGCCGGAGAACGCGAGGAAGTCCACGTCCAAAGCCTGAACATCGGTGGGGAGATGGGGCACGCTCTGGGCGCCATCCACCAATGTCAGGGCGCCCACCGCATGGGCTTTTTCGATCAACTCGGCCACGGGGTTGATGGTGCCCAGCACGTTGGACATGGCCGTGAACGCGAACAGCTTCGTGCGCTCCGTCAGCAGCCTGTCCAACGCGTCGTAATCCAGCTCGCCCCTGTCGGTGATGGGTACGTAGCGCAGGGTCGCGCCCGTGGCCTGGGTCACCAACTGCCAGGGGACGATGTTCGAATGGTGCTCCATTTCGGTAATGAGCACCTCGTCGCCCGGGCCTAGGTTGGCCCGGCCCCAGGCGTTGGCCACCAGGTTGATGGCCTCGGTCGTGTTGCGGACGAACACGATCTCCTTGGGCGAGGCGGCATGGATGAAGCGGGCGATCTTCAGCCGGGCCTGTTCATAGGCCGTAGTCGCCCGCTCCGCCAACGTATGAATGCCCCGATGGACATTGGCGTTGTCCTGGCGGTAATACCGTGCCAACGCCTCGATGACCTGTCGGGGCTTTTGCGAGGTGGCGGTGCTATCGAGATAGACCAGGGGTTTACCGTGGACCTCCTGCTGGAGGATGGGGAAGTCCGCGCGGATGACCGTGATGTCGGGCATGATCGAAATCCGAAAGAAAAGGGTCTCACGCCAAGGCGCCAAGGCCGCTAAGTTTTTCTTGCTTTTCCTTGGCGGGTTTGCATCTTGACGTGAGATATTTTACTCGATTCCGACGCGATGGGCGATCTCGGCTTCGAGCTTGGCGCGCACGCCCGGCACGGGCACCCGGTTGAGGACTTCCTCAAAGAAGCCCTGGACGATCATGCGGACCGCGGTCTTGCGGCTGAGGCCGCGGGCCATCAGGTAGAAGATGTATTCCTCGGGCACCTTGGCGCTGGTGGCGCCGTGGGTACAGCGCACGTCGTCCGCTTCGATCTCCAGGCCGGGGATGGAATCGGCCCGGGCATGGTCGCTGAGGATGAGGTTGTCGTTTTTCTGATACGCGTCGGTCTTCTGCGCGCCGGGCCAGACCCGAATCAAGCCCTGATACACCGACCGAGAGTGGTCATCCAACGCGCCCTTGAAGAGCAGGTCGCTGGTGCAATGGGGCACGCGATGATTCTGGTTGGTGTGATGATCGATGTGCTGGCGATCCTGGGTGAAGTAAAGCCCGAGCAACTCGCCATGCCCGCCTGGTTCCTCCAGCTCCAGGTCGATCCACACCTTGCTCAGCTTGCTTCCCCAGCTGGCCTGCAGATGGCGATAGAGCGCATCCCGGGCCGTGCCAATACGCTGGGTCGCGAAGTTCCAGGCCGTCTCATCCAGGTTCTGCAGGCGCAGGTAGTGGAGCCGCGCGGCCTGCTTGGTGAACACCTCGGCCACGCTGTCGCTCATGCCATCTTTCGAGCCGATAAAGTCTTCGACGATGACACTTTCGCTGTTTTCCTCGCCGATCAACAGGGTATGATGGAAGTTGGCCACGCCTTCGCCCTGGAGGATGAGGGCCTGGAAGGGTTTTTCGATGGTGACATGGCGAGGGATGTAGAGGAAGGTGCCATTCAGCCAGAGGGCGGAATGCAGGGCCGCGAATTTGTTTTCATCCGCGGTGACTTGCGCGCTCAGGTGTACCCGCACCAGCTCCTCGTGCTGCGCCAGCGCGGTGCGCAGGTCGGTGAAGAGCACGCCCTTACGGGCCAGTGCCTCATCCAGCTCGTGGTAGATGACCCGCCCATCCTGCAGGATCATGGCGCCCGCGCTGTCGATCTTGGCCAGTTCTTCGCGCAGATGCTCGGGCAGGGCCTCACGCGAGGGATAGACCGTGGGTTCGATCTCGGGCAGGCCGTAATTTTCCAACTTGAAGCCCCGCAGGCGGGTGCGCCGCCAGGTTTCTTCCTTGTAGGTGGGCCAGGGGATGGCTTCGAAGGTCTCCCAGGCCGCGATGCGGGCCTGGCGTAACCATGCCGGTTCGTTGTAACGGTCGCTGATGGCTTTGACCGCCGCGACCGAGATGGGGGTTGCTGTCAGAGTTTTCGTCGTCATTGTGTTCTCCACATTGAATATTCGACGTGATGCGGTCTCAATCCGGATCGGTGGCCGCGATGAGCCTGCTTCGGCCACGAAAATTCGATAGAAGGATTTTATCTGTGCCCTTTCTATCCGTGTTGAGCCAACAGCGATACCTTGGCAACCGAATCACGCATCACGTTTCACGCATCAGCCGATGCTTCCTTCCATCTGCAATTGAATCAGGCGGTTGAGCTCGACCGCGTATTCCATGGGCAGCTCTTTTACCAGGGGCTCGATGAAACCGCCCACGATCATGGCCATGGCGTCCTCTTCGGGGATGCCACGGCTCATCAGGTAGAAGAGCTGCTCCTCGTTGATCTTGCTGACGGACGCCTCATGCCCGACCTCCACATCATCCTCGGCGATCTCGATGTAGGGGTAGGTATCGGAGCGGGATTCGGGGTCGAGCAGCAGGGCATCGCAGACCACCTGGGACTTGGAGCCGTGCGCGCCGGGCGTGACCTTGAGCAGGCCGCGATAGGAAGCCCGACCGCCATCTTTACTGATGGATTTGGAGATGATCTTGGACGACGTGTAGGGCGCGGCATGGATCACCTTGCCGCCCGCGTCCTGGATCTGCCCCTTGCCCGCGAAGGCCATGGACAGCACCTCGCCATGGGCGCGCTCACCCAGCATGATCACCGCGGGGTATTTCATGGTGATGCGGGAGCCCAGGTTGCTGTCCACCCATTCCATGGTCGCGCCCTCATAGGCCAGGGCCCGCTGGGTGACCAGGTTATAAACGTTGTTGGACCAGTTCTGCACGGTGGTGTAGCGCATGCGCGCGTTCTTCTTGACGATGATCTCGATGACGCCCGTGTGCAGGCTGTTCTTGTCGTAGATGGGCGCGGTGCAGCCTTCGATGTAGTGCACGCTGGCGCCCTCGTCCACGATGATCAGCGTGCGCTCGAACTGGCCCACGGCCTCCGCATTGATGCGGAAGTAGGCCTGCAGGGGGATGTCCAGCTTGACGCCGGGGGGCACGTAGATGAAGGACCCGCCCGACCATACCGCGCTGTTCAACGCGGCGAACTTGTTGTCCGTCGGGGGGACGACCGTGGCGAAGTATTCCTTGAAGAGGTCGGGATACTCCCGCAGGCCATCTTCGATGCTGACGAAGATCACGCCCTGCTTTTCCCATTCCTCGCGCAGGGAATGATAGACCATCTCCGACTCGAACTGCGCGCCCAGCCCGGCCAGGAATTTGCGTTCCGCCTCGGGCACGCCCAACCGGTCGAAGGTTTCGCGGATGTAGGAGGGCACGTCGTCCCAGTCGCCCTTGCTTTCCGCCTCGGTGGGCTTGATGTAGTAGTAGATGTCATCGAAATCGATCTCGCTGAGATCCGGGCCCCAGTTGG
>DRQW01000165.1 GCA_011371305.1 Anaerolineae bacterium | reverse complement strand
TTATCCTCTGGGGGACGGGGATAGTCGGAGAGGGGTTTGGGGGACATGGATGTGCTCCTGCTTTGAAATTGGTAGACCGGGAAACCAGTAGGCCGGTAGACCGGGAGGGGGAGCAGATTGGCCCGGTTTCCCTGGTTTCCGGGTTTCCTGGTTTACCGGTTACGGGGCTGCACAGCCCGCCATTTTTATCCGTATCGGCACGGGGTGGCCCGCCGTTGGACTGCTATGAAAATAGGATTCGGATCAGGATTAGGATGGAGGTCGTCAGGACAACGTTGAGCGAGGCGCCAACGGGCGTGACACGTGATGCGTGAAACGTGAGGACTTACGCATCACGCATGACGCATTACGGCGTCGGCTTCCCGCGCCCACGTGGCGCGAGGCGTGGTCATCGGCATCAGCGAGCCGTCTCGTATCCCTTGCCATTATACCTGTCCCCGCGTGGCCTGACAAACGTTATGTTCCTTGGGCTAATTCCAACGCGACTTCGCCCGTATGCGGAAAGCGGACCACGTCGCCTGCCGTACCGGTCAGGGTGAGATGAAGAAAGACCGTGGTCATCTGCCCCAGATCGATAGCCAACGTCCCCAGCGGGATGGCAAATTCCGCCAGCTTTTCCCCCAACGCGCATCGTACAGGCCCCACATTCACCTCGGAGCCATTTTCCAGACGCATCAGGAACGCGGTGGTTTGATCCCGGCCCAACCGCAGCAGATAGGCTCCTCCCGCTGTACGCAGGTGCATCTCCAGGGCGAAGCGAGCTAGTGGCACGCTCAATTCCAGCCGCAGGTACAGATGGTCCGCATCGTTGGCATAGCGCACGGCCTGCACCAGGCTCCCCGCCTGCTGCATGGCACCGGTGGAGATGTCCGGGCGGATGACTTGGGCGTCGGCCCAATATCGGGAGGGATCGGGGGAGGCGGTGAGGCGGGGGGTGAGGAAATGGCGGGGCGGCGGGGGCTGCTGGGCCATGCCGGTGATGGGCTGGGCCAGTGCTTCGGGCGGGAGGATATCCATGGCCCGGTAGGCCGCGGCCAGGTAGTCGCGGAAGAGCTGGTCGAAGAGCGCGTCCTGGGCGCTGCTGTTGCGGTGGGAATACCACCAGAACCAGTCGGATCCCTCGGCCGCGAAGAGGTGATGCTGAACGAGGTGCAACTGCGCGGGCTCGGGCCGGGTTTCCTCCACCCAGGCGGCGTAAGCGTCCCGCAGGTCGCGCAGCCGGGACCAGGCGACCAGATGCTCCGGGTCGCCCATCCAGGTGGTAAAGTCGCCCAGGATCCAACTTCCTGAGGCCAGGCGCTCCAGGGTGTCGGTGGGGGGATGCTGGGCCAGATGCTGGCTGGGGAGGACGGGCGTCAGGTGGGGGTGGGCGGTGAGACGGGTGTAAAGCTCGTGCAGGAAGGGATCGCCGTTGTGCTCGTAGTATTCCCAGGCGTTTTCGCCATCGAGGATGATGGTGATCAGCCCGTCCTCGCGGTTGCCAAAGGCCCGGGCGATGCGCTCCAGCCGAACGATCATGTCCTCCGCGGCCTGGGCCGCGGGCAGGTGCTGATAGACGAACCCGATGCGGTCGGAGAGGTCATGGTCGCGGAAGAGGATGGCCAGGTCGCCCTGGGGTGTGGCGACCCGCCAGGGATGGTAGAGCAGGTCTCCGCGGCGGACCAGGCCCGTCTCATCCCGCTCGAAATAGATGCCCAGGCTTTCGCCCAGGATGGCTTCGTCCGTGGCCAGCCAGGTCAGGCCCGCGGCCGCGGCCAGGGGCAGGATCTCGGGCGCGACCGCGCCCTCGCTGGGCCACATGCCCACGGGCTTCTCGCCCATCAGCCGTGTGTGTTTCTCCACCGCCCAGCGGATCTGCGCCTCGGCATCCTCGGGCGCACGGAAAGGGGGATCGGGGATGGGCAGGCCGGGGCTGGGGCGTTGGGCGATGCGGCTATCCACCAGCAGGGGCAGGATGGGATGGTAGAAGGGCACGGTGATGAGCTCCAACTGCCCTTTTTCCGCCAATGCCCGATACGTGGGCAGGACCTGGCCCATGATCTCCCGATGTTTTTCCATGAGCCCCCGGGCCTCGGACGGGGTGAAGTCCCGGCCTTTTTGCACCAGCCCGGCCAGGAAATCATCCCGCTCCAGCAGGTTGGGGTCGGTCCAGGCCAGGTTGAACCACACCAGCAGGTCGCGGTAGGTCTGGGCGGAGAAGTAGTCGGGATTGAGGCGGGCCAGGTGACGGCGGTCGAGGATGGCCTGGTAGGGCGGGTATTGGGCGATGATGGCGGGGTTGATGCTGAAGCACATGTCCAGCAGATAGCGCTTCTCATCCGGACTAAACCAGGCCCGATCCGCGAGCTGCATGAGCCGATCCACCAGCCGCCCGGCCGCGTAATCCTCCAGTTGCTCGGCCAGCGAGGGCGTCAGGGTGAAGGTGGCGCGCATGTCCGGGTGCGCGGCCAGGACTTGGGCCATGTGCAGGTAATCCTTGACCGCGTGCAGCCGCACCCAGGGCAGGATGGCCACATCGCTGCCCGGCTGGCGGTAGAGGGGCTGGTGCATGTGCCAGATGATGGCGAGATTCATGGGGGTAAAAAGTCAAGCGTCAAACGTCAAAGCGCGCCCAGAATGGTTATTTCTGGAAAGCGTCATCCGACGTTTGACGCATGGAGGATAGGGGAGGGGGCTGGTTGTTATTTCAGCATTGAGGGGGAAGCTATCAGCTGTTCGATTTCCTCGATAAGAAAAGGGATGTTCGGTCGATGAAAACTCATTTCTGGCGCGGGAATGCGATTATGTTTGATATTTGGCCGAATATGTTTATGATGGGGATGTGTGGCTTGCAAGTGTGGATCGTCGGGATGAGGTTGTGGGTCGTACCAGCATAGTTTTTCGTTTCCGCGCCAGATCTCATAACCATACCAGTCTATCACACCGGGTAATCGATGGAATACCAGACGTTCACGAATCACTAATCGAAAGCCGTGGTCAAATACCAGTTCGCCTGACACTCGCGCCAACGTTGCGCCCCTGCGAACAAAAATCACAGTCGAGCGCTGAATCGAGGGATATCGCTCCGTCAACGTATATAAAAACAGTTCATAATCTTCGGGCCTAGCTAACGGATTCATGCTGCAACCCGAATCAATCCTTTGATGCTGGTTGAGTTCCGCTGTAACCGCTGGATTTCATTGCGATAATCCGCCTGGCGCGCCAGCCAAGTGCGGTAGACGCTGGCCCATTCACCAAAATCCAGCACCCAACTTTCGTCTTCAGGCTCTTCACCACTCATGTAAGCGGCATAGAAAGTTTCCGAACGAATACCGTATTTTCGTTCGAAGGCCAAGAGCTCTTCTTCCAAAGCATGGATATCTGCAAGGATTTTTTCAATCGTCATGATGTTTCTCCTTATTTCTCACAGTTTGCTTGCGTTGCTGTCAACCAGATTATAACGTAAAAAACGTGTAACTATCCACGTCCCTTCTCATAGCAAGGCAAAAACCACGAAGACAGGACGACACGAAGGAGAGAAGTGGCAGGTGGCAAGTGGCAGGGGAAAAACGTCGCCGTCAGAAGAACTTGCCTTGTCACTTGCGACTTGCAAACCTGCATTGGCTTCGTTCCTTTGAGCCTTCGTGGCAGATGATGTGTTGGAGGCAGTTGTGAATTCGTAACCGCAGTTTACTCCATGCCAAACAAGGCCTTCAGTTCTTCATGGGAGGTGGTAGGGGCGTCTTTTTCTGCTTCTTTTTGCTTCGCGCAAAGCTTTCAGGTCTTCGTAATCTTCCAGTGCCTGTTGGACCTTCAAAAAATCTTCGTAGGTCAAAATCACAAATTCCTTGCGCCCTTCTTTTTTATTGAGGTTTGATATCGATCACAAGCGTAAACTTCACTATGTTGAGAAAAGCATGATCGCCCGATAGTTGCTACCGGTATACATCCTTGCGATGGCGAACACGATAAATCACGATTTGGTCTTCCTCAACTTCGAAGAGGATGCGGTAATCGCCCACACGCAGGCGGTATTCGGGCGTAAAGTCGGTCAAGCGAGAGAGGATACAAGATCGTTTTTCGGTTTGTGGGAAGAATCAGAGGGCTTATTCGCCCTGAATCGCCCTCCACACCCGCTCGGGATAGAGGGGCAGCTTGCGCACCCACACGCCCGTGGCGTTGTGCACCGCGCTGACGATCGCGGGCGCGGCGCCGTCCATGGCCAGCTCGGCCACCGATTTGGCGCCGAAGGGACCGGTGCCCTCGTTGGTCTCCACGAACACCACATCGATGGGAGGCGCTTCATCCGCCAGATAGGGATGATAGTCCTTGAGGTTGGCGTTGACCAGCCTTCCCTTCTCGTCGAATACCATTTCTTCGGCCATGACAAAACCCATGGCCTGGAGCACACCCCCTTCGATCTGGCCCGCGGCCGTCACCGGATTGATCACCCGGCCGATGTCCGCGGCCACGAAGAAGCGGTCCACCGTCACCTGGCCGGTCCAGGTATCCACCGTGACCTCGGCGAAGGACGCGGCCGCGGGGGGCGGGCTGACGTAGCTCATGTGGGAGGCCGTGGCCATGATCTGGCGCTGCTCCATCTGGTGGGTGCTGGTCATGCCGATGTCCCACAGGGTGAGCTCGCGGCCATCGGGCGCGATGACCTTGCGGTCCCGCAGCTCCAGGCCCTCGGTGGAATCCAGCTCCCACATGAGCGCGGCGAACTCCAAAATCTGCTGGCGCACCTTGAGCGCGGCCTTGCGCACCGCGCCGCCGCTGATGTAGGTGGTGGAGCTGGCGTACGCGCCCGTGTCGTAGGGCGTGAAGTCGGTGTCAGAGGAATAGATGACGATATCTGCCAGGGGGACGCCCAGGACTTCGGCCGCGATCTGGGCGAGGATGGTGTCGGAGCCGGTGCCGATGTCGGTGGCGCCTACGGTGAGGAAGAAGGTGCCGTCATCCCACATCTTGATGGTGGCCGCGGCCATGTCCAGGCCCGCGATGCCGGACCCGTGCATGGTGTTGGCGAAGCCGATGCCCTTGCGGTAGCGGCCCGTCTGTTTGGCGTAGGCTTTGCGCTTGGCATAGAAATCGGTGGCCTCCAGCCCGATGCGGGTGCATTCGGCCAGGGCGCTGGTGGTCAGATCCTGGGGATAGCCTTCCCGGCCCTCGCCCAGCTTCTCGGCCAGATGCATGGGCTCCCCGACTTTGAGCACGTTCTTGCCCTTGAATTCGACCACATCCAGGCCCAGCTTTTCCGCGATCTCCTCCATGATCACCTCGAAGCCGAACTGGGCCTGGGTGGCGCCGTAGCCGCGGAATGCGCCTGTGGGCGGCTGGTTGGTATAGACCACGTCGGAGATGAAGCGGGCGTTGGGGGGATTGTAAAGCGACAGGCCCTTGAGGCCGCCCACCATCTGCACGGTGAGGCCGTGGGTGCCGTACGCGCCCGTGTCGCCCACCAGGTAGAGTTCGGCCGCGGTGACGATGTCGCCCTTCACGCCCACTTTGTAGCGCACGATGTTGGGATGGGCGCTGCGGGTGGAATAAAACTCGTCGGTGCGGGTGAATTCGAGACGCACGGGACGACCGGTGCGCACGGTGAGCATGGCGCACACATCCTCCAGGATCATTTCCTGCTTGTTGCCAAAGCCGCCGCCCGTGCGCGGTTTGATCACGCGAATTCGCTTGGGATCGATGCCGATGAGGGGTGCGACGATGCGGCGCAGGTGGAAGGGCACCTGGGTGGAGGTATAGATGACCAGGCGGTCGTTCTCGTCCCACCAGGTGATGGTGACGTGGGGTTCCAGGTGGGCGTGCTGTTGTTTGGGCGTGTAGTATTCGCCTTCGTAGATAAAGTCGGCCTCGGCGAAGGCCGCGTCCACATCGCCCACCTCGGCTTCGATGTGATGGACGATGTTGCGCTGGGGATCGTAGATGCCCACGGTGTCATCTTCATCGTGGATGACGGGCGCGCCCGGCTGCATGGCCTCCATCGGGTCGATGACGTGGGGCAGCACTTCGTATTGGACCTTGATCAGGCGCAGGGCTTTTTTGGCCAGTTCGGGTGTTTCTGCGGCCACGGCAGCCACCCGATCGCCTACATGCCGCACCTTGTTGTCGAACATGACCTGGTCGTAGGGCGGTGGCTGGGGCGGGCTCTGGCCGCCGGTGGCGTGTTTGACCCGGGGCACGTTTTTGTAGGTGAGAACGGCATGGACGCCGGGCAACGCTTCGGCCTCGCTGGTGTCGATATCGAGGATGCGGGCGTGGGCGTGGGGGCTGGTGAGGATGGCGCCGTAGAGCATGCCTTCCACGTATTTGTCGAAGGCGTACACAGGCCGCCCGAGGATGAGCTTGCGCGCGTCCACCTTGATCTCGGGCGCGCCCACGACCGTGGTCTCCGGCATGTCGGGCGGGGTGATGACCACCGGCGGCAGGGGGTGCACGTCGTTATCCCGACGATGGAAGGGCTCGGGCAGCTCGATGTCGTCGATGCTGTCTTCGTCGGTGAGTTTGAAGCGGATGGGTTGCAGCGGCCCGGTCTCCTCCCCGCGCAGTTTCTTCGCGGCCTGCAGCACGCCGTGGGTGGTGCGCACATAGCCCGTGCAGCGGCAGTAAACCCCGGCCGTGGCCTCGCGCACCTCCTCCGCGGTGGGATTGGGATTGCGGTCGAGGAGGGCTTTGGTGGCCATGAGAATGCCCGGGGTGCAGAAGCCGCATTGGGCCGCGCCTACTTCGATGAACGCCTGCTGGATAGGATGAAGTTCGCCGCCCTGGGCCAGGCCTTCGGTGGTGAATACCTCCTTGCCATCCACCTCGACGGCCCGCACCATGCAACTGCGCACAGGGTTCCCATCCACCAACACGGTGCAGATGCCGCAGTCGCCGGTATCGCAACCGAGTTTGACGCTGTAAAGTTGATGGTCGCGCAGGGCCTGAGCCAGGGAATCGCGTTGTCCTACGGTCCAGGTCTGCTGCTGGCCGTTGACGGTGAGGGTGATTTGGGTGGGAGTGCCACGCATGGATGATCTCCTGTTATGAAAAATGATCGCTGGTCGCAGAAGGTCATCAAAGCCAAGGTTGGGCGAGTCTGCAATGATGCGTACTTCGTATTGCGTATTCCGTCCAGCCGTCACGCAATACGGAATACGCAATACGCAATACGGAATATGAGATCGGCTTCCCGCGCCAGCTTCGATTTTGGCAATCACTAGTTTGATTTCAAACACTTCAGCAGCGCGTCCCGGCTCAACACCTCGGCCATGGCCCGGCGGTATGCGACCGAGCCCAGGAAGTTGGGCCGGGGATCGGCTTCGGCGGCGATGGCTTGGGCCACCGCGTCGATGGCTTCGGGCGTGAGGGGCTGGCCCGCCAGCCGGGCGGGGGCCTGGGCCAGGTCCGCGGTGCGTTTCCAGGCGCCCGTCAGGGCCACCCGGGCCGCGGTCACCCGATGGCCATCGAAATCGACCACGGCTACCGCGGCCACGATGGGCGTGTCGCGCTTGGTGCGCGCGACTTCGGCCACGCCCCAGCGCCGGTTGTCGGCCTCGGGCGGGATGAGTAACCCGGTCATGCGGCCCTGGCCGCGGGCCGTGCGACGGAAATAAGCCACATAGGGAACGGTGTCACCCCCTTCGAACAGGGCCTGGGCGTCCCAGGCCATGAGCGCCGCGGCCCAAAGGGGCCCGCGGTCGGGCGAGAGCGCGGCCTGTCGAATGCTGACGTCGTTGCGCTCCTGCCAGGTATAGCTGCGTTTCAGGACCTGTTTCAGCAGGGCGGGGGCGTTTTCTGCCTCGACGATGGTTTGCAAGGGGGCATGGCCTGGCAAAAGCAACAGGCCCGATTCGGTGAGGGTGAGGGATGGAGAAAGGGTTTCGACGGGCATAAGGGCTCCTCGTCAGTAATCAGTGAGCAGTAATCGACGGTCTTTAGTCTTTAATCTTGAGTCTTTTTTAACATGGGCACGCCACTGGCCCGGGTTTCGGCCATCCAGCCTCGACGCCCGTTCCAGTCCACATACCACCACACCAGGTCATCGGCCAGGGCGGGGCCGTGGAGGATGCGCACCCTTGCGCCCGCGGGCACCAGGGCGATGCGGTCGCTGGGCGGTTTGCCTTTGTAGCCCGGGGTTTTGCGCAGATTGACGGGCCCGTTGTTCACGTTCACCGCCACGTCCCCCGGCTGGAAGGTCCACTGACCGGGCGGGGGCGTGGGCAAGTCAGGTGGCAGGTTGATGGTGGGAGTGGGGGTGACGGGCGGGAGTGAGGGGGTGGGGGTGAAGGTGGGCGTGGGCGTCACGGCCGGCGTCCAGGAGCGGTCGGGCGCAGGGCCGATATTCAGGGCGCTGGCGATTTCGGGCAGGAAGAAAGTGACCCCGGTCAGGATCAAGGCGCCGAACAGGACGAGGGCGAGGACCACGCCGGTGATGTTGGGATGGTCGTTGGCAAAGCGGTGCATGGGGATATAGAAAAGTATCGTTGTTTGCGAGATGTGCGCCGGACGCAACCTTGGGGGTGGCGGCAAGCCACGTGATGCGTGAAAACGTGAAACGTGAAAACCTTACGCATTACGCATCACGTTTCACAAGCTGGAATCAATGCACCAGCAAGGCTGAAAGGAGTTGTTGCGAACAGGCTATCCTGACTTACAGCACCATCTTCTCTCCCTCAGCAGCTTCCAGGCCCGGACGATCGACCGCGTAGGGGTTGTCATCCTCAGGAACACGACCGGCGAGGAGGTCGGCCAGGAGGCGGGCGCTGGCGGGCGCGGCCATGACGCCATGCCCACTGAAGCCGCTGATGACCCACAACCCCGGACGGTCGGGCACGGGGCCGATGAGGGGGTTGTGGTCGGGCGAGACGGTGTATTGGCCCGCGTGGAGGAAGACGTTATCCCGTTTCAGGGTTTCCGCCACCTCCAACCAGAAGGGACACAGCCGATAGACGCCTTCCATCACCCGGAAGGTGAAGTTGGGATCGGGGCTGACGTGGCGCTGGGGTGGGGATGGCGCTTCCGGTTCGGCCCAGGCCAGGGCCGCGCCCGGGCCTTCGGGCCGCCAGTGCGCGCCCGTGTCCTCGTCGATGGTCATGGGTGCCCAATGGGGGATGGCGTCGTGCTCGCCGATGACGACGCGGTGGCGACGCACAGGCTGCAGGGGGAGTTCGACATCCGCGGTGCGGGCCAGTTGGGCGGTGAAGGGGCCCGCGGCCAGGACCACCGCGTCCGCCTCCCAATCCCCGGCCGGGGTGCGGACCCCGACCACCCGCCCGCCCCGGACGATCAGGCTCAGAGCCTCGGTTTGGAGATGGAAGCGGACGTTGTGGCGGCGGGCGGCCTGGCGGAAGCCCAGCAGGGCCTCATGCGCCGAGATCCAGCCATCCCGCTGGCGGAAGGTAGCGGCGAGGGCTTCCCCGGCCAGGTAGGGAAAGCGGCGATGCAGCGCCTCGCCTTCCAGATACTCGACGTCCTCCAGGCCGTGGGCGTGCTGGAAGGCGACGCGATCCCGTTGACGGGCGGCGATGGCCTCGTCCGTGGTGACGAAAAGGTAGCCTTGCTGGTGGAAGCCGATGTCGTGGTCGGGCAGGTCGAGCTGCTGGGCGAAGGTCTCATAGAAGCTCAGGCTTTCCTTCATGAACGCGATGTTCACGGGATCGGCGAACTGGGCGCGCACGGCCTGGAGCGAGGCCGCGGTGGTCAGCGCGCCGAGGGTGATTTCCCGCTCCAGCAGGTGGACTTCGAATCCGGCTTTGCCCAGGAAGTAGGCGGAAGCGACGCCGATGATACCGCCGCCGATGACGAGGATGCGGGGCATGAGGGTATCATAGCGTTTCGGGCGAGAATGGTCAAGGCGGGGAAGCACAGGCCTTTTTTGTGCTTGCAACAGTGGGGGAAAATACATAAACTGGCATTCCAGGAGATCTCCCAATAAAGGTTGGTGACTACGAACGCAACAAAGTTTGTCTGGAGGAGGTGAGCTATGTCGATGTCTTCTTTCAGGCAAACCTATCGTCCGCCCACGCCCTACTTGCCTGTGTATGCGGCGCTGGGGCTGGCTGCAGGGGTGGTCGCAGGGTATGAGTGGGTGGCCCGGGGCGGGTTCGGCTGTGCGGGCGAGCGGCTGTCGCCCGATCCCCGCTGGCTGCTGCTCCCGGTCCTGGTTCTGGCGCCCATGCTGTGGTGGGGACGCCACCGCCGTCGGGTGCTGATTCCTACGGTGGTTGTCCTCTTCCTCCTGCTGGGCGCGTGGCGTTATCTCTCCCACCCGTTCGAGCCCTGTTTCCCGCCCGATGCCCTGGTGCATCACCACGCGGCCGACCCCTACGGCCGCCCGCGGGTCATGGAGGGCGTCATCGTCAGCTATCCCGTGGTGCGGGAGAGCGGCGCGCAGTATGTGGTGCGGATGGATGCCATCTGGGATGGGGAGGAGAAGCTGCCAGTCTCGGGCCGGGCGTTGGTGCGCACCGACCAAGTGGGGTTTCAGTACGGCGACCGGGTGAAGGTGCGGGGTGTTCCCATGGCGCCACCGACCTTTCCAGGCTTCGACTATCGCCGCTATCTGGCCCGCAGGGGGGTTCATACCCTCGTGCGGCGGGCAGAACTGCATTTGCTGGCCAGGGATCAGGGCAACCCCCTGCTGGCGGCCCTGTATGCCGTGCGGGCCCGGGCCAGCGCCCTGCTGGATCAGCTCATGCCCCAACCCTACGCGGCCCTGGCCAACGGCATGATCCTGGGCATCGAAAGCGGCATCCCCCGCGATCTCTATGAACAATTCAACCTGACGGGAACCTCCCACGTCATCGTCATCAGTGGCTCAAACATTGCGTTGGTCTCGGCCATCCTGCTTCTGCTGTTTTCCGCCATCGCCCGTGGGCGCAAGCCCCTCGCGGCTATCTTCACCCTGGCAGGTATCGGGCTGTATGTGCTGCTGGTGGGCGCGGATGCCGCGGTGATGCGGGCGGGGATCATGGGTGGGCTGTATGTCATCGCCACGGCGTTGAACCGCCAGAGCGCGGCCATCATTTCCCTGTTCATCGCGGGGCTGGCCATGCTGCTCATCAACCCTCTGACGCTGTGGGATGTGGGCTTTCAGCTCAGCTTCATGGCTACGTTGGGGTTGATCCTGTTCAGCCAGCCCCTGCAGGCCCGATGGGACCGCTGGGCGGGCCAACGTCTGCCCCGTCTGGCCAACAACCTGCTGGCCGAAGGGCTGCTCATTACCTTGGCCGCACAGATCACGACCATGCCCCTGGTGGTGCATTATTTCGGACGACTATCCATCATCTCGTTCCTGGCCAACCTGCTCATCATCCCAGTCCAGCCTCCCATTCTCATCGCGGGCGGGCTGGCTATTCCTCTGGCCGCGGTGTTCTTTCCCCTGGGCCAACTCATCGCGCTCATCCCCTGGGCCAGCCTGTGGTGGACGGTGTTCGTGGTGGAACGGATGGCCGCGATCCCCTGGGGGTCGGTGGAGGTGGGTGCGTTCGGGCGCTTGCTGGCCGCGTGGTATTACATCCTGTTCCTGGTCGGGTTTTTGTGGTGGCTGTTTCGGCAGGAGCAGGGCGCGCGGGCGTTGATACCGCCTCGGTACCGTCCGGCCCTGGTGCGTGCGGCCATGGCCGCGGGCGTGATCCTGGGTTTCCTGTGGGTGGGGGCGACTGCCTGGGCCGCCCGGCCCGATGGGCGATTGCATGTGCGCCTGCTGGGGCTGGGTGAGAGAGCCGTCTGGCACCTGACCACACCATCGGGAAGACGTGTCCTGTTGGTGGATGACGCGGTCGGGGAAGCGCCGCTGGCTGCGATCCTACGAACCCTGCCAGGCGGTGGCTCTGTCGATCTGCTCATCCTGGAAAACCGCGCCGAGATGCCTGAAGTGAGGGCGCGGGCCGTGTTCACGCCCGAAACTCCCCTCGGACCGGGCACGGTCATCCGTTTGGAAAAGGATGTGTCGCTGGTGCTTTTGGACGCGCCTCCGGCCGAACCCCGCCTCTACCGCCTGCGTTTTGGCCAATTCACCACGCTGCTGCCCCTGACCAACAGCCAGGCCACCCAGGCCCGCTGGCTGGCCCGCGGCCTTCTGACCCCGGTCACCCTGCTGGTGACGCCCTGGCCCGGCACTGGCGCGTGGCCTCATCCCGACCTGCTGGTGGCGCTCCAACCGCAAACCATCCTCCAGCCCCAAGGGACCACCTACCCACCCGGTGTGCAGCGGCGGTTCGAGACCTATCCGGGCCTGGTCCGCATTCCCAACGACGCCATGGTGGAGATCATCACCGATGGTCAGCGTGTTGAGCTCCGCCAGCAACCCTATCCGCCCGACATGGCTCTAACCCAACGCTAATGTTTTTCATACCTGTATCTAACTTTTTCCCATTAAGGTGCATCTAAGAAGTCATCGGCCCGCAGGTGCCTTCGGGTTGACGAAACCATGCCTTCTGGCTTATGATTAGAAGTCCTGAATCCAAGCACCATTGGGAGAGATCATCATGCCCTTGTATGAGTTCCACTGCAATCAGTGTCACGTCGATTTTGAAGTAAGGCGCTCTTTTTCCGATACGGGCACGCCTCCATGCCCTGTTTGCCATGACAGCGCGCATGTGACCCGGCGTTTCTCCGCGCCTGCCATTGTTTTCAAGGGCTCTGGCTTCTACGTGACCGATTCGCGTGGGAAAAATGCCGCGGGCGCACCGGCAAAACGGGCATCCTCCAATGGCAACGATTCGGGATCCAAGAAGGAAACCTCATCCAGTTCCACGGCTGAGGCCACGAAAGCAAGCACGGATTGAATTTCTTTCGAGTTTTTTCACTTCGTGGCAACGATCTCTCAAAAGAGAGATCGTTTTTATGTGCTTGTCGAATGTTTCTATCAAAAGTGTATTTCAAAATTCAGGATGGGTTGCATTCCCTGATGAATTGTGTTATAGTTCACATGTTGGCGTGGGGTAACCCATGACCCTTGGGAAGCCATCCATTCTCTCGCCCCTCTCCCCATCTGTGACACCTGTGAACATTGTGAGGTAACAACATGACTCAAACATTCATGGATTTAGGTTTAACCCCAGAGTTGATCGCGGGGTTGGAAGCGATGGGTCTGGAAAAACCGACTGCCCTCCAGACCGAGATCATCCCCCACATTCTCGCCGGACGTGATATCCTGGCCGAAGCGCCTTCGGGCAGTGGGCGTACCACCGCCTATGCTCTCCCCATTTTGCAGACCCTGGATGTGGAAACATCAGGAGCGCAAGTGCTGGTATTGGTTGGGGGTAGCGACAATGCGATTCGGGCAGGGGCCTTGTTCCAGAAGCTCAATCCCCACAAGGAACTGCGGGTGGTCTCGCTTTACGCGGGACGTTCCCTCGCGCGCGAAGCGGAGCAACTGGACGAGACCGCGGCCATCATCATCGGCACCCCTCCGCGCATTCGCGAGCATGTCAATCGCGAAGCCCTCAGCCTGGAACACATCCAATACGTGGTTATCGAGGATATCGATTACCTGCTCTCCCGCCGTCAGCAGGCGGTTATCGAAGAACTTTTCGACATGATGCCCGCGGGCCGGCAAACGACCCTCTTCGCGGCCAAGGTGGAAGAGACCCTTCAGGATTTCGCGGATGAGCATCTCTTCGAGCCGGTCATGGTCCAGCGGGAGCCGGTGGCCATTACCGTGCCCTTGATCAACCACCGCTATCAGGCCATTCCATCGGGCGATAAAGAGGATGCGTTGATCCGCCTCCTCGATGGTGAGAACATTTCTCGCGCGCTGATTTTCGCCAGCCTGCGCCCGCGGGTCGAGAATATCGCTTTCGACTTGAACACGCGCGGCTACAACAGCGCCGCCATCCACATGGGCATGGGGCCGGATGAACGTGAGGCCGCGGTGAGGCGCTGGCAAGAGGGTGTTCTCTCCTTCCTGGTGCTCACCGACGCGGCCGGGGAAGAACTGATGCTGGAATCCCCCTACGTTATCAGCTATGATGTGGCCCCCGATATCCAGACCTATGTGGCTCGTTCTCGGCTTGTGGAAGAGAACGGCGTGCATTTCAGCCTGGTTTTGGGGCGACATCGGGCCCTGCTCAATGAGATCGAAACCCATTTGGGCCAGCGCATCCGCGCGGTGCTTTCCCCCACCCGGGCCAGCATCGTCGCCCAGAAGGCGGAATCCTACAAGAAACGCATCAAGGCCATCGTGCATCGCGAGCATCTGGAGCCGTACATGCTTCTGCTCAACGATCTGGCCCGAGAAGGCATCGATTGGTCCGAGATCGCCGCGGCCGCGGTTATCCTCAGCCAAAAGCCTCAGGAAACGGAGCGCGTCTTCGAGCGGCAGCGGCCTCAGCAGTATGACCAGCGCCGTTATACGCCCGGTGGCTACCGGCCCAGTTCACCCCGCCCGCAGCCCCGTGAGCGCATCTACGAAGATCGCGAGGTCGAGGAGGGGTATGTGCGGCTGGTGATGGATGCCGGATATGACATCGGCGTGCGGCCCAAGGATATCGTGGGGGCCATCGCCAACGAGGCCAATGTGCCCGGTCGCGCGGTGGGCAACATCGATATCCGCGATCGATTCACCTATATCGAGGTACAGGAAGAGTACGTGGACCGCATCTTGCAGCGGGTGCCTTCCACCCGCTTGCGCGGGCGCACAGTCACCTTCCGCAAGGTGTAATCCCCTCGCGACGATACGTACCGAAATCGCACGCCAAGGCGTCAAGGTGCCAAGTCAGGTTTGCAAGTTTGCAAGTGGCAGGTGGCAGGTGGATTGCGCCATTTGACCTGCCACCTGCCCACCTTGCGGCCAAGGTGGCGGAGGAAGCCGACGCCGTAATGCGTCATGCGTGATGCGTAAGTCCTCACGTTTCACGCATCACGTTTCACGCCCGTTGGCGCCTCGCTCAACGTTATCCTGACGACTTCAATCCTAATCCTGATCCGAATCCTGTTTTCATAGCAGTCCGATGGCAGGCTCGCCTGCGCCGATACGGATGAAAATGGCGGGCTGTGCAGCCCCGTAACCGGTAAACCAGGAAACCCGGAAACCAGGGAAACCGGGCCGATTCGCTCCTCCACCCGGTCTACTGGTCTACCCGGTTTCCCGGTCTACCGAAATCTATTTTCAAAGCAGGCCTCAACCGGACCAAGCACCCGTTCCATGATTTGGGATAAAATTTGGGATATTTGGGAAAAAATTTGGAATAAAAACCGTCGCCAGGATGTGATACAATAAGCTATTGAAATAGATCCGAAGAGGCTTGATAATCCAAAGCCCGAAGGTGCAGCCTTAGGCGCAAACTCACTGACTTCCCCATGTCCGAACTCCATGCTGTCACCGGTGCGTTTGGCTACACCGGAAAATACATCGCCCAACGCCTGCTTGCCCGCGGCCATCACGTCATCACCCTCACGAATTCCACCCACAAACCGGATCCCTTCCACGGCCAGGTGCGGGCCTATCCTTTCCACTGGGACCAGCCCGACCGCCTGGTCGCGACCCTGCGCGGGGTGACTGTCTTGTACAACACCTACTGGGTGCGCTTCAACTACAAAACCTTCACCTTCGACCAGGCCGTGCGCAACTCCCGAACGTTATTCGAGGCCGCCCGCGCCGCAGGAGTCGAGCGCATCGTCCACACCAGCATCCTCAACCCCTCCCTCGACTCCCCCTACGGCTATTATCGGGGCAAAGCCCAGGTGGAGGAAGCACTCAAATCCACAGGCATTTCCTACGCCATCCTGCGCCCGGGCGTCATCTTCGGCCCAGAGGACATCCTCATCAACAACATCGCTTGGGCCCTACGCCGTTTTCCCATCATCGGCGTCTTCGGTGATGGCCACTATCGCCTACAACCCATCTATGTTGAGGACTTCGCGGACCTGGCCGTAGCCCAGGGCGAAGCCCGCGAAAACGTGATTATCGACGCAATCGGGCCTGAGACCTTCACCTACCGGGAACTGGTCCGCACCCTCGGCGAGATCATCGGCAAACCTCGTCCCATCATCTCCGTTCCCCCGCGTTTGGGCTATATGGTAGCCTGGGCCATTGGGAAATGGCAGCGGGATGTGTTCCTCACCTGGGAAGAGGTGCAGGCATTGATGGATGACCTGCTCTATGCCGATGCCCCGCCCGCGGGGACAACGCGGCTCACCGACTGGGCCCGGACACACGCCCACGATCTGGGCCGGGCCTATGCCAGTGAATTGGGGAGAAGAAAGTAACCCATGCATCGGTTCATCGGGCATCTCTATCGCCTCCTGTACCTGCTGGACAACACCTTCTTTTTCGAGGTGCGGATGCGCAGCTGGTTGAACTGGGTGCTGGTGACTTGCGCCCTGCTGGGGTTGCTCATCCATGTTCCGGGCCGATTCCATGTGGCGCTCTCGTTGCTGGCGCTCATGCTCCTGCTCAGCCTGCTTTCCCGTTACGCCCGCCGCCGATATTATGTCCATTTCGTTCCCGAGACCCCCGAACCGCCCGAAGACCCGCCCCCTCCCCTCTGGCCCCACGACAAGCTCCTGCACCACGCGACCGGCCATTTCGAGGTTGAGGGCAAGGAAGGGAACTGGACCCGGCTCATCGCTTACTACCGCACTTTCGAAACCCGGGAGCATGCGATCATGGCCCGCCTAACCCCCATCCGCTTCCTCCGGATCGGCGAGTTCCCGCCCCACCATTTGGGCATGTGGTATCAGTTCGTCACACCAGAAAACCTGCTGGATGTGACACCAGGACGGATTTACTTCGGGGGGAAAGAGGAACCGGCCCTACGCCTGCGCTATCGTCGGTTCAACGAAAAGGGCAAACCCCTGGAGGACGTTTTTTATCTGCACTTCGAAACCGACGAGGACCGGGCTCGGGTGCAGTCCGACCTACTTCTGGACCAAGGCGGGCCCGCGCGTCGCCCCTGGCGGCCGCCCATACCCCAATAACGGGGCGTTGATTTGCAAAGATCAGACGAGTCAATCGTGGGTGAAAAACCTTTCGACGTGAAACGTGATGCGTGATGCGGTAAAGTCCTTACGTTTCACGCATCACGTCTCACGCCCCTTGCTGCCCCGAGCCAAACTGGCTGGGACGTTCCTCATTCATTTCGGCAACAGCCTGGTGGATCAAAGTCGCGCCGCGATGAGCTCCGCGATCTCCTCGGGGAAGTTGGCCACCGGCACGCCCGCAGCCTCCAGCGCCTTGATCTTCTCGGCCGCGGTGCCCTTGCCGCCGCTGATGATCGCGCCCGCGTGGCCCATGCGCTTGCCCGGAGGCGCGGTGCGCCCGGCAATGAAGCCCACCACGGGCTTGGTCATGTGGTTCTTGATGTATTCCGCGGCTTCCTCCTCATCGGTGCCGCCGATCTCGCCGATCATCACCACGGCCTTGGTCTCGGGATCATTCTCGAACAGTTCGAGGACATCGATGAACTTGGTGCCGATGATAGGGTCGCCACCGATGCCCACCACGGTACTCTGGCCGATGCCCCGCTGGGTGAGCGCGAACACCGCTTCATACGTCAGCGTGCCCGAGCGGGAGACCACCCCCACCGGGCCGGGGATGTGAATGTTGGCTGGGATGATCCCCACCTTGGCCTGTCCGGGCGAGGTTAGCCCAGGACAGTTGGGGCCGATCAGCCGAGTGGGGTGTTGATCCACAAAAGCTTTCACCGTAATCATGTCCAACACGGGAATGCCTTCGGTAATACAGACCACCAGTTCCAACCCCGCGGCCGTCGCCTCCAGGATGGCATCGCCAGCGAAGCGGGCGGGCACGTAGATGATGGAGGCATTGGCACCTGTGGCCTCCTTGGCCTCCTTCACTGTGTCGAAGATGGGCACGCCCAGATGCTCCTGGCCGCCCTTACCGGGCGTGACGCCCGCCACGATATTCGTGCCATATTCCAGCATCTGCGCCGCATGGAAACTCCCTTCGCGGCCAGTCAATCCTTGAACAATCAATCGCGTATCGTTGTTGACCAAAATGCTCATAATTCACCTCACTTGAGTTCGCCGCGGGCGGCAGCCACGGCCATTTGAGCGGCTTCCGCCAGGGTGCGCGCGGTCGGGAAATTGGCTTCAGCCAGCAAGGCCCGGCCTTCTTCTTCGTTGGTGCCGACCAATCGGATAACAAAAGGTACGTCCGGCTTCACTTCCTCGATGGCCTGGAGCAGCCCCTTGGCTACTTCGTCGCATCGGGTGATGCCGCCAAAAATATTCACCAGCACCGCCTTGACGTTGGGGTCGCCCAGGATAATGCGCAAGGCTGCAGCAACCTTGGCCGCGTTGGCCCCACCGCCAATGTCCAGGAAATTCGCTGGCTCGCCGCCATAGTGTTTGACGATATCCATGGTGGCCATGGCCAGGCCCGCGCCGTTCACCATGCAGCCGATCTCACCATCCAATTTGATGTAACTGAGGCCCGCTTCTCGGGCCGCGGTCTCAGCCGGATCCTCTTCATCCAGATCGCGCATCGCGGCCAAGTCGGGATGCCGCATCAGGCCATTGTCATCCAACACCATCTTGCCATCCACGGCCAACAAACTCCCATCCCCCTGCACGACCAGGGGATTGATCTCGGCCAACTCCGCATCCGAATCCACGAACGCCTGGTAAAGACCTGTGGCGATCTTGATGAACTGGCGGAATTGGCTCTTCTCCAACCCAATACCCGACGCGATCTCCACGGCCTGATAGGATCGCATCCCCAGGAAGGGATCGATCAATACCTTTTTGATGGCCTCGGGCTTGGTCGCGGCCACCTCTTCGATGTCCACCCCACCCTCGCTGGAGGCCATCATCACGACTCGTTGCCGGGCCCGGTCGATGATCATGCCCAGGTAGATTTCATCCTGGATATCCGCGGCGGGATCCACCAACACCTTTTTTACCGTCAACCCTTTGATGGTCATCCCCAGGATCGCCCGGGCTTTTTCCTCGGCCTCTGCGGGCGTCCTGGCCAACTTCACGCCGCCTGCTTTACCACGACCGCCGACCAAAACTTGCGCCTTCACAACCACCGGCCCACCGATGCGTTCCGCAATCGCCCGGGCCTCCTCCGGCGTCGTTGCCACATCCCCTTCAGGAATGGGCACGCCATACTTGGCGAAGATCCGTTTTGCTTGATATTCGTGGAGTTTCAATGTTCCCTCCTTTGGGAAACGAAAGGGATATAGAATTGAAGTTTGCTGCAAATCACGTGTTCAAACTCACCAGGCTGGGGTGTACATCAAACGCCCGAACAGCATGCTGGCTAACAGACGTTTGACTGTCTCCCCTTGCCTCATACTCGCTCCAATTATAGGGGAAAGGGAAAACCCATCCCAAATCAGGCATATCGTCGCGGGGGCCAATGGCGTCGCAAGCGCCATACGCCCGCGGCAGGGTCCACCATCAACTCCGCCCGCCCGCCATCCGCAAACTCGACCGTCATAATCCAAACACCTTCGGGTGTGCGCTCCTGTCGCCCGCGCCCTACCACAAGCTTTCGCTGTTCTCCTAACCAAACCGCGTGGGGTTCCCATGCCCCCTGCCGCCACGACGCTTCAACCAGCACCGCAGGAGGCTCTTGGGGAGGCCGCGTAGGTTTGGGGTCCACTTGCATCGTGCGACCCTTGACATACCGTCGCGCCAGACGCATGGCCGCGGCCACACTCGCGCGTTTGTTCCCAATGCGATCATAAGGCCAGACATGCATCTCACCCCAATCCACATCCTCCGCGGCCAGGTGCAGATACACCAGCCCCACCGGCTTCTCGGGCGTGCCCCCGCCAGGCCCGGCAATGCCCGTGATGGCGATGGCAAGATCGGTCTGTAACAGGGCACGTACCCCTTGGGCCATTTCCAACGCGGTCTCAGGACTCACCGCGCCATGGGCTTCCAGAGTCTCAGGCCGAACGCCCAGCACCTTCATCTTGGCTTCATTGCTATAGGAAACGACACCGCCCATGACATAGTGGGAGCTACCCGGGATATCGGTCAGGATGCTGGCCAGCAGGCCGCCTGTACAGCTTTCGGCCAGTGCAATGGTGAGATGCTGTTCATCGAGCAGGCGGCCCAGTTCGGCACTGAGCTCGCGCAGTTGAGAAAGGGTAGGCGCATGGTTTATCTTCATTTCGCTAACAGGATCATCCAGGGGCGGTTGATGACACGCGTGAGCACGACGATGACGGGGCGACCGCCCGGCGTGCTGCGGAGTTTGCGGCGAAAGGACTCGGGGGCGATGGGCGAGCCTCGCTTTTTCACCGCAACTACGTCCGCCTGCAGCGCGCGCAGCCGTTGGTTGAGGGTTTTGAGGTGGAAGGGGTGATGTTCGAGTATGGCCCAGGCTCGGGCGAAAGGCGTGATAATGAGTTCATCGCCCGAGAGATAAGCGATCTCCCTATCAATCTGCCACAAACCCAATTGAACTGCAAGATCGCCCACCGCGCCAGCGCGGATCACCGCGGGATCCGGTTCGTAGAGAAACGCCCCCGGCCTGGCCACGCGAGCTTCGGCACCTTCGTGCCACAAACTAACCCCCGCAGGCAAAACCGTGGCCCGCCTGCCTGGCCGCTCCACCAAACTGCCAAACCACAACACGGCCTCCTTCAACTCCCCGTTCAGGCTGATCCACTCGGCCTCAGCTTCAGGTGGGATGAACGTATGATCCAGGCCGGGCATCAGTTTCACGCCCAGGTGTGGGATATGCGTCCGCTGCAAGGCCAGCAGCGCGGCAAGGGGGGGTTGCAACCGGTCGGGGTGGAAGACGCGCTGAGCCCCCTCCCGTCGCCCCGGATCCGCCCAGGCCACGTCCACATCCCAGGCGGGCCGCGTGACATTCGCCCGAAGGGGATGGACGCGCAGAGCCAGTCCCCAGGCCCGGGCATTGGCGCGAGTCAAGGCCAGGGCCAACTCCTGCCAGTCCACGGCCACCACACGACAGCCTGCCTCGGCCAAAGCCAGGCTATCACCCCCCAGCCCGCAACCCAGGTCCGCCACCCACCCGTAACGACCGTAGCGTCGCGCGGTCCATGCTGACACGGGCATGGGGCTGGCCTGTTCCAACGCGGTACGCTCGAAGAACATCTCCTTCGCCCGGCCGGGAAACTTCTTCTCAGCCCGCTTCCGCAACCGGGCCTGCTCCACCAACGCGGCCGCGTGTTCAGGTGAAAACTGTTGCCGCAGCCGCGTCAACACCTCCAGCAACTGTCTATCGTCGGGTGGCGCGGCAGTGAGGGCATCCAGCCAGGGCCGGGCCTCTGCCGAAACCAACCAGTGAATGCGTTCAGGGGTAAGGAAGACCGAGGTGGACAAGATGAATGGCTCGTTCGATGTCGCTAGGGATGGGCGCCGCCAACTCATCGCCCAGCACATAATGGCCTGACTTTTCCAGCCGCACGCCCAGGGCGCCCGCCATCGCGCTCATGGGATGGCCTGCATTGGGGCTTGTGGTCTTCCTCGCGTCTCGCCGCCATATCCGCCATGCCCGACACACGTTGCCCCCGGCCAGGGGTGCGGCCAGGATGATGAACAGTGCCGTCAGGCGCGCGGGCAAGAGGTTAGCCAGATCATCAGCACGGGCAGGGATTTTGCCTAGCCACTCCCGGGCGGGATCTCGGTATCCAAGCATGGCATCGGCGGTGTTGAGGAATCGGTAAGCCCAGGCCGCGGGCAATCCCCCGATAGTATACCAGGTCAGGGGCGCAAGCACGCCATCGGAAAGGTTTTCGGCCACGGATTCGATGGTAGCCGCGGCGACTTGGGATGCATCCAACTCCTCGGTGCTTCGGCTAACCAGATGCCAGCTCAGCCAGCGCCGGGCCGAGGGTAGATCATGAGCCAGAAGCGCGGTTTCCACCTGACGCGCAGCCCGAATCAGGCCACGCAGGGAAAACGTGGCTTTCAAAGCCAGGGCTTCCACTACGATGCCCGGCCAGGCCAGGGAACGGGCGAGCCTGGCCAGGAGCACCCCCGCGGTCGCGGCCAGGGAAACCCCCACCAGAACGATGGCCCCGCCATAGGCTAGCTGCCGGGCAGGGGCTTCCCCTCCCCCCGGCGCGTGCCGTTGACTCCAGGCAATGCCGCGCCCCATCCAGGCGACTGGATGCCAGCGGTTCGGGGGATCGCCAAGGAACTGATCTAATAAAAGGGCGAGGAGAATGACCGTGATACGCTTTAGCATGAGGAAAGCATGATAAGCCGATCCCTGACAACTAAGATGGTCCTGAGGTGACAAGGGCTTGACGCACCGCCCGCGCGATCAGATGGCCGATGGGCGTAGCCGGGCCCGCATAAGGCATCCGGGGCCCTTGCCCCGTACAGGCCACCACCACCGCATCCGTGGACGTGCCAGTGGCGAGATGGCCGCCAGGCGATGGCAGCTGCCATTGGAGCAGCGTATGCGTCTTAGCTTCGGTGGCGGTGATGACCGCATTGACCATGGCCGCGGGTGTGAGTTCGCCATGAATAAGCAAAATAAGGTTGATGGTCCCCGGAGGAGTTGGGCCATGCTCTCGAACGGGAGGGCTCAAGCCCGCGGCGGTCACGTTGCTGAAACCGGCTGTCATGACCAAACTCAAGCGGACATCATCCTCAGCCAGGGTGATCACCTGCGCTCGGTGGAGATAAACCGCGGTCATCAGCCCCACAAAAGGTTCCCGGATGCCTCGGGTATGGGCAAATGCGCGCAGGTCCCTCGCGGGGTCGGGATGATCGTAGTGTTTGGAGACGTGCCGATTGAGGATGAACCGGGCGTGGATGAATCCGCCTCCGACAACTGCGGAGGAAAGGATATACATCGGCGTATCGCTGTGTACGATCAATGCCTGGTCATCGCGGGTCAACATGAGGCCAGGGAGCAGGTCGGACATGGGCGGCTAAACTTCACGGGAGGAGAGGAGGTGGGATCAAATCGAAACAAAGGTTGCCAACGCGGCTGCTTCGATCACTTCGCAGATGGCACCGTAGCTGTCGCCGGTCAGGCCGGGAATGCGCGTTTGGATGAAGCCCGCTGTCAGGGAGAGGATGACCAATGTAACCACCATCGCCACTGCCCCTGACCACCCGCCCAGGCTCCCTACCGCCAAAAGGGTGATAGCGGTACTCAGAACCGCCTGAGGCCAGTGGGCGTGGTCCTTCATGACCCGCCCCAGGCCCTGTTCCCGGGCGTAGGGAAAGAGGACGATGGCCAGGGCCATGCCCCAACGTCCCAGGATTGGAGCCAGAAACAAAGCCAGGGTGCGATCCGCCGATGTGGTAAGGGCGCTGTATTTGAACAATAACAGCAGACCTCCCCCGGCCACAGCAAACGCGCCCACCCGGTGGTCGCGCATGATGGTCAACCGCTGGTCGGGGGTTTTTCCGCCGAACAAGCCGTCGCAGGTATCAAGAAAACCGTCGAAATGGATGGCCCCATGTGCGAGCATCCAGAGAGCCAGGATGAGGACGGCACTGAGCCCGGACGGCAGGAAGAATCCCAACAGCCAGTTGGCTCCGGCCAGCAACGCACCCACTACAAGCCCCACCAGGGGAAACCATCCCACGGCCCGGCCCAGCTCGGCCAAGGAAGGCTGCCATCGGGCGGGCAAGGGGAAAATGGTGAGGAACTGGAAGGCCGCGAGGAGGGAAGTGAGCATGAGGCGTCTTCCGTGTTCAGATAGTCGGCAGGCGACACGAGCGCTGACTCGCCGTTACCGATGAGAATGACTTGCGGCTATATGGTCATCAGCCGATTTCGTGATGCGCAATGGGTGATGCATGAGCCCCTCACGTCTCACGCATCACGTTTTACGCCCGTTAGCGCTTCGCCTAACGTGGACGCTGATGACCGTTTCGTAATCAGCGTCGAGGTACAATTGTCAAAGCAGCTTTCCTGCCACGGCGGCTTCGGCGAAAGTGGCCATCTCATTCAGGATTTTGCACGCAGCTTCGGCCAGGGACATGCCCAGGGCTGCGCCCGTGCCCTCACCCAGACGCAAATCCAGATCCAAGAGGGGGTGCAGGCCCAACCAGTCCAACATGATCCCGTGGCCTTGTTCTTGCGAATGATGGCTGGCAATGAGATAGGACCGCACCGCGGGTGCGAGCCCTACCGCAATCATGGCCGCGGCCGTGGAGATGAAGCCATCCACCATGACGGGACGGCGGTGCGCGGCTGCGACCAGCATCGCGCCGGCCAGACCCGCGATCTCAAATCCGCCTACCTTGGCCAGCACGTCCAGTGCATCGTTGGGATCAGGCTTATTCACGGCCAGGGCCTGACGCACAACCTGAATCTTACGCTGCACCCCAACATCATCCAGGCCCGTGCCCCGGCCTACGATCTCGGCCGGATCGCGACCCGTCAGCGCGGCGGCAATGGCCGCCGAAGGCGTCGTATTACCGATACCCATGTCACCTGTCGCCAGTATGTCCAGACCTTTGGCTATTTCTTCAACCACCACCTCGGCCCCGGCCAGGATGGCCTGCTCCGCCTGTTCACGGCGCATGGCCGGGCCCTGGACCATGTTGGCTGTGCCATGGGCGATCTTCTTGTTCACCAACCCGGGATGCGCGGGCAGGTCCGTGGCCACGCCCATATCGACGACCACAACCCGCGCGCCTACATGGCGGGCCAGCACGTTGATGGCCGCGCCGCCATGGAGGAAATTAAGCACCATTTGCGGGGTGACTTCCTGGGGAAATGCACTGACGCCCTCGGCCACCACGCCGTGATCCCCGGCCATGACCATGATCACCTTGTGGCGGATGACAGGACGCGGATTGGCTGTTATGCCCGCGATCTGAATGGACAGCGCTTCCAAACGGCCCAAGCTGCCTTGGGGTTTCGTGAGTTGGTCCTGGCGGGCGCGGGCCTGATGCATGGCCGATTCATCCAGCGGTTGAATTTGCGCGATGATTTCTGTCAGTGTCATGGGAACTTCCTTATGGAACGATTTATGTCATGATGAATGCCAACGCGGTTTTGAGACAAAAAGAACCCCCCTGGTTTTCAGGGGGGATGTCGGGCAAAGGAAACGTTCGCAGCCTCTGTGCCTCGCAGAAAGCTGCGCCTGTGCCGGGCGATCTGGCTTGAGCCGAAGCTCTCACAGTTGCGGGACAGCGCCGGATTTTCACCGGACTTCCCCCGGTCGCCCACAACGGGGCGAAGATATCTGCAATTGTGGTGGAAGTATAAAAGCATCCCAGGAAATGGTCAAATTCCAGATTCTGACAGTATGCGTGTGCTCATCATTCATTAAGACAAAAAGTCATTCGCTTGCATCTCGGGACAACAATGCCTTGCGCACATACCCTTCAGCCTGCTGCAAGCGGCGACGCGCGGCTTCAGGATCGATCCCCAGCAGATAGCTGACGATAGCCACTTTCACATCCCCCCGGCTTTGGGCCAAAACCTGTGCGGCTTCTTCCTCAGTGATCTGGCATGCCTGAGCCACGATGCGCCGCGCCCGGCGTTGTAATTTCACGTTTTGCTGCCGCAGGTCCACCATCAAATTCCCATACGTCTTCCCCAGCTGCACCATGACGCCCGTGCTGAGCATATTTAGTGCAAGTTTCTGCACGGTGCCCGCTTTGAGCCGGGTCGAACCGGCGATCACTTCGGGGCCAACCAAGGGAGCGATGACGTGTTCCGCGATCTGGGCCAGGGGTGCGGGTAGGTTGCAGATGAGCGCGAGGGTCAACGCGCCTCGCCGCCGGGCCTCAGTCAATGCTCCGACCACATAGGGCGTACGTCCGCTGGCAGCAATGCCCACCACACTATCCAACGGCCCCACATCCAATGCCTGGATGTCCTGGGCCCCTGCGTTGGGATCATCCTCGGCTTCTTCGACTGCCTCAGTCAGGGCCTTCGGTCCTCCGGCGATGATGCCCACCACCTGGCCAGGGGCCGTGTTGAAGGTGGGCGGGCATTCCGATGCGTCTAACACACCCAATCGGCCCGACGTCCCCGCCCCCACGTAGATCAACCGTCCGCCCTGCTTCATGCGCGCGGCGATGGCATCGATAGCCGTGGCGATTTGAGGCAAAACGGGACGCATCGAAGCCACGGCCCGACCATCCTCCAGATGCATCAACCCCGCCAGTTCCAACGCGGAACGCCTATCCAGCTCGTGGGTCAAAACATTCGGCTGTTCCGAAGCCCATACACCATCCCCGTCCGACGATGGTAACACACGAGGAGGTAAGGTGCGTCCCAACATCGCCAGGGCCAACAGCGCTGCGCCTGTGGCCGCATCTGCCTGCGGAAGCATGGGGCGAGCCGCGGGTACGCGTGTACGGATGGATTGTGCGACCACCGCGCGATAAAAAGCATTCCCGGTCAGCAGGCCGCCTGATAACACCAGGGGGAAGGGGGTTTTCAAGGCCAATTGCCGGGCCACAGCATCGACGCCCGCGGCCAAGGCGTCTGCCGCGCGCAACATTCCCTCCATGGCCAAAAGATCACCTGCTTCCGCAGCATCCAATACCAGCGGTGCCAGGGCCGCCACGTGCGCGGGCCGACGCTCAGGCGCATACAACCAGGGGATAAGCTGTTGGGGTGCATGAAGGCCAAGGGCCGCCAAAAGCGATTGAGTCAGTTGGGTTGGCAGGGCGTCGACGTGGTCGTGGACGCGTGCAATAGCCCGCAGCGCGTGCATCGCGATGGCATAACCACTACCTTCATCCAGTAAGTGACCCCAGCCGCCCGCACGAGCTTGGATGTCCGGGCCATTTTCACCATACACCATCATCCCCGTCCCCGAGATAGCGACGACACCGAAGCGGGCCCCCACACCTCCCACCAACGCGGCCAGGGCGTCGGTCACTACCTGACCGACTGCATGGGGCAACAATTCAGCCTGCACAGAACGCAACGCATCCGCTTCGGCGGGCCGGCCTGCACCAGCCAGCGCCCAAGTGACAGCCTGCACCCGGGCCAAATCCACCCCAGCCGCGGTCGCGGCCTCGGCCATCACCGCTGCCAACACGTCTCGCGCTGCGTCCCGTCCCACCAGATGCCAATTGGATGACCCACCCCGGCCCCGGCCCAGCTCTCGGCCCTCCCAATCCAGAAGCACGGCTTCAGTTTTGCTGCCGCCACCATCCACGCCGATGACAAATCCACTCATGGCACAGGCTCCAATTGCGTGTCCACCGCCTGGAGGATAGCCTGATGCAGGCGGAGGCGGAATTGAGCGATAGGTTCAGGCGCACGACCGTGATAGACACGGTTTGTTAACAACACGACCGTGAGTGCGCGCGCCGGATCGACCCAGAGGGAGACGCCAGTAAAGCCCGTATGCCCAAAACTGTCCGGGCCAAACCCTCTTCCCACCGGACTCCCATCATTCGTCATCAGTTGCCAGCCCAGGCCCCGCCGCACGCCCGAAGTGGCTACCTGCTCTGAAATCGCTTCTTGCGCCAAGGCGGGTGAAAGTAAGCCACCACCTCCTGTGCGATAGCATTCTCCTAGCTTCGCCACGTCGCTGGCCGTGCCAAAAAGCCCGGCATGGCCTGCCACGCCCCCCAAACACGCCGCGTTTTCATCATGGACTTCGCCCCAAAGCCGACGTTGACGCCAGGGACAGCGTTCGGTTGGAGCAATGGTTTCGCGAGGAACGCCATGCGCCAAAGGATTAAAGGTGACATGGGTCATCCCCAAGGGGGTCAGCACATGGCGCAGCAGGTATTTTTGCAAAGGTTCCGCCGTGAGTCGTTCCAAGGCCTCGCCCAACAGGATGAAACCCAAGTCGCTGTAAAGGCACTGTGTTCCGGGCGGGGTGACCACGCGGGGTGTGTATAGCAACACGTTCAAGCGTCGCTGGCGCGTGGCAGCATCCACTTGGTGCGGATAGATCACCCCGGTTTGGTTCACAGAAATACACATGTCATCCCAGGCCGCGAGGCCCGAGGTGTGGGTGAGCAAATGGCGAAAGGTGATGTGTTCCAGACGAGTGGCCTTCCCCTTCCAGCGAGGATCGGGAGGAAGCACCCGTTTGGTATGGGGGTCGATCCCCGAGCGCAGGGGATGCACGCCGCGGAATTCGGGGATGACCTGGGAGACGGGTGTGTCCAGGCCGATTTTCCCCGCATTCACCAGGGTAAGCAACGCGGTGGCGGTGAAGAGTTTGGTCAGAGAAGCCAGGTCGAAGAGGGTATCGAGGCGAACAGGCCAGCGCTTTTCTTCCGGCTCGATCCAGCCATAGCTTTGATGGAAACGAGTTTGCCCGTGTTGCTGGATGAGCAACACGCCAGCCGGAAACACAGACGCCAACCCTTGTTTCATGATGGCGTCGATGGCGCGCCAGGTCGGCGGCGCGAGGGAAGGGTCGGTCAGCGAACGCATCCTAATTATTTGCCGATGCCTGCGGTTAACCCAGCAATGATTTGTTTGGTGGCCAGGAGGAAAATGATAATCAAGGGCAGGGTGGTGATGATAAGCCCAGCGAAGAGGGTGGACCAATCGGCCTGAAATTCACCAAAGAAACGGGTCATGCCCACAGGCAGCGTCCACTTGTCGGTGGAACGAAGCAGAACCAAGGGGAAGAAGAAGTCGTTCCACAAAGGGACAAACTGAAAGACAATAACGGTGGCCAGGGCGGGGCGCACCAGTGGCAGCATGATACGACCAAAGATGGTGAATTCGCCCGCGCCATCGATACGCGCGGCCTCACTCAATTCTTTGGGCAGTTGCCGGAAGAAAGAGGAGAGGATGAAGATGGAAAAGGGAATGCCTGTGGCCGCATAGACCAGGATCAGGCCCAGACGATTGTCGATGAGCCCCATATCGTTGAGCAAAAGGAACAGGGGCACGATGGCCAGTCGAAAGGGAAGCATGAGCCCAGCCAAAAAATAGGCGGTCAGTAACATGCTTCCTCGGAATTTATAACGCCCGAGCATGTAGCCCGCCAGGGCCGAGACCGCGGTGGCCAAGAGCACGGAAGCAACGGTGATCAGCAAGGAGTTGAAGAAATAAATGTTGAAGCTGGCTTCTTCCCACGCTTTGACGAAACTTTCGAAGCTGGGCGACGTGGGCAGCCCTACGGGGTTCTTGAAGATTTCGCGCGTGGGCCGTAGGGCGTTGCTCACCACCAATAACAAGGGTAAGATGACAATGGCCGCATAGCCCCATAAGAGTACGTTGGCTCCAATCGAGGCCAGATTGATACGGCGGGAGGAAGGGTGGATGTGTTGGCTCATGTCAGGTTTTCCTCCATGTGGCGGAAGTAACGCAGCATCAACATGGAGACGCCGAAGATGAAAATGAACATGAGCACAGCCAGGGCGGAGGCCAGACCGAACGCATCCACGCCCCCGCGAAAGGCTGTCCGATAAAACACCAATCCCAGCACGTCCGTGGCCCCGGCTGGTTCACCATTGACCCCACCCATGGCCCACACAATGCCGAAGACGTTGAAATTGCCGATGAAAGTAAGCACGGTGACGATGCCGATGACGGGCAGAAGCAAGGGCAGTTCGATGTGTCGAAACAGTTTCCAACTGGTAGCGCCGTCGATATGGGCTGCTTCGCGCAGCTCATTACTGATATTGGCCAGCCCGGCCGAGAAAAGCAGCATAGGGAAACCGACCCATTGCCAAGCGTTGACCAAAATGATCGCGGGCAAAGCGGTGGCCGGATCACCCAACCAGGGCCTGGCCAGCGATTCCAACCCGATGGCCCGCAGAATTTGGTTCACCGGGCCAAACAACGGATTCAACATCAAGCTCCACAGATAGCCCACCACCAGGGCGCTGATGAGATATGGGAGGGTAAACACCGTCTGGAAGAAGCGTTTGCCAAAGCGAGAGGCATAGAGCAGCTTGGCAAATAGCAGCCCCATGGTATTCTGAATGAGCATGGTCCCAATAAAGAAATACACATTGTGCCAAAACGCCCTGGGAAGCTGCTCATTCAAGGGGTACCGGGTAAATAATTCATGAAAATTGCGCAATCCTACGAACCCACCACGCGCCAGGCCCTTGAACTCGAAGAAACTAAAATACAAGGACTGGAACAAGGGCCAGATCATGAAGATGGTGTAAAGCAAAAAGGCTGGCAGGATGAACAGCGCGATGATCTCCCAAGGTGGTGCGCCCGTCCCCACACCCTTGGCGCGTTTGCGTTTTTTGCCCCTGGTTGGTTTGGCGGTAGAAACGGTCATCTCGGCGAACCTCGTAGGGGGTGGACCATGCTGATAACACGTCGCAGGTTTTGGAAGGCAACGTCAGGCAAGCCAGCGTCGATGCCATCGATACAAATGAACAGTGGACCAGGAAATCAGGGGAGTCGGCTAACTTCCTGGCCTCTCGGTTGCCCGGTTTTACGAAGCGAAAAGATGATGGCTGGCGGGCGGGGGATACCCGCCAGCCATCTAGGAGAAGAAGAGATGGGGTGATGGTTTATTGTTTGGGTTTGAACCACTGGGAGATGCCCTCTTGCAGGCTTTGGGCAACCTCTTCCGCGGTCATTTCGCCAAGCAGCATCTTCTGGATGCCATTGCCCATCAAGGTTGTGCCGGAAGGATCACCATAGCGGAAATCCACCAACAGCATGTAGGACGCGGGCGTTTCTTCATAGAACTTGGCGAACTGAGCCAGAACCGGGTCCTTGGGTTCGGTGCCTGGCACGGGCGAAAGCTGCTTGATCTTCTCGGTGAACATTTGCCCGAATTCCTTGGTGCCCATCCATTCCACTAGCTTGATGGCTTCTTCCTTGGCGTCGCTGTTGGCATTGACGCCGTAGGATCCATCCATCCAGCCAGGGGTCAGCGGATGGTCGAGGACGGAATCGGGGGCCGGGGGCACCCGGAAGATGCCGATGTCCAGCTCAGGCCCCTCGTTACGCCAATAGCCTACCTCGAAGGAGCCGCCGAGGAAGAGGCCGGCTCGCTCGGTGAGGAAGAGGGTGCGAGCATCCTGATAGCTCACGCCGACCACGTTATCGGGCATGTAGGGCTGCAGGTCCTTCACCAGTTGGATGGAAGCGACGTAGTTAGGATCGGTGAAGTCGGTCTCGCCAGCCAGGATTTTCTTTTCGAATTCCGGCCCGCCATAGCGAGGCGCGCCTACGGTGTCGTGGATGATGGGCAGCATCCAGGTGTCTTTGGCCGGGGCCGCGATGGGGATGTAACCTTCTTTCTTCAGCGTCTCCAGAACATTGATGAATTCATCCCAGGTGGTGGGCTCACTCAGGCCCAGCTTCTCGAAGATGCCCTTGTTGTAATAGGCGGCCAGGGTTTGGATGCCAAAAGGCACACCGTAGATATGCCCATCTTTGACGCCCATGGCACCCTTGAGCAGATCGGGCGAGAAGTTGGACAGGGTTTTCACTTTTCCGTCCAGAGGCAAAAGCTGGCCCGCTTCCACCAGGGGCTGCAAGCCGCCATAGGCGCGAAGCTGAACCACATCGGGCCCACCTTCACCCGTGAGGCCCGTAGCCAGAATGTTATTGTAATCGGTCGCGACGAAAGGCACGAATTCCACGGTGACGTTGGGATGCGCTTGTTCATACACATCGAAGATCTCGTTGTAAGCATCCTCGTCCTCAGTGCGCCACGACCACACGGTCAGGGTAACAGGGGCCATTTCCTCGGCCTTAGGAGCCTCGGTGGCCATCTCTTTGGGGGCCTCGGTGGGCTTCTCTTGGGCAGGTGCCTGGGTGGCCGCGGGTTTTTGGGCGGGCGCTTGCGTATCTGCAGGCTTTTGCGCACATCCCGCCAGCATGACGATAAGCAAAAGGAAGAGGGTGAGTTTGAATAGCGTAGATTTCATGATCACGTTTTCTCCTGATGAAGTGGGGGTGAGATGGCGAAAGTGGAATGAACGAGATATAGGCAGTTTCACATGGCAACCTCCTCCAAATTCACGATGCATTGAGTTCAGCCTGGAAGACGTAGCGATCCGCACGATAAGCGGATTCGGTGTATTCGAAAGGACGACCCCACTGGTCGTAGGTGATACGCTTGTTTCGCAACACGGGCGCCCCCTCCCCAATGTTCAGTAGGGCTTGTTCCCGTTGGCTGCAAAGATCGGCCCCGATTTTCTGCACGGCTCGAGCCGGTGTAATCTGATACTTCTCAGAAAGGATGCTGTACAGGGAGTGATTTTCAAAGTCCTCATTCAACAAAGCTTCTACGCCCGGAAAATGCAGATGACTGGTTTCCAGGGCGATGGGCTCCCCCTCGGCTAGGCGCAAGCGCTCCAGCAAGACGATCTTCGTCTCTGGACTGATCTGCAACGCCTGCATCGCCAACAAAGGCGGCGTGATGAGCTCCAAGCGGATGACCCGGGCGCCCGGCCTCAACCCTCGCGCCTTCATGTCCTCGGTAAAACCGGTGAGCCGCGTGAGGCCATGTTCGATCTTCGGTTCGGCCACAAACGTCCCCCGACCCTGCTCCCGTCGCAACAACCCCTCCGTGGCCAACTCACTCAGGGCCTGGCGCGCGGTCATGCGGCTGATATGGAACTGCTCACTCAGCTCCCGTTCCGATGGTACCATGTCTCCCGGCTTCCATTCACCGGACGCAATCTTTTCCCGGAGCAATTCCTTTAGCTGAAAATAGATGGGGAGAGGGTGATTTTTGTCAAGCATCGCGGCCACCGGAAATGGGAAAAATCGGTCTAGTGGTTCAGTGGTCTATACCAGTATAGAAGACAATTGATGACTTGTCAAGGGCCGCGTTACCCAAACTTTACACAAAAATATCCCGCCGATGAAAGGCCCAATAAGCCCCCACCAGACTGCAAACCACAATCCCCGCGGTCAGCGCCCAATACACCGGGTCCACCCGGCCCTCGTGCAACAGTTTCGCCGCATCGAAGTACTTGAAGGGCGACAGGTATTTGAGAAAGTCCAGCTTTTCGTGCAGGCCCGCAATCATAGAAACATAGTAGAGCGTGAGAATGACGCCGGTGACCATGGCTCCTGTACGCTTGGGCCGCTTCGATACGGATGCAACCAGGAGGCCAATGGCGAGGAAGATCACCTCGATGGCGAACATGGCCATCATCTCCCGGGCGAGGAACGCGTACACGGATTCATCCGGTTGGTATGACTGGATGGCAACCAGGGTTGTCATCCAGGTGATTAGGACGAAGAGGGCGCTGAGGGTGAGAGCGGCCAGGGCCTTGGCCGTGAGAAACCGGGTGCGGGTAATGGGTAAGGCCAGGGCGAATTCGATGGTCTTGTTGCGTTCTTCCCGGGCGAGGGCACCGCTGCCCCACAGCCCCGCGGCTATGGCCCCCATCAACGCGTAGTAGAGAAACATGACGCCCAGGAAGCCGTTAAGGGTGGTGAGATTGAACGCGTGCATGTTCAATGCGTCCAGCAGGGCCTTGGGATAGGCATCCAGGATAGCGAGCATTTCCGGATTATCCGCGTAGGCCGCGAATTTCGTGACCGCGATCACCACCAGCAGGATGATGATCACGCTCCAGATGATGAGGGATTTGAGATTCGCTCGCAGTTCTCGCAGGTAGATGTTCATACGACGGCTCCTTTTGGCTCACGCCAAGCCGCTAAGCAGGTTTGCAAGTCGCAAGTGGCAAGGGCTTCTGGCAGGAAGTCGTTCACCTGCCACCAGCAAACCCTAGTCCCTTGGCGACTTAGCGTCTCTGCGTGAGATCCCTCTCACGCCACCGCGGGGATGTCGCGATGGAGGTATCGCCAGTAGGTGATGGCTATGGAGATCAGGATGACGGCGATGCTAATGGCGACCAGGGAGGGATCCCAGGCGTCGTTCTCGATAATAGCGTTGGGATCAAAGTGCTTGAAGGGCGTGATTAGCTCCAGTTTGACGTCACCCAACATGCCGCTGAACGCGCCCAGCAGATACATGCCGAAAGCCAGAGCCAGGGCGTAGGGCGTGACGCTACGGACCCGCTTCACCAGCAGAGAGATGGCCGCGCCCGCGGTGAGGAAGAAGAGCTGAAAGAGAACAATGCTGCTGAGTAGCAGGATGACTGCGTGCTGGTCGTAGCCCCGGCCCGCGTCGAACAGTTCCAGAAAGGCCAGGGAGCTGACCCACACCACCGCGTTGGTAAGGGTGAGAACGACGAACGAGGCCAGGAATTTGCTGGTGAGGATTTGGCCGCGGGTCACGGGTCGGGTAAGCAGGAAATCCGCGGTAAATTCCGCCTCATCCACCGACACCAACCCAACTCCGTACATGGAAGCCTGCACCGCTAACAATACCTGGATGAACAGGAACACAAAGCTGTAAAAGCCCATGATGGTGTCAAGATGAAAATGCTGCATCCCAAAGGCCTGCAGGAATTGGGGCGGGAATTGGCGGATCGCCTGTTCCAACAGGTCGGCCTCCTGCGCCAGGGAGGGATACAGCCCCAGGTAGATGAGACTCACCGCCACCACAGCGATGGACCAAGTCAGCGCGGACTTCAGCTTCATCCGTAGTTCGAATTGGAAGATGTTTGTGTTCATGATGTCGTTGGGCTAGTTCGTGAGAGCGACTCCAAGCCAATGTGGGGCGAGGTGACAAAGTTCGCATTGCGTATTTCGTATTCCGTTCGATCGCCACGCAATACGGAATACGGATTACGCATTTGACACCCTGCGCTATGCTGCCGTGCGGGGCCGCCGCTGCTAACGGCTATTCGTAGTAGTGCATGAAAATTTCTTCCAGGGTGGGCTCTTCGATAGTGACGTCGATGAGGTCCAGGGCGCTGATGCGGGCGACGATGGCGTCGATATCCCCTTTGTAGAAGAAACGCACGCCGCCATTGACCGCCTCCAGATTGGTCACGCCAGGACGATCGAAATAGCCGGACGGTATCTCGCGGGCCGCGACATAGATACGCTTGTAGTTGTTCTGTTGCAGGGTGCGGATGTCCGACACCTCGATGAGCTGCCCTTCTTTGATGATGCCCACCCGCTGGCACAACCGCTGCACCTCGCCCAAGATGTGGGAGGAGAAGAAGACCGTGACCCCGCGAGCGTTCTCCTCGCGGATCAGGTCAAAGAATTTGCGCTGCATCAGTGGATCCAGGCCCAGGGTGGGTTCGTCCAGGAACACCAGCTTGGGGCGATGGAGCAGCCCTTGCACAATCCCTACCTTCTTCCGGTTCCCATACGAAAGGTCTTCGATCTTGCGGTGCAGGTCCAGTTCCATGTACTCGGCCAGCTCGTGCAGGCGCTTGGTGTGGTCGCCCGGGTAGAAGCTAGCCGCGTATTTGAGCAGGTCGATGACCTTCATGCCCTCGTAGTAGAAGACCTCCGAGGGAAGATAGCCGATGTGGCGCCGGATTTCAGGCCCGTCCTTGATCGCGTCCTTGCCGAAGATGCGAGCCTCGCCCCGGGTAGGAAAGATGAGTCCCAGCAGCAAACGGATGGTGGTAGTTTTGCCCGCGCCGTTAGGCCCGATGAAACCGAAGATCTCCCCCTCCTCCACCTGCAAGGAGACGTCAACGATGCCTCGGGCCTTGCCGTAGTATTTGGTGAGTTGCCGGGTTTCGATGACGGGCATGGATAAACTCCTTCTGGGGAAACGCAAATGATGTCGTTGTTCACAATGTAAGCCATGCCACGTACCTTGTCAAGGGCTTACCCCCGTGCCACAAAAATCACCGTCGTAACCCTTCTGCTGAACGTTTAAGCAGAGAAAAAGAAAAATCGCCAGTTTTCCCACTGAAGAATCCAACAACCAGGCAAACAAGAGGGAAAGTAGCAGGGTATTGAATGTTCTCGAAAAGGGAATTGGTGAAAAGGAGCAACAGCTCGGTCATCACTCCTGTAAAACCGCCCCAAAGCGCGTGGCGCCTGATTTCTTTTGAACTATGCTACGAAAGCATGGGACAGGAAAGGCGAAAAATAGCCCTGGTTCCATCGCTCATGATATCATATGTCCACACGTATCCCCACCCACCTAACTCGTCCAATGGAGGACTGACACATGGAGATACAAGGGAGAAATTTTCTAATCCTCGGAGGGGCCGGACAGGTCGGTAAGGCGATTTCCCGTCAGCTTTTACGATATCGTCCGGCCCATCTCATCATTGCTTCGATTGATCAGGTCAGCGCAGAAGAGACCGCGGCTATGCTGGCCCGAGAAGCGCCCGAAGGCACCCGCGTGCACGCCTGTTGGGGAAATATCTTTGTGCCCTGGGAATATAAGGATATGCGGTGGGAGGAGATGTTGGCGGATGGGGAAATTCGCAAACGCCTACTGGCGGATCTGTTGGACCCCATGGTTGGAGAACGTAAACAAGCCATCCTGGAAAACAACACCCTGGCCCGCTTCGTGCGCCAATATGAACCCGACGGCATCATCGATTGCATCAACACGGCCACCGCGTTCGCTTACCAGAACATCTACGCCAGCAGCTATGAATTGCTGGAGACGATGCAGGACCCTGACCCGGCGAAACATTTGGAGATGGCCGAAAAGCACGTGCTACGCACCTACATTCCCCACCTGGTGCGCCATATCCAGATTTTGAATGAAGTCATGAAGTTCGAGAGCGCGCATTGGAACGGCGTACGCGTTTACATTAAGGTGGGCACCAGCGGCACGGGCGGCATGGGATTGAACATCCCCTATACCCACGGCGAAGAGAAACCCTCGGCCATGCTGCTTTCCAAATCCGCGCTGGCGGGTGGCCATAGCATGCTCATGTTCCTACTGGCCCGCACGCCACCCACCCGTAAGGTCATCAAAGAGATCAAGCCCACCGCGGCCATTGGCTGGGCAGAGATCGGCTATGGCCCCATCAAGCGCAGAGGCCGTGCCATCGAGCTCTACGACTGCCCGCCCGACGATGCTGTGCCGCTGGAAGAAGCCCTGGCCGACAACGGTGTTTTTGGGCAACCCACGGGCGAAGTACTGAAAAATGTTTATGTCGATACCGGCGAAAACGGGCTCTTTGCCTTGCAGGAATTTTCCACCATTACTTCCCTCAACCAGATGGAATTTGTAACGCCCGAAGAGATCGCACACTATATCATCATGGAAATTCAGGGCGGGAACACAGGCTTCGACATCATCAGTGCGCTGGATCAATCGGTGTTGGGGCCCACGTACCGCGCAGGCGTGCTACGAGAAGGCGCGTTAGCCCGCATGCGGCATCTGGAACAGGAGCACGATGTGGAGAGCATTGCTTTTGAGATTTTAGGACCGCCCCGGCTTTCCAAGCTCTTGTACGAAGCCTACCTTCTGAAGCTGATCACGGGCGACAGCATGACCCGGGCCCTGGCTATGTCTCCTGAAGATTTGGCTCAGGCCGCGTTCGAACGTATTGCTTCCGACGCCCGACTCCGCTCCCACATCATCTCCATCGGCATCCCCATCCTCACGCCGGATGGCGAGAAACTGCTGCGCGGGCCGGAGATCAAAGCGGACAACGCGGAGGATGGCTGGGTGGACCTCACACCCGCGAATATGGCCCATTGGCAGGAACGCATCCGACGAATTCGCGAGGTCACCGAGGCGCAACTGCAGGCCGATGGCGGTTTATACTCCTCGCGATTCTACCGTGTTTTTGTGGACCCAGCCACCGGAAACGTGAAAGATCACATCGTGCCGGGCGATCTGACAGGATGGATTTTCACTTATGAGGAGGGTGGCATCCGGGTGAAATCATAAATCCAATCGCGATTTTGAGAACAGGCACCACGCGCGGCCGCGCGCCGATACCGATGAAAATCGCCACCTAATTTCCTTTGCGCCCTTGGCGCCTTGGCGTGAGACATGTATTTTCAAAGCAGTCCAACGGCTGGCTTGCCAGCGCCGATACGGACGAAAATCGTGGGCGGTAACCCGGTACACCTGGAAACCAGGAAACCAGGGAAACCGGGCCGATTCGCTCACCCCGGTCTACCGGTCTACCGGTTTCCCG
>DRQW01000164.1 GCA_011371305.1 Anaerolineae bacterium | reverse complement strand
GCGCGCCCTGGCGGCTTTGGGCGCCGACGTGGTGCAGGGCGATATGGACGACCCCGCCACGCTGGCGCGCGTCTTCAATGGTTACCGCCGCGTCCTCAGCGTCCAAAACTGGCAGGTGAGCGGTCCCGAAGGGGAGGTGCGGCAGGGCAAACACGTCGCCGACGCGGCCCGGGCGGCCGAGGTGGAGCATCTGGTGTTCGCTTCGGCAGGCGTAGGGGAGGACCACTCCGGCGTTCCCCACTTCGATAACAAGCGCGTCATCGAAAAATACATGACCTCGTTGGGGATTCCGTACACAGTCGTTCGCCCCGTGCCCTTTATGGAACTCATGACCGAAAAGGAGTTCTTCCCGCCGATGGGCATCTGGGGCATCGCGCCGAAAATCATGGGCTGGGACACACCCTTCCCCTGGGTCGCGGTTCGGGATATCGGCATGGCCAATGCCAATATCTTCGAAAGTCCGGAGAAATGGATTGGTCGTGAGGTCATCTTGTGCGGTGATGTGAAAAGCCTGGGCGAAAGCCGGAAGACGTTTCAGGCAATCACTGGAAAGAAACCGTTCCGAGTGCCGCTACCCCTGCGGCTCTTCCGCAAGATGGCGGGAGATGAGCTCATCATCATGTTTCGGTGGATGAAGCGCTGGATTGCCGGGCAGGGGCTGCAAGGACTTCGGGCATTGCAAGAAGCCTCGCGAGGAGTGTGCCCGGACACGCTGGACGTGGAGAGATGGCTGAGAATGAAACAACATACTTGATGGAGCAGGTGTGTTCGTCTCAAAATCAACTCGAAGCCCGCGTTGGGCGAAGCAACATCGGGCGGGATGCGTGAAAACGTGAAACGTGAGAGCCTTACGCATCACGTTTCACGGCCCGCCCACCTGGCCGCGAGGCGTTTTCCTCGGCATCAGCGAGCGGTCACTCGTGGCGCTTGTTAGGATACCATTCTCAAGGAGATTCCCATGAAAAAACTCAGCTGGTGGTTCCGACTCGTCAGCATCCTTTTTGTGCGAGTGGTGCAGAAAACAGTCCCAAAACAGGCCGCTGGTCAACTCTCGCCCGATGGGCTATAATGCTTCCACCATGACCCATCAGGCCCAATGGACAGTCCATGACCATGAGCAGGGGCGACTGGAACAGGCACTGACGCACAGCGACGCCGAACAGCAGTCCGACGCCCGTGTCTTCGCATGGGCGCCCATCGTCTTCGGCTTGGCAGCCTTGGGCCTCTCATTGCTGGTGTTGATTCTTCTCTTCATCAACCGGGATTTACCCAAACCGGAGCGTTGGGGCTTTGATGGATTTCAATCGTTGATGGGCATTGGGACCACCGCCAGCGGCATGCTCATCACCCGCCGTTATCCCCGTCATCCCATCGGGTGGATGCTGCTCTTGGCGGGGATGAGCGCGGCGCTGACCGGTTTCAGCGAGGAGTTTGCCCTGTTCACCCTCTATATTCGGCCTCAGTTGTTGGACGCTGGGGCACTGATCGCGGGGTTGTTCCATTGGTGGTGGATTATTGGGTATGCATTGATCGCCATTTTCATTCCCTTGCTTTTCCCTAACGGCCATTTTCTCTCCTCGCGCTGGCGTGTCGTGGCCTGGCTGGGCGCGATCTGGATGGTCGCGGGCGCTGTTTGGATGATTCTGTATCCCGGCCCCTTGCCCAACAACGGCGATATCGAGAACCCCTTCGGCCAGAACGCGCTGCGTGGCACAATCATCACCGAATTCGATCCGCTCAACGCCATCCCGCTGACGGGTATGTTTTTGATGCTGGCCGCGGCCAGCTCGTTGCTCCTGCGTTATCGTCGCTCCCAGGACGCGGTAACCCGCCAGCAGTTGAAATGGCTGGTGTTCGCCGCGGTGCTGGCTTCCTTTGCGGGAATGGTGGGGCATGTTTCCGGGCCCGTGGCCTCCGCACTGGTGCTGGCCATGGCCCTCTCGCCTCCTGTCGCCATTGCCGTGGCCATCCTTCGTTATCGCCTTTACGACATCGACGTGATCATTGGGCGCACGTTGGTGTATGGCGCGTTGGCCGCGCTCATCCTGGGCGTGTATGTGGTGATGGTGGGGGCCACGAGTTTGTTCATCCAGAGCCGCAGTAATTGGGTGGCCGCGGTCATCGCCGCGGGCATCGTTGCCATCGTCGCCCATCCTTTGCGGGCCCGCCTGCAACAGGGGGTCAATCGCTTGCTGTACGGCCATCGCGATCAGCCTTTGGTGGTGCTTTCGGAGATGGGCCAACGCATGGAGGCCGCGGCCACGCCCGAGGGCATGTTCCCCGCCCTGGCGGAGACGGTGGCCCGGGAGCTGAAGCTCCCCTATGTGGGTGTGGGCCTGGATGGAGCGGAGGGCGTGCGTATGGCCGCGGAATTCGGGCAGGCGCCCGCGGTGGTGGAAACCTTCCCCATGATTTATCAGGGGGAGCAGGTCGGGAGGCTGCTTGTGGGTCCGCGGGAACGGGGCGGCTCCCTGAGCGGCTCTGACCGGGCGTTGCTGGCAAGCGTGGCCCGACAGGCGAGCGCGGTGGCCCACGCGGTCCGCCTCACCTCCGATCTGCGTCGCTCCCGCCAGCGTCTGGTGACGGCCCGGGAGGAGGAACGACGGCGCATGCGCCGCGATCTGCACGACGGCCTGGGCCCCCATCTGGCCAGCATGACCCTGGGCATCGAGGCGGCCATGCGTCTGATGGACAGCGATCCCGAGGCCGCCACCTTGCTGTTGCATGAGCTCAAGGGTCAGTCCCAGGCCGCGGTGCAGGAAATCCGACGGCTGGTCTATGACCTGCGGCCGCCTGCGCTGGATGATCTGGGCCTGATCGGAGCCCTGCGGGAGATGGCCGCGCGCCTGAGCCAAAGCGGCGTGCATTTTGCTCTCGACGCGCCCGCCTCCATGCCCGACCTGCCCGCAGCCGTGGAAGTGGCGGCCTTCCGCATCGCCCAGGAGGCCATGACCAACGTGGTGCGCCATGCCAATGCCCACATCTGCCACGTTACCCTGACGCCCGAACCCGATTGCCTGTGCGTCACCATCGAGGACGACGGCCGCGGTCTGCCCGCAGACCTGCACATGGGGGTGGGCCTGCGCTCCATGCAGGAGCGGGTGGAGGAGCTGGAGGGCGAGCTGCATTTCGACCAATCTCCCTTGGGCGGCTTGCGCATCCGCGCCCGCTTGCCTATTCTGGAAAGCAATCGATAAGAAGAACACGGATAGGAAGAAACACGGATAGGGAAAAGAAAAAGTCAGTGCTTCTCCTATCTGTGTCTAAACTTCGACAATGTCAAATTTTCTCCAACTACGTCCAACTACGTCATTCCGACGACCGCAGGGAGGCGGAATCCAGCCCGAAGGGCGCTTCGCTAGATTCCTCGATCGCTTCGCTCCCTCGGAATGACGTAATGTGACATTGTCAAGAAACTGTGAACCGTGAACTCAAAACCATGAATCGAGAATCTACCCCTCCCATCCGCATTCTCATCGCCGACGACCATCCCATGTTTCGGTTTGGTCTGCGCGCGCTGTTGCAAGGGGAGTCCGATATGGAGGTGGTGGGCGAAGCGACCACGGGCCGGGAAGCCGTGAATATGGCCCTGGAGCTGCGCCCCGACGTGGTGATCATGGACCTGAACATGCCCGAGCTCAACGGCATCGACGCCACCCGCCGCATCCGGGCGGAGACGCCCGACATCGCCATCCTGGTGGTGACCATGTTCGACGATGACACCGTATTTGCGGCCATGCGCGCCGGCGCGCGCGGCTATCTGCTCAAGGGCGCGGAGGCGGAAGTGACCCTGCGCGCGGTGCGGGCCGTGGCCCATGGCGAGGCTATCTTCAGCCCCGCCATCGCGGACCGCATGTTGCACTACTTCGCCCATACGCCTACCCGCCCCTCCCTGGCCGCGTTCCCCGACCTAACCGACCGGGAGCGGGAGGTGCTAGCCCTCATCGCCCAGGGGCTGACCAATCGGGCCATTGCCGAACGCCTGGTGCTCAGCGAGAAGACGGTCCGCAACCACGTCTCCAATATCTTCGGCAAATTGCAGGTGGCCGACCGGGCCGAGGCCATCATCCGGGCCCGAGACGCGGGGTTAGGGAATTAGGCGCACAAATCTTTTTCAAGTGTGGGGCCGACGGTAGACCAGGAAACCAGGAAAACCGGGCCGATTCGCTCCCCCACCCGGTCTACCGATCTACCGGTTTCCCGGTCTACCAAATCTATTTTCGGAACAGTCTCTAATTCCAGGTATCATTTTCTGGGAGCGGCGTTAACGGCAGGTTGGGAAGGCCGTGTGTCAGGCTTTCCAACAATTGGTGCACGCGTTGCCGCGTTTCCAACGTCAGTTCATTTCGCCAGCAAAAGACGTCGGAAAATTGTTGATCATCCCATGTATATACGTGAAAGTTGGCGGGGTCACAATTGGCCGTTTTCTCCTCGCGCCATCCCGCCTGGGTGATTCGCCCGAATGTGCTCTCCACCCGGGCGATTTCTTCTTCTGAGAGGAAGCGTGTGGGATACTTGAGTTGCAGGGTTCTGGTTATTTTGGTGCAGTAAATCCTCTTGCTATCACAAATTTCCTTCTCCCATTCCAGGAAGTAGGCTATCGAAAACTTCATTTGATTATCTGGCGTGCGATGAATGTGTGCGTTTTCGATTCCTGGTTTCGGCACGTAGCCAAACAGTGATGTGTACCCCGTCTCCAAGGTGAAATCATGGAACTCACTGAAATCGAAGGTTTCTTCCGGGTAAGGAATCACGGTGTTCCCGTTCGCACATGATGCTATCAGCAACGAGAAAACAAGTGCAAAAAGCCATCGTTTCATGAATCTGTCATTGGAGCGTTTGAGTCATACCTTTTTCAAATACTTTGCTGGTATGATTATAGTACGAATGTTATTCTGTGAAAAATGGCTCTCAAGGAGGTCCATCATGCCCGAGAAAGTCATCACCCTCGCCGAATATCTGGACAGCATGGCCGTGCCCGGCGAGTTGTATGAAAAGCTGGATGACAACACCGTGCGCTGCTATGCCTGCGGCCTGCGCTGCAAGATCAAGGATGGCCGCCGCGGGGTGTGTCAGGTGCGCTTCAATAAGGGCGGCGTGCTCTATGTGCCCTTCGGCTATGCCGCGGGCATTCAGGCCGATCCCATCGAGAAAAAGCCCTTCTTCCATGTGCTGCCGGGCGCAGACGCGCTCACCTTCGGCATGTTGGGCTGCGATATGCACTGCGAT
>DRQW01000163.1 GCA_011371305.1 Anaerolineae bacterium | reverse complement strand
TACATCTTCTGGTCAAACTTTGCACAACCTGCCGCGCAGCACAAAAAAAGCCCTGCGGCGTATTCGCAGGGCTTGGAAGTGGTATAAGAAAAAACTCAGGCCCGGATCTCCTGGCGCTGGAAGAGGACGTAACCCAGAGCGAAGAGGAGGATCGTGGCCGCGATGAGGCCGGTGAACTGGGGCCACACGATCAGCAAGCTCTGGCTCAGGGGCAAGGGCGTGCCGGGAATTGCGCCCTGGGGCAACAGGGGCAGCAGCAACCCCAGCCCCACCGACCGCACCGCGGGATTCAGGATCGCGGCCATGATCTCGCCGTAGAGGAAGGTGGGGGAGAACCGGGCCAACGCGATCTGGAGCTTGGCCTGGGCGATGACCTCCTGCGGCAAACCCAGGCGCACGGGGACGATGGCCGACGCGATGAGTCCGGCCAGGATGTTCCAGAAGATGAGGAAGAAGAGCCACACCGCCAGGCTGGCCATGGCCGCGGCCGCGGGCTGGCGGAATACGATGGAGAAGACCATGGCCAGGGCCAGCCACACGCCGCCGTAGAAAATCGTGGCGATGAGGAAGACCAGGATGCGGGCCATGGTCTCGCCGCTGGGAGGCACGCCAAGCCCGATGAGCCCCAGCCCGATGATCAGCAGCCAGATGACCGTGAGCACCAGGGCCAGGGTGAAGAACGCGGCCAGAAACTTGCCGAAAAGCAGAGCATCCCGATAGATGGGCTGGGCCAATACCCGGGAAAGGGTGCGGCGGTTAAATTCACCGTTGACCGCGTCAAAGGTCAACGAGATGGCGATGAGTGGTACGAGGATACCCAGGAACTCCACGAAGGAAGGGATGGGCGCTTTGCTCAAGGTAAAGAGCTTGAGGAAAAGGAAGGGATCCCGGCCGATGGTCTCCCGGATCTGACTCATGGCGGAATAGCTGGCGCCGATGGCCGTGAGCAGGATGAGCATCTCCAGGATGGCCATGCGCGTGCCCGTGAGGTAATCGGCCATCTCCTTGAACATCACGGCCCACAGGCCCGTCCAGGGCGAGCCTTCTCGGGCACGGCGCTTGCTCGGAACAGGTTTAGCGCTCGCTGTCATGCTTCACCTCCTGGAAGAAACGAACGTAGATGTCATCCAGGCTGGGGGCTTCCACCTGGAGGCTCAGCAGGCCGCCCCCGGCCAGCACCACGGCCCGGGCCGTCTCCGCCCGCAGGTCGCCGGAAGCACGCACCTCGTAGCGATTCCGGCCCAGATACTGCACATCGGTCACGCCCTTCACGTCCTTCAGGGCTTTTTCAATAGCCTCGCGGTCCCCTTTGGCTTCAAGCTCGATGCGATAACCGCCCTGCATGTACTGGCGGGCCAGCTCCTCGACCGTGCCAGAAATGGCCATGCGGCCCTGGTTGAACAGGCCCACCCGGTCGCACACCGACTGCACCTGATGCAACAGGTGCGAGGCCAGCAGCACGGTGATGCCGTCCTCCTTCAGATCGCGGATGATCTGGAGAAACTCGTGCGCACCCTCGGGGTCCAGCCCCTGGGTGGGCTCATCCATGATGACCACCCGCGGTTCCTTGATGAGCACATCGGCCACGGCCAGGCGCTGGCGCATGCCGCGAGAATAGGTCTTCACGGCCCGGTCTTTGACCTCGCTCAGGCCCATGCGTTCCAGGGCCGTGTCGATGCGCTGCAAGGCCTCTTTGCGGGGAATGCCGTTGAGCTTGGCCGTGTACATCAGGTTATCCACCGCGCTGAGGTCATCGTAAAAGCCCACCTGGTCGGGGATGTAGCCCACCTGAGCCTTCACGCTCAGAGGCTGGCGGGCCGGATCCAGGCCCAACACCCGGACCTCACCCGAAGTGGGCTCGGTCAGCCCCAACAGCATGAGGATGGTGGTGGTTTTTCCCGAGCCGTTGGGGCCCAGCACGCCGAAGATCTCGCCCTGGCGAATGGTCAGGTTGAGCTGGTCCACGGCCACCACGCCGTTATAGCGCTTGGTGAGATCGCGAGTTTCGATAACGTTTTTGCTCATGGTGCCCTCCTTCCGCCTTATCGGCGGCCATACCGGGCAACCGCCAGGGCCACCACGCCGAGGGCAATGGCGATGACCACGATGCCCACCACTCCCCACAGGGTGGAAGTGCGGACGGTGATCCGGAAGTCCGCGGACGCATTGGAACCTTCCGCGGGCTTGGCCCGGATGGTCACGATGTAATCCCCGGCGATGGCCTTCTCGCCCGGCACAATGTTCGCGGTGACTTCAGCCTGCTCGCCCACGGGGATGTTCTCGATCACCTTGGGCTCGAAGGTCACCTTCCAGCCGGAGGGGGTGGATGCGCTCAGTTCCACGTTATGGGCTTCCGCGGTGCCGTTGTTGGTGATGATCACTTTGATGGGTGATTCCTTGCCCGCATAGGCCTCGCCCGAAAGCCGGCCGTCCGGCCCCGAGACCTTGAGGTCGGGCTGGCCCGCCACCTCGATGGTCAGGTCCAGCTCGGCCTGCACATCGCCGCCCTGGGCGATGACCTTCAGGGGATAGGTTCCGGCCGGGATCAGGCCGAAAGCCTTGGCTTCCACGGTGATGCGCTTCGTCTCATTGGCTTCGATGGGCAGGCTGGTGATATCCTTGCCCGAGAGGCGGAAGTTCACATTGAAGCCGGGCGGCGCATCCGCGATAAGGTTCACGTCCAGGGTCTCATCCCCTTCGTTCTTCAGGGTGGTGTTGAAGCGGAACGTGCTCGTTGGCGTCCCTTTCAGCGTGGGCAAATCGGTGGTGAAGGTCAGCCGCGGGGGCAGTTTCTCTTCCACGGTGATATCCAGGGGCAGGGACACGGAGACACCGTCGCCCTCGGCCAGCACCACGAAATGATAATCGCCCGCGGCCACATCGCCCTTGGGCTCCAGCTTCAGGTCCACGGTCACATCGTTATCGGGCGTGACATAGGCCGCCTTGATCACCCGGCCGGAGCCGCGGAAGGTGGCCTCCCAGCCATCGGGCAGTTCCTTCATGCTTAGCTTCACGATCTGCGCTTTCGTATCCGTCTTCAGAGTCAGGGGGAAGCTCACGGTTTTGCCCGGTTCTGTCACCTGCGAGGGGTATTTTGTGTAGAGGAACAAGGCCTGACCCGGGTTATTCCCTCCTTCCTGAGCCCATACAGGCGTTGCAAGCCAACCGATGGCCAAAACCACAACTAAGGTCAACGCGATTGTGAGGAAACGTCGCATGATTGAACCTCCATGTCTGCCATGATGGGATGATTATTGTGCGGACAGCAACGTGCGCACTGTACGCCTTTAGTTTAACGCGCTGATTTATTTGTTCAGTATTTGCGTTGGGTTAAAGGGAGATTAAAAATGCTCGGTTGTTTCTTTGCGATCCAATCGTACCACCTGCCAGAGATAGACCAGGGGCACAAAAATCGCGAAAATGAACCACTGGATAGCATACCCCATGTGCGGTCCCGGGTCCAGCTTAAATTTCGGCGGGTTGCGGAAAGGTGGGTGGGTTTGAGGTGTTTCGGGCGGAAGCAATGCCACGGCAAAGGGCAACACCTCGTAGGGCATTTGCGCGGCGATCGCGGGCACGGAAACGCGATACCACATGCGTTGCGGGTTCTCGGGGCTGGGCAATTCCCCGCGATGCTTCTCCGGGGGCATAATGCGGCCCACGATGTGCGTGAGTTCAGGTTCATCGAATTGGCGCACATCCTCGAACGACTGCACGGCTTCCGGTGGAATCCAGCCCCGATCCACCAACACGGCCCGCTCACTGCCTTCGATCAAAAAAGGCGTGACCAGATGGTAGCCGAGCATATCGTTGTAGTACTGGTTTTTGATAATGATCTGATGGTCAAAGTCAAAACGACCATCTGCTTCCACCTGGTGGAAAATGCGTTCCGCGTACGCGTCATCCTCGGGCCCGCCCGTGAGCGTAAAGGGTACATCTTCCACTTCGGCGATGACCCCGTTGATATAGGCCATGCGTTGGTCATGGCGGTCGAGCTGCCAGAAGCCCAACCGCACCATGACCAGCGAGGCGGCGATGACCGCGAGGGTTGGAAGAAGCCAGCGACGTTTGAAGGGCGTGGTGAGATACGTTGTCATGCCCTTATTTTACCCCTTCGTGGGCAGAACGCCGAAGTTACGATACCCGCGTGAACCCGAATCGGCACACTGTTCCGAGAACCATGCTGTGTCCGTCTGCAAAGTCAACTTAAGCCCGCGTGGCGCGAAGCGCCAACGGGTGTGAAACGTGATGCGTGAAACGTGAGAACTCACGCATCACGCATCACGCAAGAAAGAGGAACGCAGACCGGCTTCCTGATTTCCTGGCCTACCGGTCTACTGGTCTACCGGTCTACTGGTTTACGGGTTTACTGGACTACCAGTTTCCAGCCATGTTCACCCTCCCATACCGCCTTCCATCTTCACCGGTGCCTGAACCTTGATCTCGCCCGACTTCTCGAACTTCAGGGTGAGATCGATGACCTCCCCCTCCTTGAGCTGATGTTTCAACCCGATGAGCATGATATGATACCCGCCCGGTTTCAGCTCTACCTTGCTCTTGGCAGGAATGACCAACCGCTGGCCTTCCACCGGCCTCATGCGCATGACATTGTTCTCATCGATGGTCATTTCGTGGATTTCGACGGCATCGCTGACATCGCCCTCGACACCGATGAGTACATCATCTTCGTTGCCTTTATTCTCGATGATCATGTAGGCGGCGCCGCTGGTGGCCATTTTGGGCGAGGGCCGGGCCCAGGGGTCTTTGATCTCGATCTGCGGGCCTTTGCTACCCCCACACGCCGCCAGGGTCACAGCGAGCAACGACAGGAGCACAAGGATAATGAGGAAACGTTTGGGCGAAAGATTCATGCCAATGCCTCCTTGGATGGATTGAGAAAATGTTGGCGAGTCAGGAGAGGGTCATGTGAAAGACGACTTGCTTTTTGGCTTCCTCGAGATCCGCGATCTGCCCTCCGAAACCTTGCTGGAAACGACGGGCGTGGTCTTCATCCTCAAAACAAAGCACCGAAGGCGTACAACACACCACCACGTCTGACTCGAGCAAGAACACAGCCGATTTGAGATTCACCACGCGTTCGAGGATGTAGTCGGTAGCCATGCCCGAAACCACGTCCCCTCGCGATTCCACCAGTAACAGCGCGCAATGAGGGCAACACGCTTCCAGGCGCTGCCCCGACGCGGTTTGCAAAGAAACACCGGTACGTGAGGGGACAGGTTTGCCGCACATAGCGCATTTCCCTGGCTCGGGCTGATAGGGCCTATCCAGGATCGCACCACCAAACACCTTCTTCACCCGGTCATCGACCGAGACAAGATAATCCAGGTCACGATGGATCGTCATGTGCGAAACGCCCAGTTCCTGGCTGAGTTCCCGGACCTGCACACGACCTTCCTTACGCAGACGATTCAGGATGTATTCGCGACGTTCGATAGCAAGCATGGCCAACGCCTATGTTCAAAATCGGGATTATTTGTGAGAAAGTTATCAAATACTAGCACAACAGCGAGATTCTTACCAAACTCCCATGTTTCTCCGATAACAAGGAGTGGGCAATCCCCAACATTCGTTGCTATAATGAGCCATGCTCTTTTCGCGTGCTTTCTCAGCACATCGCCAAAACCACCTACCTTCTCCCATCCCTCATTTTTCATCCCATCTCCGACCGCACCATCATGTTCGGATTCAGCACCATTCCCCTCCATCCCAGCCTCGTTCATTTCCCCATTGCCTTGCTCCTGGCTGGAACGTTTGCAGCCATCGTGTTTCGGCTTGGGGCCAGGCCCGTGGGCGAGCAATGGGGGCTTTACGCCCTCCTGGCCGGATGGATCCTGGTCATCCCCGCGCTCATCACCGGCCTCATCGACAAAAGCGCCCTCCCCCCCGATTCGCCTGAAAATCAGCTCGCGAACATCCACACCACAGGCATGTTCGTCATGTGGGGGCTTTACGGCCTTGCCCTCTATTTGCATTACGTCTGGGCCAAAAAAGCCGCCTTGACAGGCACGAGACAATGGATCTGGTTCGGGCTGCTCATCCTCGCCAGCATCGTCCTGATCCTTGCCGGGCACCAGGGCGGGCGCTTAGTTTACGAACTAGGTGTGGGAGTGGTTCGTTAACACCCCTGCCCAAAGACGTTACACCCATTCGCGACGAAAGCGCCACATGGCGTGAAACGTAAAAACGCGAAACGTGAAAGAAAGACGCATCACGTTTCACGCATTCGGTTGTACATCACAAAATCGATTTCAAAAACTTTCTCATCACTTCATTGTCTCCGGAGAAACCCCCATGCCACGATTCGGCGCACACGTCAGCACCGCGGGCGGCGTCAGCAAGGCCTTTCAACGGGCCGAGGACGTTGGCTGCGACACCATGCAGATCTTCACCCGCAACAACAACCGCTGGGCCACCAAGCCCCTGGACCCGAAAGAAATCCAGCGCTGGCACGAACGCTGGAAACAAAGCCCGGTCCGGCCCGTAGTCTCCCACGCGTCCTACCTCATCAACCTGGCCTCCTCCGATGACCCGTTGTGGGAAAAATCCATCGACGCGTTTGTGGACGAGCTGGAACGAGCCGAGGCCCTGGGCTTGCTGGGCGTTGTCCTCCACCCTGGCTCACCCAAGGAGGATGGCGAAGCCTATGGCATCGAACGCATTGCCAAGGCCCTGGATATCTGCCACCAACGTACCCCGGGCTTCAAGACCCTGACCCTGCTGGAGACTACCGCGGGCACGGGCAAGCATCTGGGTTATCGATTCGAACAGTTGGCTGCCATGCGGGCCGCGGTGGCGGACCCCGATCGGGTCGCGATCTGTTTCGATACCTGCCACGTCTTCGCCGCGGGCTACGAAATCCGCACGCCCGAAGGCTATGCCGAGACCATGGACGCCTTCGACCAGATCATCGGCCTGGATCTGCTCAAGTGCTTCCATTTCAACGACAGCAAGTTTGACCTCGGCTCCCGCAAGGACCGGCACGAGCACATCGGCAAGGGCTTCATCGGGCTGGACGGATTCCGCCACATCATCAACGACCCCCGCTTTGAACATGTCCCCATGATTTTAGAGACGCCCAAGAGCAAGGACATGCATGAGGATGTGGAGAATCTGGCCGTGCTGCGCAGTTTGGTGGAGGGGTGAGGATGGCCGCGGCGCCACAGGTGTTTGAACTCAGGCAATACGAAGCCCCCGCGGGCGGCGAGCCCATCGTCGCCCGTCCTTTTTACGTGGGCGACGACCTGGTGGCCGTGCTGGTCACCATGCAACCCCACGCCCGCGTGCCCGAACACCATCACGAGCACCATGATGAGATCTTCGATGTGGTGCGAGGGACGGGAACCTTCTGGCTGGATGGCCAGGCTTTCTCCTTCGGCCCAGGGATGACCATCGTCGTGCCCGCAGGGATACCCCACGCGCTGGAAGCGGGCGAAGGCGTTTGGGTCTTGCGGGAGACCGTCCACCGCCGCATCTACGCGCGCGAAGCCATCAAGCGGGCGATCCAGAAACGCGTGCCGCGACGTTTCCTTGCCTGGGCCCCGTAGAAACTGATCGCGGCCGCGCGCCGATACCGACGAAAATGCCTCGCGGCCAGGGCGGCGTGACTCGTATTCCGTATTGCGTATTGCGTAACGACTGGACGGAATACGGAATACGCAATACGAACCTTTGCCGACTCGCCCAAC
>DRQW01000162.1 GCA_011371305.1 Anaerolineae bacterium | reverse complement strand
TCGTCATCCACGCCCAGAAGGATGGCAAACCCGGCCCCATCCTCGGCTTCGCAGCCGTGAAAGAAGGCGAGAATGAAAACGTCGCAGTCGAGATCGACGCCAGCAAAGCCACCGACACCCTCTACGCCATGCTCCACACCGACGCGGGCGAGGCGGGCAAGTTCGAGTTCCCCGGCCCCGACGCCCCCGTCAAGGTCGATGGCAAGGTGGTCACGCCCCCCTTCAACGTCACCATCCCCATCACGCCCTCCGTGACCGTCGAGGACCAGGAAGTGCAGGATGGCAAGGTGGTCATCTCCAAGGTCGTCTCCCCAGGCCCGGGCTGGCTCGTCATCCACGCCCAAAAAGATGGCAAACCCGGCCCCATCCTCGGCTTCGCAGCCGTGAAAGAAGGCGAGAATGAAAACGTCGCAGTCGAGATCGACGCCAGCAAAGCCACCGACATCCTCTACGCCATGCTCCACACCGACGCGGGCGAGGCGGACAAGTTCGAGTTCCCCGGCCCCGACGCGCCGGTGAAGGTAGGCGACAAGATCATCACGCCTGCGTTCAACATCGATGGTGACATCAAAGTCGGCCAGATTGAAGGGCTGGGGGATATCCTTGTGGACCGCAACGGCATGACCCTCTACGTCTTCCTCAAGGACCAGCCCGGAAAATCTAACTGCTACGGGCAATGCGCCGAAAACTGGCCGCCATTGCTGGTAGAGGGCGAGCCAGTGGCCGGGCCGGGCGTGGACGCCAATCTGTTGGGCGTAACCATGCGCGAGGATGGTTCCATGCAAGCGACTTATAACAACTACCCGCTCTATTATTTCTACAAGGATGAGTCGCCGGGTGATGCCACCGGTCAGGGCGTTGGTGCAGTCTGGTACGTCATCGGCCCGGATGGAAACCTCATTACCAAGTAATCCGCCGACGGTTTCGCAAATTCCCTGACTCATGTCATCTGCATGATGGAAAAGGCATCGTGAGCCAAATGAGACCCTTGCGTATTCGAAGGAGTACGTCGCCCCACGTCCAGAGTATCCTTGACTTTCCCATTCTCTCTCTTACAGGAGGTCTTCTCATGTCATTCATCAATGAAGCCAACTGGGACCGCATCTTGCGTGTGGTCGTCGGACTCGTGCTTCTCTATCTCGGCTGGTCGGGCGTTGTCTCCGGCACGCTAGGCACGATCTTCAAATTCTTGGGATTCGTGCCCCTGCTCACCGGCATCGTGGGTTGGTGTCCGCTCTATGCCCTATTCGGGTTCCGCACCAACAAGTCCGAGCGAACCGAAGAAGCAACATCCTGACGCAACCTGACGGCGGGGCAGAAGACCAGTCGTTCCATTCTGTCCCGCCGCACCATCTCAATGAATCTGGCAGTTTTTTCATTTGCCTGTTTACAGATCCAAGCCTCATTTTCCTCCGTAAGATCTTGTTGAACGCTGGTACCGGGGCATGAATCCGGATTCACACAGGCCCGTCCAATCGTATTTCTCTCACCATCCCACACACAAGGAGACTGTGATGAAACGAAAGACCCTCTTGATCGTCCTTCCAATTCTGGCCCTGTTGATGGTCCTCGCTGGCACAGCTTTGGCGGGGCCACCTTCGGACCGAAACTACCTGGCCATGCTGAACGGCGACAACGCGGGCGTGCAGACAGACGCCTCCGGCATCGCTATCTTTCACTTCACGCCCAGGGGTACGCGCTTGGGCTATCGCCTGGTGGTGAACAACATCGAGAATGTGACCATGGCCCACATTCATCTCGCGGATGAACCTGGCGGCAACGGCCCGCCCGTGCTCTGGCTCTACCCCGACGCGCCTCCGCCCCAGCTTATCGATGGCGAGTTCAGCGGCGTCCTGGCCGAACGCGTCGTCACCGCCGATGACCTGGTGGGGCCCCTGGCGGGCATGACCCTGGACGACTTGCGGCAGGCGTTCGACGAGGGCCTGGCCTATGTCAACGTCCACACCATGCAGCATCCGGCCGGCGAAATCCGCGGCGATATCGGCAACATTGGCAGTGACCAATAACGGCTTTCACCTCCCACACACTGCAAGAGGAGCCCACCCACGGGCTCCTCTTTACTTACGGAATACGCACCATGGCAGACTCGCCCAACCTGGGCTTTGCGAACCTTCAGCGACCAATCATGCTATTTTCAGAACAGAGGCTAGTTCCGAGAGGTTTCCCCCAACACATGCCGAGCGATGACCAAGCGGTTGATCTCACTGGTGCCTTCGCCAATGAGCATGAGCCGATTGTCCCGATAGATGCGCTCCACCGGGAATTCCGCGGAGTATCCGTAGCCGCCATGGATCTGGATGGCTTCATAGCATACTCGGTCTGCCATTTCCGTAGCAAAAAGTTTGGCCATGGCCGCGGCGTGGGCGTAGGGCTCACCCTGATCCTTCAACCAGGCCGCGCGATACACAGCCAGGCGTGCGATCTCGATGTTCGTGGCCATATCGGCCAGTTTGAATTGAATGGCCTGGAGATTGGCGATGGGGCCACCGAACGCTTCCCTTTCCTTCGCGTATTTCACTGCTTCCTCGAACGCGGCCTGGGCCAAGCCCACGCTCAATGCCCCAATGCCGATGCGTCCTCCGGCCAGCACCTCCAGCGTCTGATGCAGCCCGCGGTTCTCCTCGCCCACCAAATGATCCAAAGGCACCCGCACATCCTCTAAAGTTACGGCATGGGTCTTGCAGCCATGCAGCCCCATTTTGCGTTCGGCAGGATGGATGGTCAGGCCGGGTGTGTCGGTGGGCACAGCGATGAGGCTGAGGGAGCGGGACCCACCCGCGGGGTCAGTGCGGGCCAGAAACACGATGACGCCCGCCACCGACGCGTTGGTGGTCCACATCTTGCTGCCGTTGAGCACCCACTCGTTGCCCACTTTCTCCGCCCGGGTACGCACCCCACCTTTGAGATCGGACCCCGCGCCGGGCTCAGTCAGGCTAAGCGCGCCCAAAATCTCGCCCGTGGCCAACCGAGTGAGGTATTTTTCCTTGAGAAAATCGCTGCCAAAAAGGTTGATCGCCGCGGTCGCCAGGCTAAGGTGGGCTTCCACCGTCAGCGCGGTGGAACCACAACCCCGCGCCAGCTCTTCGTAAAGGATGGCCGTGGCCAGGGTGTCGGCCCCGGCGCCGCCCCATTCCTCGGGCACATTCAAACCCAACAACCCCAGGGGCCCCATTTTCTCGATGGCTTCTTTGGGGAATTTATGCTCCCGGTCCACTTCCGCGGCCCGCGGTTTGACCTCCTTCTCCACAAAATCGCGGATCATCTCCTGCAACATGCGATGTTCATTGTCGAGGGTAAAATCCATCTTTCAACTCCTTTGTTGAATAGGGATTATGCGAATGAGCTTTTGGGAGCTTAAAAGCTGGGAAACCGGGAATCCGGAACCACGCACCCGGTAAAAAGTATAACGGATTTCATCCCAAGCGCACGAACTCATCTTGCAACGGTAGCGTGGTGATCTCCGCCCGGTCTTCGTGCACATAGACATCGATCTCCAGCCGCACCCCGAACTCGGGCAAATAGATCCCCGGTTCGATGGTGAAGCCGATGCCGGGGATGATGCGGCGGGTATCCCGGGTCTCCAGGTTATCGATGTTCACGCCGGAGCCATGAATGTCTGTATCCAGGCTGTGGCCTGTGCGATGAATGAACGCGTCGCCATAGCCCGCGGCCCGGATCACCTCCCGCGCGGCGTCATCCACCTCCCAGCCATGGACAGGCTCCCCCGCACGCAGACGGGCGTCCACCAGGGCCAGAGCCGCATCCCGGGCCCGTGCCACCGTGTCGAACACTTTCTGCATGGCCGCGGGCGGTTGCTCCCCCGCATACGCCATCCAGGTGATGTCCGCGAACACGGCATCGGGTACGTCCTTCAGCTTCCCCCACAGGTCGATGAGGATCACATCGCCCGGTTGAATGACTGACGCTCGTTCAGGCGTGGGCATATAGTGAGGGTCGCCCGCGTGTTCGTTCACTGCCACGATGGGAGGGTGGTGGGGGTCCAGTCCGCGGGCCCGGAAATGATCGAGGATGATGCGCTGAATGTCCAGCTCGGTGAGCTGCGCGCCTGTGCGCAACCCCTCGCGGATGGCCTCAAAGGCCCGGTCTTTCGCCTCCATACAGATGGCCACGGCCCGACGGTGAGACTCAAGCTGTGCGGGCGTCCATACCGCGTAAGTCGCTTGGATGAGATCCGCGGATGAATGGAGTTCATACCCTAGCCGCCGTAACTGATCCGCCGTGCCCGCATCCACCCAGGAAACGTAAGGGATACCGCAGTCGGGCGAATATTCACAGGCGATGGACCCAGGACCATCGGTCAGCGTCAGCAATCCCTGTTCGAAAGATTGCCAGGAACTGTATGTGACGAAACGAGCCTTGTACCCCGCGAACTGCCCCCGTTCGATGGCATGCACCAGCCAGGCGGGCTCGCCCCGGGCTGGAATCCAAAAAGCCCAACGCCGGGAGAGCATGACCCCTTCGGGCAGGGGGGCGAGGCGTTTGGCTATGGGATTCAGATCATGAAACCCATAAACCAGCCAGCCCTTGAGATGCCACTGATTCAATAACTGTTGGATTCGATGCAATAAATCACGGTTCATCGTGGTTTCCTTTTGAAGCTAGTTTGATGGATAATAAGTGAAAGTTCACGCGCATCACGCACGTGCTTCATAGACATGCGCCATGGCCGCTGACGAATTCTCCTCCATGAAAAAACTTTCCATTCTTTTGGGGCTGCGCCCCAAAGATATCCGCCGGGCCATCCTGGCCCTGGTGCTGATCCTGCTTATCATCATGGTCGGCACCATTGGATATCATATCACAGCCAACCTCGACTGGCTTAGCGCCCTCTACATGACGGTGATTACCATCTCCACCGTCGGGTACGGTGAATTGGGGGAAGTGGGGAGGCATACGCGCGTCTTCACCATCCTCCTCATCTTTGCGACGATGATCTGGGGCGCTTGGGCCATCGAGTCCTTATTAAGCACCATCCTCAGCGAAGAATTTCGCGAGGCTGTTTTTCAACTACGCGCGCTACGCAAGGCAAGACGTATGGAAAACCACACGATTTTATGTGGCTTCGGCCGCATCGGCGAAGCTGCCGCGTCGGAGCTCAAGCGGAATCACGAACCCTTTATCGTCATCGAGCGGGACCCGGAGGTCGTCGAGCATCTGCGGGAGCTGGGCTATCACGTCATCCACGGCGATGCCACCGAAGATGCTTCCCTGCTGGCTGCAGGGATCAAGCAGGCATCGAAGCTCATCACCACCCTGGATGAAGACAACGCCAACATCGTCACCGCGCTCAGCGCCCGGGAGCTCAACCCCGACATTTGGATCGCTAGCCGACTGGTGCGTGAGGAAGCGTACCACAAATTGCGGCGGGCCGGAGCCAACGAGATCGTCTCGCCCTATGACTACGGTGGCCGCCGTCTCGCCCTCACCCTGCTGCGTCCCCATGTGGCCGAATTCCTCAGCCAGGTGGTGTTTGACGAAGGCCGGGGTGCCGAGATGGATGAAATTCGTGTCGAGACTGATTCGGAACTTGCGGGCAAGACCCTGGGCGAGGTTAATTTGCGCCAGAAATTTGGCATCACCGTCATTGCTTTATGCCGCAAGGAAAACGGCCAACAGGATCAAGTGACGGGTGCATTTCAGCTGAATCCCGGCGCGGAAACCGTGCTCAAACCGGGCGATGTCCTCATCATCGTGGGCACGGCGGAACAACTGCGCCATCTCCATGAAGCCCTGCGGGCGTGAGCAGATGACACCCACAACAGACCAGCGATACCGATGAACGCTCTTCGCGCCAGGTTGGCGCGGGAAGATGATTTCGTATTGCATATTGCGTGACGACTGGACGGAATACGCAATATGCACTGGAGCATACACGGCCATTGTGGGCCTAATATCCTTTCCGCAACCGACGATCTGTTCTGAAAATAAATTTGGTAGGCCGGGAAACCGGTAGACCCGTAGACCGGGTGGAGGAGCGAATCGGCCCGGTTTCCCTGGTTTACGGGTTTACTGGTTTCCTGGTTT
>DRQW01000161.1 GCA_011371305.1 Anaerolineae bacterium | reverse complement strand
GCCAGCGCCGATACGGACGAAAATCGTGGGCGGTAACCCGGTACACCTGGAAACCAGGAAACCAGGGAAACCGGGGCGATTCACTCTCCCACCCGGTCTACTGGTCTACCGGTTTCCCGGCCTACCAAATCTATTTTCATAGCAGCAGGCCCCCGGTCGGAGAAAACCGCCGGGGGCCAGTGCTTGCATCAGTCTGGTTCAGAAGCGCTTTTAGAGCAGATCGTCTAGATCGCCGCCTTCTACGCTCATGCCGCTGTCATCGGCCAGGAGCTCATCCAGGTCCGCATCGATGAGGCCTCCTCCCATGGGCATACCAAGCTCATCGAACTCGACGGCCTCGGCTTCAGGAAGCTCTTCCTCCAAAAGCATATCCAAGGCTTCCACTTCTTCCTTCTGCATCTGTTCCGCTTCCTTCTCCAGCGCCTCTCGCCGGGCAGCAGCTTCCATCCGGGCCTTGAAGCCCGTGCCCACCGGGATCAACTTCCCGATGATCACATTTTCTTTCAAGCCGCGCAGATGGTCCACCGCGCCGCGCACTGCAGCGTCGGTCAATACCCGGGTCGTTTCCTGGAAGGACGCGGCCGCCAGGAAGCTTTCGGTATTCAGGGAGGCTTTGGTCACCCCCATGAGGGTGTATTCATAGGTGGCGGGCATACCACCCTGTTCCACAATGGCCGCGTTGATCCGCCGCAACTTGAAGTGATCCACGACTTCGCCCGGAAGGAATTCGCTGTCGCCCGGATCAATGATGGTCACCCGGCGCAACATCTGACGCAGGATGATCTCGATGTACTTGTCGTGGATGCCCACACCCTGGGAGCGATAGACCTTTTGTACTTCATTTAAGATGTACATGGCCGTGGCCTCACGCCCCTGGATGCGCAACACCTCCTTGGGGTTCTTAGACCCTTCAGTTAGCTGCTGGCCGGCATGCACATGCTGGCCTTTTTCCACCCGCAGCCGGGCAGTGGGCGAGATGGGTTTGGTCCACACCTGTTGCTCTTCACGACGAATGTAGAGGACCCCGTCTTCGAAAAAGGCTTCGCCTTCTTCGCCCGCCAGGATTTCCTCCCCCTCGGCGTTGCGAGCCACCACCGTATCGGCGCTCACCCGATCGCCATCGGAGATGACCAGCTCGTACCCTTCCGGGATATCGACCATATGGCGGATAAGCTGCGAGGATGTGACGGAGACATAACGCTGGTCCTCATCCCAATAGACGTCGAAGACACCATCGATCTCCGCGATGACTGCCTCGCCCCGCGGATTGCGGGCTTCGAACAGCTCCTCGACGCGAGGGAGACCCTGGGTGATGTCGCCACCCGCGGCCACACCACCGGTGTGGAAGGTACGCAAGGTGAGCTGGGTACCAGGTTCGCCGATGGATTGGGCTGCGATGATGCCCACAGCCTCGCCCAGTTCGACGATGCCGCCTCGGGCCAGGTCCTCGCCATAGCACTTGCGGCAGATGCCGAACTCAGTTTCACAAGTGAAGGGCGAACGCACATAGACCTTGTCGATCTCGGAATTGGCGATGGCGGCCGCGGCTTCCATATCGATGACTTCATCTTTTGACGCGAGCAGGGCTCCTGTCTCGGGATCGTAAACGTCTTCCAGCAGAGACCGGCCTTTGATGCGCTCCACAAAAGGCACGCCCGCTTCCGCGGCTTCCTGACGCGTGAGCCAGATGCCGTGGTCCGTGCCGCAATCCTCTTCGGTCACGATAACGTCCTGGGCCACATCCACCAGACGCCGGGTGAGATACCCCGCGTCCGCGGTGCGCAAGGCGGTATCGGCCAACCCCTTGCGGGAACCATGGGTGGAAAGGAAGTATTCCAGAGCGGTCAGACCTTCGCGGAAGTTGGAGCGGATGGGCAGGGGAATGATTCGGCCCGAGGGATCGGCCATCAGGCCACGCATGCCCGCAAGCTGGCGGATGGGCTGCACCCCGCCTTTGGTAGCACCGGAGTGGGACATGGCTCCCAACCCCTCGCGTGGATCGAGCAGGCGTTGCACCTCTTTGGTCAGCTCATCCGTGGCATGGGTCCAAAGCTCCACGATCTTGCTGTATTTTTCTTCTTCGGTGATGAGACCACGGCGGTATTGCCGTTCCACCTTCTCGGCCTCCTCCGAGGTGCGACGCACGATCTCTTCCTTGTTGGGGGGCACGTGAATATCGGAAACGGCAATGGTCATCCCGGAACGGGTCGCGAAATAGAAGCCGATATCCTTGATGGTGTCCACCACCTCGGGGGTGCCTTCGGGCCCCATACGCTGATAGACCGTGCCCACAAATTCGTTGAGCACCTTTTTGTCCAACAGCTTGTTGATGAAACGTATCTTCGGGGGCATGTAATAGTTGAAGATCACCCGGCCGACGGTGGTGTCGATCATGCCGGTGGGCGTCTCTTCATCGGGGAGGATAGATTTGGACTTGAACGCGTCCATGATGTCGCGGAAGGCCGCGGGCCCGATGCCGGGCAGATCCACGATGCCTTTGCGCCCTCGCTCCTGGTAAAGCTTGACGATCTGGCCCGCGTGCTCGATGCCGGCCTCGCGCAGGGCTTTCTCCACCCGTTCGGGCAGGTTCAGGTCCTCCACGGTGATATCATCCAACCAGCTCCGATAGTAGAACTTGATGGGCGCACGCAGGTCCACATATCCCAGCTCATAGGCCATGAGCACCTCTTCGTAATCGCCGAAGACCTTACCCTTGCCCTTCGCGTCAGGGTCCTCCACGGTCAGGTAATAGCATCCCATGACCATGTCCTTGGAAGGACCGACGATGGGTTCGCCCGAAGCCGGTTTGAGCAAGTTCTTAGTGGAAAGCATGAGCTCCCGGGCTTCTTGCACGGCCTTATCGGAAAGAGGTACATGCACGGCCATCTGGTCGCCGTCGAAGTCTGCGTTGAATGCAGCGCAGGCCAGGGGATGCAATTGGATGGCGTTGTCCTCGATGAGGATGGGCTCGAAAGCCTGGATGGAAAGGCGGTGCAGGGTGGGCGCGCGGTTGAGCAGCACAGGCCGGGTCTTGATGACCTCCTCCAGCACGTCCCACACCGCGGGGTCCATGCGTTCGACCATGCGTTTGGCGCTCTTGATATTATGCGCGTAGTTGTGCTCCACCAGCTTCTGCATCACAAAAGGTTTGAAAAGCTCCAACGCCATTTTCTTGGGCAAACCGCACTGGTGCAGCTTCAGGGTGGGGCCAACCACGATAACCGAACGGCCCGAGTAGTCCACGCGCTTACCCAACAGGTTACGGCGGAAGCGCCCCTGCTTGCCCTTGAGCAGATCGCTAAGGGACTTGAGCTTGCGCTTGCCGCTGCGGCTAACCGCGTGCCCGCGGCGCCCATTATCGATGAGGCTGTCTACGGCCTCCTGCAACATGCGCTTCTCGTTGCGCACGATGACGCTGGGCGCGCCCAGGTCCAGCAACCGCTTGAGCCGGTTGTTGCGGTTGATCACGCGGCGGTAGAGGTCGTTCAGGTCGCTGGTGGCGAAGCGGCCGCCGTCGAGCTGCACCATGGGCCGCAGGTCGGGCGGGATCACTGGCAAGACGGTGAGGATCATCCATTCGGGCCGGTTGCCGCTTTTGCGGAAGGCTTCGACCACGCGCAGGCGCTTGGCAGCCTTGCGCTGGCGCTGCTTCGAGCGGGTAGTGCGGATCTCATTGCGCAGCTCCTCGGCCAACTTGTCCAGGTCGATGCGCTTGACCAGTTCATAAATGGCCTCCGCGCCCATGCCCGCCTTGAAGATGTTCCCCCAGCGGTCCTCGTAGTCGCGGAATTCGGTCTCGGTGAGAAGTTCGCCCTCGCGCAGGCTCTTCAGCTCCTGCATTTGGGCTTCCATGTGCACGCGGATTTTTTCTTTGCGCGCGTCAATATGTTCGTAGAGGCGACTAAGCATCTCTTCCGCCTCACGGCGGTGCTCCTCACGCTTGGCATGGGCGTTGGCTCGCGCGGCTTCCACTGCCTTGTCCCGCTCCTCCTGGAGCACGGTGAGACGGTCCTTCAGGGCCTCGTTCAGCACCTCCTGATGGCTCGATTCCAGCACCGTTCCCGCGGGGATCAGGGGTTCGTCGCTCCAGGGCAACATGATGGGGCTGGACAGCTTCTTGCCCCGGTTCTCCTGGATATAGGCTTGCAGCTTCCGCCCCACATCACTGACCTCCGCGGCCTTTTGTTCCAGCTCCTCTTCGGCGCGGGCAATGGCCGCGGCCTCCTCCGCGTCCACCGCGGCGATGGCTTCATCCCGGGCATTCTCCACGGCTTCCAGCTGCGCGCTGGCATCCGATTCGACCCGGGCGAAACGAGCCTGCATCTCCCGCTCCAGCCGCTGCAGGGTACGGGTGCGGTTGTCCTCATCCACCTTGGTGATGATGTATTGGGCGAAGTAGAGCACGCGCTCCAAATTGCGGGGAGAGATGTCCAGCAGCAGGCCCAAACGGCTGGGCACGCCCTTGACGTACCAAATGTGACTCACCGGGGAAACAAGCTGAATGTGCCCCATGCGTTCACGACGCACGCGCGCGGGCGCGACCTCCACCCCACATTTCTCACACACCACGCCCTTGTGGCGGATGCGCTTATATTTACCGCAATAGCACTCGTAATCTTTGGTAGGGCCAAAAATGCGCTCACAGAACAGGCCATCCCGTTCCGGGCGCAGGGTCCGGTAGTTGATGGTTTCCGGTTTCAGCACTTCGCCATGGGACCATTCCAGGATCTTCTCGGGCGAAGCGAGGCTGATACGGATCGCGTCAAAGTTGTTGACTTCCAAGGTAAAAACCTCCTTGATTCGAGGCAAATGGGTTATTTGGCAACTGCAAACTGCCTGTTTTCAGGCTAAGCTACGAAGGAGATTAGGATTCGGAACGGGATCAGGATTGGGAAATCCACATTTCATCCTTCATCTTCAATCCTCAATCCCTCATCCTACCGCTTCCGACCGGTCATGGAGCCAGGCAGCCTGAGGCTGAAGCCCAGGCTGGGGAGATCGGTGGTTTCTTCGCGGGCGAGTTGAATGCTCTCCTCGTTCTCGTTGAAGACCTCCACATCCAGGGCCAGGGATTGCAGTTCCTTGACCAGGACCTTGAAGGATTCGGGGACACCGGGTGGCTGGATAGGCTCGCCCTTGACAATGGCCTCGTAGGTCTTCACACGGCCGGTGACGTCATCCGACTTCACGGTAAGCATCTCCTGCAGCATGTAGGCCACGCCATAGGCTTCCAGAGCCCACACCTCCATCTCACCGAAGCGCTGACCACCGAATTGCGCCTTACCGCCCAGAGGTTGTTGGGTGACCAGGCTGTAGGGGCCGATGGAACGGGCATGGACTTTATCCTCTACCAGATGGTGAAGTTTGAGCATATAGATGGTACCCACAGTGACGAACTGCTCGAAGGGTTCGCCCGTGCGGCCGTCATAGACCTTCATCTTACCAGTGATAGGCGTGGGCCAACCAATACGCTCAGAAAGCTCCTCCGCGGCCTGCTGCAAAGCTTCACCGGCCAGGTCGCCCGGTTCCTCACCATGATGGCGCATCCATTCGGCCAAGGCCACATCGATGACCGCCTCATCCGCGGCAGCTTTTTCGTCCAACTTACGTTCATCATCCTCATAGACCATGAGGAAGTCGGGGTCGTATCCCCGTTCTCGCAGCCAGTGATGGAGCACGGCCCGTCGGGCATAAACCTGGTTATAGAAAATTTCTTCGAAGTCAACATCCTCGTCCTCGGCCAGATAGACCTCTTCGATATAGGTGGTGCGGATGTCATCGTCATCCTCAAACGCCACATCATCACCGAGGTCTTGCACCCAGGCCAGGGCCGCTTCGGTGACGTCCTTCCATGCCTTGTCGATGAGCCAGGCCCGGGCCAGTTCCGCTTCGATCTGGCGCTCGGTGGCGCCGTCGAACACGGGTGTCATCACCTTGAAGCCCAACCGATCCGCAGCCCAGCCCAAGTGGGTTTCCAACACCTGGCCGATGTTCATACGGGCGGGCACGCCCAGGGGGTTGAGGATGATGTCCACCGGGGTGCCGTCGGGCAGGAAGGGCATATCGGCCTCGGCCACCACCCGGGAGACCACCCCCTTGTTGCCGTGGCGGCCCGCCATCTTGTCGCCCACGGTGAGCTTGCGGCGTTGGGCCACGCTCACCCGCACCATGCTCTCCACCCCCGCGGGCAGGTCGCGATTGTCTTCACGCGTAAAGACTTTGATGTCCACGACTTTACCTCGTTCGCCATGAGGCAGCCGCAGGGAGGAATCGCGCACTTCGCGGGCCTTTTCGCCGAAGATAGCCCGGAGTAACTTTTCTTCGGGGGTGAGTTCGGTCTCACCTTTGGGAGAGATCTTGCCGACCAGGATGTCGCCCGGCTTCACCTCGGCGCCGATGCGGATGATGCCATGTTCGTCCAGATTGCGCAGCGCGTCCTCGCCCACGTTGGGGATGTCGCGAGTGATCTCTTCGGGCCCCAGCTTCGTATCCCGGGCCTCAGCTTCATATTTCTCGATGTGAATGGAGCTGTAAACGTCATCCCGCACCAGGCGTTCAGAGATCAGGATGGCGTCCTCATAGTTGCCACCGTCCCAGGCAATAAAGGCCACAGTGACGTTGCGTCCTAAGGCCAGCTCACCCAGCTCGGTGGAAGAGCTATCCGCCAGAACCTGCCCTGCCTGGACCACATCGCCCTTGTGCACGATAGGCTGCTGATTGATGCAAGTGGATTGGTTGGAGCGGGAGAATTTGCGCAGTTCATAGGTGCGTTCGTGACCATCCTCTTCCTTCACCACGATTCGATCTGCCGTGACGCTGATCACTTTGCCCGGTTTCTGGGCCAGGACCACATGCCCCGAATCCACTGCCGCGGGATATTCCATGCCCGTCCCCACGGTAGGAGCCTTGGGCTCCATCAGGGGCACGGCCTGGCGCTGCATGTTGGAGCCCATCAGCGCGCGGTTCGCGTCGTCATGCTCCAGGAAGGGGATCAAAGCGGCCGACACAGAAACGATCTGCTGGGCCGAGACATCCATGAACTGGACATTGCGGGGGTCTTCCAGCAGGAAATTTTGCTTATGACGCACGGAAACGCGCTTACGCTGGAATCGGCCATCCTCGTACAAGGGAGTTGATGCCTGGGCGATCCGGTAGTTGTCCTCTTCGTCTGCACTGAGATAGACGATTTCATCAGTCACCACGGGTTCAATGGCCAGCGTCGGGATAGCCTCGGCATGTTCGGCCAGTTTGATGGCCAGGGCCTCATCGATGCGGTCGCCCTTTTTGGCCAGTAATTCCCCCGTTTCAGGATGTTTCACATCCCGGTCGAGGATGTAGCCCACGCTCTTTTCGGGATCATTGGGCACGTCGTGGATGACTTTGCGATAAGGGGTCTCGATGAACCCGAAATCGTTAATGCGAGCATGGGTGGCCAGGGAACCGATGAGACCGATGTTAGGACCTTCCGGCGTCTCGATGGGGCAGATGCGACCGTAGTGGGAATGGTGGACGTCGCGTACTTCAAAGCCCGCGCGCTCCCGGCGCAGCCCGCCCGGCCCTAATGCGGAGAGCCGGCGCTTGTTGGTCAGCTCCGAGAGGGGATTCGTCTGGTCCATGAACTGGCTGAGCTGGGAGCCGCCGAAAAACTCCCGAACAGCCGCGACCACGGGCCGGATGTTGATCAGGGAAAGGGGGCTGATCTGGTCGGCATCCCGGGTGCTCATCCGTTCGCGCACGGTGCGCTCCATGCGCAACAGACCGACGCGCAGCTGGTTTTGCAGCAGTTCGCCCACGGTTTTCACCCGACGATTCCCCAGATGGTCGATATCGTCCGGGTCCTCCACACCGTTGTTGATGCGGATAATGTGCCGGATAACCTGGATGATATCCTCTTTGGTGATGAGGCGGTGATCCAGAGGCACATCCACGCCCAGGCGACGGTTGAGCTTATAGCGCCCCACTTTGCCCAGGTCATAGCGTCGGGGGTCGAAGAAGAGACGCTGGAGATGGTTTTTCGCGTTCTCCAGCGTGGGTGGGTCCACGGGCCGCAGGCGGCGGTAGAAATCGATGAGAGCTTCTTCGGGCGTGCGCTTATTGGGGTCTTCTTTCTCAATGGTGCTAAGGATGAAGGGGTGGTCAGGATTGATATCATCCTCAGCGAACAGGGCCAGCAGTTCTTCATCGGTGCCATAGCCCAACGCGCGCAAGAGGATGGTGACCGGTAACTTGCGCTTCCGGTCCACCTTCACTGAGATCACGTCCTTCTTGCTGGTCTCAAACTCGAGCCAGGCCCCACGATAAGGGATGATCTTGGCGTTGCACAGGCGGCGCCCGGTCTGGCGATCCTCATCAGCCATGAAGTACGCGCCCGGCGAGCGAATGAGCTGGCTGACAATGACACGCTCCGCACCGTTGTAGATGAAGGTGGCATTCTCGGTCATCTTGGGGAAATCCCCCATGAAGACCTCTTGCTCCTGCACCTCGCCGGTCTCACGATTCACCAACCGCACCTGCACATACAGGGGCATGTTGTAAGTGGATTCGCGATCCCGACATTCATTCACCGTGAACTTGGGTTCGCCAAATCGATAATCTTCGAAATGAAGTTCCAGGTTTTTGTTGTAGGAGATGATGGGCGAGATCTCATCAAAGAGCTCCCTCAACCCCACTTCCTGAAACCATTGGTAGGATTTGAGCTGGACCTCGATGAGATACGGAAGGGGCATCACCGGCTTCAGTCGTGCAAACGACTTGCGGCGTACCATCAGGTTGGGCATGCGGGTCGCGGGCATAGATAGAGTAACTCCTTACGTGAAATAAGGGTTGAAAGACGGCAAACGCGCGTAAAGCCCACCTGCAAAGGCGGGCCTTTCAGCTGAAGCACCGACCTGTCGCGGTCGGATTTTGGAGATTATGCAGATGTATGCGGTCCCAAAGGGATTCAAGACGATAAAAGATCAAGACCGGAAGCGGATTCGTGCGGGGAGATGTGGGAAAAATGGCGGTCGATTCTCTGTTTGACGCGAACAAAGAGTTTAGCACATAAAAACCCCGTTGTCAAATGCTAAACGCTTAAAAATGGGCATAAAAACCCGCCGCCATGCGCCCTCGCTGGCGTTCTCATCGAATTTTTATCTAGCTCCATGATACACCATCTCGGTGGATTTGGCAAATGTGGTTGGAAAGGGTATGTCAACAACTGGACAGACCTTATCCCCCTTGCTATACTTCCTCCATGCCCAAACCACAAAACGCGCCCGATCCTCACCTCGAAACTGATATCTGGCGTTGGCTCTTGTTCGAATCGGGCCTGAGCCGCCGTCAGGCCAAATCACTCATCCTGCAAAACGCCCAAAGCTCGGCTCTCTCCCTCTTTTGGCAGGCCGGGCCCGAGACTTTCGTCCGGCAATTGGGCCTAGACGGGGAGGAAGCGACCCGGGTTGGGACCGCGATGAATCGCTGGGCGGCCCTGCAAGCGCGCTGGCAGGTGGAACGCAGCGCCGGGTTGCACTCCCTGCGCATCAACGAACCTGGTTATCCCGCTACGCTGAACCGCCATCTTCCCGCAGAACAACGCCCCCTGCTCCTCTTTTTCCGGGGCGAGCCAGGGCTGCTCGACTTGCCATTCATCCTTCCCCTGGCCGACACAACGGTGCGCGAAGAGGTCGCAACCTGGGCTTTAGAGACCCTGGCCGAATTAACTGCTGAGGGTGCCTTGGCCCTTTTTATCGCTCAGCCAGGTCTGAACGCGCGCCTGGTCAAAGCCTTCCTGGCAGCAGAACTCCCCTTTGCCCTGGTCATTCCCCAGGGCTTGGCAGCCTATGAACCCCCTGCCAGCCTCAAACAAGCGCTGGCATCGGAACGCGTGCTCCTTATCAGTCCCTTCCAGCCCGAATGGCATCCCCCAGAGACAGGCGACAACCCGTTTCTGCCCCATGCCCAAACCTTTGCCCGGGCGTTGGCCCACGCGCTCCTGACCCTAACTTCCCTCCAAACTCCGCCCCACCCCCAACAGCCTTGCTTCCAACCGCCCACAACCGCTGCCATCGAACACGCAGAGCCCTATCTCGGGCCGGAGACCCTTTTCCTACGCCTGGCAGAAATCAGCATGGCCCCATCCCTACCCCAATCTTCCCCGGTCTCCCCTCGCCCCGAGCCCGACCTGGAACCCATCTCGCCCGAAGCGATCCTGGAGACCCTGTCGCTGGGCGGCCACATCCCCCCTGCCCTGGCCGCCCGCATCCGCGGGAAAAAGGGCCAGGCGTAGTCAGCAATAAAAATAGAATGCGGAAGGATCGTTAGGTCCACATTGGCCGTGTATCCTACTGTCAGTGCGCATTGCGTACTCCGTATGCCGCCCAGTCGTCACGTAATACGGAATACGAACTCGGCTTCCCGCGCCAACCTGGCCGCGAGGCGTTTGCATCCATATCAGTGCGCGACAGCCGCGCTGAGTGGATGCATGCTGCACACAGAAAACCCATTACGAAACACTGACCCCCAATGGACTGTCCCAACTGCGGCACCTGGAACCCCGACGACAAAAAAGTCTGCTGGCGCTGCCAGACACCCCTGCCCACCCCCAAGCCCGAAAAACCCAAACGCCAGATGCCTACCTTCATGGGCTTGCCCATCTGGCTGTTTTTCCTTATCCTGATTCTGTTCTTTTCGCCGTTGCTTCTGGGCCGTTGTGCGCCCTTTTTCATGGGATGAGTGGGTTGTGAAACGAAGGACGCCTTGGGATGTGCGCGCTTTTCGCCGCGCGGTTTTGAATTGGTTTCGAGCCCATGCCCGGGCCATGCCCTGGCGCGAGCACCCTTCGCCCTATCGGGTGTGGGTGAGCGAAGTCATGTTGCAGCAAACCCAGGTGGCCACAGTGCGCCCTTACTTCGACCGCTTCATGGCCCGGTTTCCTACGGTGCAGGCCCTGGCGGAAGCCCCCTTGGAAGAAGTGCTGAAGCTATGGGAGGGCCTGGGCTACTATCGGCGGGCGCGGCACCTGCATCAGGCCGCGAAGCTCATCGTGACAAAACACCACGGCGCGATTCCATCAGATGAAAAGGCCTTACTCGCCCTCCCCGGCATCGGACGCTACACCGCGGGTGCGATCCGCTCCATCGCGTTCAACATCCCTGCGCCCATCCTGGATGGTAACGTCAAACGAGTACTGGCCCGGCTGGACGACATCGAGACCCCCATCGAGCGCGCGGAAACGGAACGCCAGTTGTGGGCTCGGGCCGCGGAACTGGTGGACCCCGACCAACCGGGCCTCTTCAACCAGGCCCTTATGGAACTCGGTTCCCTGGTCTGCCGCCCCACTCAGCCCGCTTGCCCCCATTGCCCGGTCAGCACCTTTTGCCAGGCCTATGCTCGTGGGACCCAGGCCCAACGGCCAGTGCGCGTGCCCCGCAAACGCATCCCCCACTACCAAGTAGCCGCAGGCATCGTCTGGCATCGGGCCGACCCCGACCGTTTTCTCATCGCCCAACGCCCGGCCGAAGGCATGTTGGGCGGATTGTGGGAGTTTCCGGGCGGGAAGCAGGAACCGGGCGAGAGCTTGCCCCAAACCCTGACCCGAGAACTGATGGAAGAGCTGGGCATTCAGGTGGAAGTGGGGGAAAAGCTCACTGTGGTGAAGCACGCGTTCAGCCACTTCCGCATCACCCTTCATGCCTTCCACGCACGCCACCGTGCAGGTGAACCCCAGCCCCTGGGCGTGGACGACTGGCGCTGGGTCACGGTGGAGGAAGCGGACGCCTTCCCCATGGCCAAGACGGACCGCGCGATCCTGGCGAAATTGACAGATTCCGTGAAACGCAATACGTAGTACTCAAGGTCCTCACGTTTCACGCTTTACGCATCATAGCCCGTTGCCGCCTCGCGCAAATCCTGGTCTGGCGATTTTTTTCACAACCGTCACCAGCACGCTGTTCTGAAAATAGCTTGATCGCTGGTCGTTGAAGGTTCGCAAACCCAGGTTGGGCGAGTCGGCCATGGTGCGTATTGCGTACTGCGTATTCCGTCCAGTCCTCACGCAATACGCAATACGGAATACGAGATTGGCTTCCTGCGCCAACCTGGCCCCGAGGCATGTTCATCGATATCGGCGCAGGCTCGCCCGCCATTGGACTACTTTCAAAGCACCATGCGCATCTACCTCATCTCCCCCTACCACACCGGCTCCCACCAAGCCTGGGCCGAAGGCTATGCCACGCACAGCCGCCATACCGTGCATCTGGTGACTATGGCCGGCCGTTTCTGGAAATGGCGGATGCATGGTGGTGCGCTGGAACTAGCCCATCGGATCGAAACCCTGGTTCGGGAAGTCGGCCCCCCCGATGCAGTCCTGGCTACCGACATGACCAATCTGCCCGCGCTCATCGCGTTAGCCCGCCCCTGGCTCAATCGCGTTCCCATCCACCTCTACATGCACGAAAACCAGCTTACCTATCCCCCGCCCCCGGGTGAGAAGCGCGACCTCACCTATGCCATGATAAACGTGCTGAGCATGGCCGTGGCCCATCGCATCCACTTCAACAGCGCTTATCACCGGGATGACTTCTTTGCCGAACTCCCTCGATTACTCAAACATTTCCCCGACTACAACCATCTGGAAATCATTCCCAAACTCAGAGACAAAAGCGACATTCTGCCCGTGGGCCTGGACCTGAGCTTCTTCGACGCTTTCCGTCCTCCTGCGCTCGAACCGGGTCCCCTGCGCATTCTCTGGAACCAGCGCTGGGAATACGACAAAAATCCGGGCGAATTCTTCCGCGCGCTTTATGCCCTGGCCGATGAAGGCACGCCCTTTCAGGTTATTGTCGCGGGCGAGAACTATCGTCGGCAGCCCACCGAATTCGAAGAGGCCCGCGCACGGCTGGCCGATCGCATCATCCACTTTGGCTACGCGGCCAGCCGTGCGGATTACGCCCGCCTGTTGTGGCGCGCCGACCTGGTCATCAGCACCGCTATCCACGAATTCTTCGGCGTCAGTGTTCTGGAAGCCATCTATTGCCACACCTATCCTTTGCTTCCCCGCCGCCTTAGCTACCCCGAACTCATCCCCTCCGAATTACACCCAGATATCCTTTATGTCAATCACAATGACCTCATAACAAAACTGCGTTGGGCCGCAGCGAATCCCGAGACCGTCCGGGCACAAAATCTAGCCTGGATCGCGCAACGTTTTAGCTGGACGAGAATTGCCCCAGCATATGATCGCATCCTGGAACAGACATCCCCCTAACCCCGAACCTGACCCCTTTCCCCACAAACACACCTTCATCTGTCCCGGCCATGAAACACCACCTCCTGCCATGGCTTCTCCTACTGCTCCTCCTCGCCGCCTGCGGTGGAAAGCCTAAGCCTACACTCGCGCCCCCCATCCCGACGCGCGCCGAACTACCATCCCTTGCATCCACCGTCTCACCGACCCCAAAGCCTACCTCTACGCCCGAATCCAATCGGCCTCCCACGGCCACGTTTACGCCAACAACTACGCCCTCTTTCACCCCCGCGCCTTCCGCCACACCCTCACCCACGCCCATCCCTACCCACACCCCAACCCCTTCACCCACCCCCCTGCCCCTGGGCCGCGTACGCTCGGATGCGAACGTGCGCGCGGGACCGGGCACCAACTATCCCATCGTGGGCTTCATCCCCGCGGGCCAGGCGATAGCGCTCCTGGCTGTGGACCCATCGGGCCAGTGGTATCAGGTAGATGTGGGGGATGACGGGGAAAGCTGGGTCGCAGGGAAATTGATCGAATTGCCCAACCCTCTGGTCTTGCCCACGGCCATCGACATCCCCACACCACCTCCTACCCCCACGCCTGGCGATGTGGTGCGCCTGTACGAAAGCGAAGTCACCATTCCCACTTACCCCTGGCAATCATTCCTGACCCCCTCGTACGACGAAACCACGGGTTGGACATTCTCTCATTTCGACCGTGAAGCCTATCAAAATGCTCAACCCCAACCCATTCCTCAAACCTATCGTTTGATCAACCTGGAGAATCGTTGGCTGCGGGTCAATGTCTTGCCCGACCTGGGGGGACGCATCTATCAGCTTATCTACAAACCCACGGGTAACAACGAGTTCTACCAGAATCCCGTCATCAAACCTTCACCCTGGGGCCCGCCCGAAATGGGGACGGGATGGCTCGCGGTGGGTGGCATGGAATGGGGTTTGCCGGTGCCCGAACATGGCTATGCCTGGGGTGAACCCTGGGGACACATTACCTTACCTGGCGAAAGCACCCAAGGTGTCACGGTGTTCGACAATCATCAGGATAGCGTCCATCTCAGCGTGACCCTGGCGTTAGCACCGGACACATCGGCCATGCAATTGCACTTTGAACTCGAAAACCTGGGCGAACAACCAATCCCCGTCAGTTTCTGGTTGGATGCTATGCTCGCGCCCGGCCCGTCCAACACCGTGGGTCCCGACCTGCGTTTCTTCTTCCCCATCCAGCAAGCTTCGGTCCATTCCACCGGCGATCCCACATTGCCCCCGCCCGGGCATGTCTTCGACTGGCCCATTTATCAGGGCCGGGATATAAGTCGGTTGGGGAACTGGAACCAATGGTTGGGTTTCTTTGCCCATCCGCAAGCCCAGGCGGATTGGGCCGCGGTGGTAGATATGGCCTCGGATGAGGGTGTGGTACGTGTGTTCCCCAGTAACATGACACCCGGATTAAAAGGCTTTGGCTTCGGTTGGTCCCAACCCATCCCCCCTGAGGAATACACCGATGACGGGAGCGCTTACGTCGAACTGCAAGGGGGTGTGACCCCCACCTACGATCAGCGCCTGACTCTGTATCCGGGTGAACTTTACGCGTGGGATGAAGTCTGGTATCCCGTTGTGGGATTGCGAGGGGTGAGCTGGGCCGATACTTTGGGCGCGGTACACCTTGTGCAAAAGGAAGATGGTCCGCACCTGCGCCTGGTCACCGTGCGTCCCATGACGGGCAAGTTGACCATCACCGATACAGAGGGGAAAACTATCACCACAACGGTTAGCCTCGCCCCCAACGCGCCCGCGGATATCCCGGTACCCGGATTCGTGGCTCCCATGGCCTTCCATCTCACTGGACCTCAAGGAGAGTGGGAGCTCACGGGCATCCGGTGAACGGGCACCACACGCGGCCGCGTATCAAATCGATACGGATGAGAACCTCCCGTAAAGATGCAAAGGATGCCAAGCAGGTTTGCAAGTATGCAAGTTTGCAAGTGACAGGTGGACTGCGCAACGTAACTTGCCACCCGGCACCTACCACTTGCACATCATATTGCCTTTGCGCCCGAGCGACTTGGTGTGAGATATCGATTTTCAAAGCATATTGGGCAAGAAGAAGAACGCAATGCCCAGGATGAGGTACACCGCGAGGAGCATGGCACCTTCCAACCAGTTGGACTTTCCATCCATCGCCACCAGTGCGCCGATGATGGAAGCCGCAGACAACGCGATGAGCTCGAAATGATTGAATTCCAGGGGGAAGGGATGCCCAAGCAGGGGTGAAATGAGCACGATGAGAGGGGCCACAAACAACGCGATCTGAAGGCTCGACCCCAAGGCGATGTTTAGGCTGAGTTCCATGTGATTTTTCAGCGCCACCTCCACCGCCACCACATGTTCAGCCACATTGCCGATGATGGGAATAAGGATAATGCCCACGAAGAAGGCACTGAAGCCCAATTGCTCGGTGACTGGCTCGACCGCCCCCACCAGGAATTCACTGAGCATGGCAATAGCTGCCACGCTCACCGCGAGCACGCCCAATGAAACCGGCACACTCCAATGGGGGCCATCGTGTTCGGGCGGGGGCGCTGCCGGCCCGGCCTTTTGAGGATCCGGCTCCCTTCCAAACAACATATAACCGATTGATGCCACGTAGATAGCAAGCATCACCGCGGAGGTAGCCAGGCTCAGGCTTTCCACCTTGATAAAATCAGGTTCAATAGCTGCGTTGAACAGGGAGGGCACTGCGATGGCGATGGCAGCCAGAAAAAGCATGGTCGCATCCAGGCCCGCCTGCTCCCGATCGAATCGCTGTACCCCGAACTTGATGCCGCCCAGCAAAATCGCAGCCCCCAGCACCAAAAGGATGTTGCCCAAAATGGAGCCGATAATCGAGGCTGAGACCAGGGAGAGCTGTCCGGCACGCACCGCGATAATCACGATGATCAACTCAGCCGCATTGCCCAGGGTGGCATTCAGCAACCCACCGATGCGCGGCCCCGTTTTTGCTGCCAAAGCCTCGGTGGCATCCCCTAGCAGCGCAGCAAGTTCATAATCTCACCAACTCAAATCATTGCTAAATAACGCCAAAGCCTCGGTGGCATCCCCTAGCAGCGCAGCAAGGGGAATGATGGCCAATGCAGAGGTCGCGAAGATGAACATGGGGGACCAATGCAGCAGTTCAGCGGCCAG
>DRQW01000160.1 GCA_011371305.1 Anaerolineae bacterium | reverse complement strand
ATGTCCACCTCCCGCACCGAAATCCTCGCCCGCATCCGCCGGGCCCAACAACGGGCAGTTTTGCCCGACGTCACCGGCATCACCCCGCCGCCTCCGGAACCCCCATCCTTTGACCGGCCTTTGATCGACGTATTCGAAGAGGCATTGGCCGCGGTGCAGGGCCGGATACATCATCTCGCCTCCGCGAGCGAAGTGGCCGATTTCATGAGCGATCTTTGTCGGCAACAAGGACAGGACCAGGTGTTGGGATGGGAAGACCTCCCTCTCCCCGGCCTCGCCGAAGCCCTGGCAGCCCGGGGCATCACCCTCATCCCCAGCCGCCTGACCAGTTCGGACCGGGAGAAACACTACGCCCGGCTTCGGGACGTTCAGGTTGGGATCACGGGGGCGGCCGCGGGCCTGGCCCGCACGGGCAGCATCGTCCTCCATGCAGATGTCCATCACGGCCGGCTGGCCTCCCTCCTGCCCGACATTCACATCGCCTTGCTCCCCAGCAACCATCTCTACCCCGACATCGCGGCCTGGCTCGCCACCGATGACGCCGCGGCCCGCATCGCGGCCAGCAGCAACACCGTCATCATCACCGGCCCCAGCCGCACTGCAGACATCGCCCAAACCCTCACCCTGGGCGCGCACGGCCCGCGCGAACTGCATGTGATTCTGCTGTGAAAATCGTGCCTAGCGCTGATTAAGAATCGTTCGTCAAGCCCATGTTGGAGCGAAGTGCCAACGGGCGTGAAACGTGATGCGTGAGACGTGAGGACTTACGCATTACGCAATACGGAAAACGAACTCGGGTTCCCGCACCAACCTAGCAGCGAGGCATTTTCATTGGTATCAGCGAACTCGTACCCGTACCAACCCTCATCCCATGAACGACACCATCACCATCCAACCCATGACCATGGCCGATTACGAGGAGGCTATGGCGTTATGGCGCCGCTCCGAAGGCATTGGCCTGCGGCCCGCGGACGCGGCCGAACACCTCGCGCGCTTTCTGGATCGCAATCCCGGCCTGAGTTTTGTGGCCAGGAGTGAAACGGGGCTGGTAGGTACCGCACTCTGTGGGCACGATGGGCGTCGCGGCTACCTCCACCATCTGGCGGTGGATCGGGCCTGGCGTGGGCAGGGGATCGGCCGGGCTTTGGTCGAAGAAATCCTGGCCGCGCTGAAAGCCATCGGCATTAACAAATGCCATCTGTTCGTGATGAAAGAAAACCAGCCCGCGATTGATTTCTGGCAGCACATCGGTTGGGAACTGCGTAAGGATATCGTGGTCATGTCTCATTTCACCGGCGCGCTGGACGCGCTCACGCAAGAAAATCGCTCATGAGCGAAAAACGCAAGCGCAAACCGGGCACGAAGACCTCATCCTTCGGCGCGGGGAGCCGGGCCAATCATGACGCCACCTATTTCTATGCCAGCCGCATGTACCGCCATCTACCCGGCGTGGATGAGACCAGCCCCTACATCGAAAACCCCCTGCCCGACCACGCCCTCGATGCTATCCTCTTGGGCGACAGCCGTCGCATGAGCGATTTGCCCGACCAGAGCGTGCACCTGATGGTCACCTCGCCCCCCTACAATGCCCGCAAGACCTACGATCAGGACCTGACCCTGGACGAATATCTCGACCTGCTACGGGGCGTGTTTCGCGAGACCTATCGGGTGTTGGTCATGGGGGGACGGGCGTGCATCAACGTGGCCAACCTGGGCCGCAAACCCTACATCCCCCTGGCCAGCTTCATCAACCAGATGATGATCGAAGAAGGGTTTCTCATGCGGGGTGAAATTATCTGGGACAAAGGAGGCAGTGCAGGGTCCTCCACCGCTTGGGGGAGCTGGCAATCGGCCAGTAACCCTATCATCCGCGACGTGCACGAATACATTTTGGTTTTCTCCAAAGGCAGGTTCAAACGAGAGCGCTTGGGACGGCAGAACACCATCACCCGGGATGACTTCCTGGCATTCACCAAAAGCATCTGGCGCATCCCCACTGAATCGGCCCGCCGTGTGGGGCATCCCGCGCCCTTCCCGGTGGAACTTCCCCGGCGTTTAATCGAGCTTTACACCTTTGCCGGGGAGATCGTTCTGGATCCATTTATGGGCAGCGGTTCGACCGCGCTGGCCGCGTTGCAAACCGGGCGCCATTTCGTGGGCTATGATATCAGCCCCGAGTATGTCGCGTTGGCTCGGGAACGCGTCGCCGCGTTCCGAAAAGAAAAAGAGCCGAAAGGGTGATTTCGGCTCCGGAAGGGGTTATTCTGTTTCGGCCGGGGGCCTGGCCCGTTCAGGTGGACAAACCACGCCCTTACCCTTGGCATCCATGTGAACCTGCTGGGTCTTTCCCTGAACTTCGGTAGTGACCAAGAAGCCCGGCGTCAGCACCTGCGCGTACATCATGCCCGGTTCCGGGCATCCCAGCGAGGTATCGGACCAGGTGACCGCCTGCACCGAGAGCACGGTGACCTCTTCCACCGGCACCTGCAGGGTGCTGGCGACCAGGCTCACGGCTTGGTCCGCGATCCCCTGATATTCGACCGGGATATCGGGCGCAGGGGCCGAGGCGGGTTGTTCGGGTTGTTCAGGTTGATCCACAGATGGCTGTCGCATGAAGATGAACAACCCCGCGCCAATGGCCACCAGCGCGACCACCATGAGAATCATAACAATTTTTCGTGTGTCCATGGGTGGAAAAACTCCTTCGGCTTGGAAATCGTGGAGAAAGATGCGTGGTATCTGCTTTGAAAATAGCATGATCGTCGGCTGCGGAAGGATCGCCAGGCCGACGTTGGGCGAGTCGGCAAAGGTTCGTATTGCGTATTCCGTATTCCGTCCAGTCGTTACGCAATACGCAATACGGAATACGAGTCACGCCGCCCT
>DRQW01000159.1 GCA_011371305.1 Anaerolineae bacterium | reverse complement strand
GTCGCCTGTTCCGAAAATAGAGGACGCAGATGAACGCTGATAAAGGCAGATTCACGCAGATTAAATCAAAATAAAAAATCAATCTGCGCAAATCAGCGCTGCAAAGCATCTGTGCAAATCTGCGTTCCCATTTTCATCGTTATGCGGTGAGCCATTGCTCATGATGACTGTTCCGTAAATAGGACGCGGACGAACGCGGATGAACGCGGATAAGTGTTTCGAAAATGGAGCCTCGAAGATTAAAGACTAAAGATTAAAGATTATCTGCGTCAATCTGCGTCGCATCTGCGCAAATCTGCGTCCTATTTTCGTCGTTATGCGGTGAGCCATCGTTCATGGCGACTGCGTTGCATCTGCACCGATCTGCGTTCTCTCCCCGGTCGCCTCGGAAATCTCGACCCTCGGCAGGTAGATGGTGGTGAGCAGGGCTTGCTGGTCCTCTAGATTGACGATGCCCGCGTCGTCTACTGCCAGGGTAAGGACGCGGCCCTGGCTGGCAATGCCCAGAATCGTCCCCGGCGCGGTGTAGTTGCCCGTTTCAACGAGATGGTCGGCCCGGCGTACATCTACCACTCGCAATTGCCTGCCGATACCCACGTACGCCTGCCCATGCACCACCTGCAGCGCATGGGCCTCGCCCTCCGCGTGGGGGAAGACATAACGTCCGATCCGGCGGGGATGCGCTGGGCTGGAGATGTCGATGAGGTGGAGATCGATGTCGGTGAGGGCATAGAGGACGTCCCCCTGCCGTGCAAGCTTTCGCACGGGGGTGTTTGGATCGAACATCAGCTCGGCCAGGGGCTCTTCGGGCGCGCTCGCGCGGCTGATGCGCAGGATGTGTTCAGCAGGGATGAGGTTCAACGCCCAGGCTACCCAGGGATCATCCTCCCAAGGAGTGAGGGGTATCGCATCGGTGGGGACGAACCCATAGACGCTGGCGAGCCGTTGAGGATGTTGAGGGTCTCGGGCGTCGATGACTTCGCCGTAGGGCGGCTCATGTTCATGATAATCGGCTACTGTCGTTTTGTTTGTGATAAAAAGGAAGCCTTCGGATGCTGCGATCAGGCCAACCCGGGTGGGCGCGTCCACACTGGTGATGGGATGGTAGATGAAGGGATGCTGGTGGGGGTTGATAGCCCAAACCTGAACGGCCAGCGGAATAGGAGAACCGGGGTCGATTTCATATCCAAGATAAAGCCAGGGCTCGGCGTACAGCGCGCGTACACCCGCGGGATGAAAACTGCCGAGGATACGGGGATGCTGAGGTAGGGAATTATCCAGCCACAGGACATGCTCTTCGTTTTCCACTAACAGCGCGTCGCCCATATCAACCAATCCTTTCCCGAAGCGTAGCCCCATGTAACGATCCGCGTTCGGTTCCAGGGGCAGCCGTGTGAAAGGCTCCGCCCGATACACCGCCAGATTCTGTTTGTAAGCGGCCACCATCCGGGTGTCCGAGGCTGCTAAAGGGGTGATGACCTGGTCAATCCGATCGGGCGAGCCCTCACCGCCAAAAGGTGGACACCAAAGCGCGGTTGGCTCTGTCCACGCGCGCATGTCCAACCGATTCATCCCAAACCGCCTCACATAGCCAAACCCCACCACAAATCCCCAACGTTCGCTGCCGTAGTAGAGATAGGGGAAATGAAGCAGGAAATCAGAATAGGTGGTTTGTATCCAGCTATCCGCCTGGGGCTGAACTCCCGTGGTCGCTTCCCTGCCACAAGCTCCTCCTTCGGGCGATGCCCCCAGGCTACGGGCGGTTCGGTGTTGCAAAAGCTGGGGATGGACGGGATCGGAAAGATCGAAGAAAAGGAAGACGGGGTCCCGCTCCTCGTAGGGCGCGCCCGTGCCCGGTGTGGCAAAAGCCATAAGATAGGGCGCGTCGTAGGTCACTTGCTGGATCCAAAGCCAGGAGGCCAGGGCATGTTCGCCGATGAACATGGGGTGAGTGGGGTCGGTGAGATCATATACCATGAGCCGGGGCCCGTATCCCACAAAAGTGAGGTTGCCCTCGAAAGCGACATCTCCAACAGGGAAGGGAGGCGTCATCTGCCCCAAAAAGCGGGGATGTGCCGGATCGTCCACGTCGAACATACGCCATTGATACAGTTCGGTAAGATAAATGCGACCTTGCGTGACATGCACCTCCCCCCACATGCCGGGGAGATAGCTGGTCTGGCGGGGATGGGCCAGGTCGCGAACGTCGATGGTCACCAACCCCCAAGCCTGGACGTAGAGAAACCCGTCCTGCACAGCTAGGGAGGATACCGGCCCGGGCAGATTGTCGATGCGTGCTATCCCACGAAAGAGATGGGGATCGCTGAGGTCCACGATATCGATGGTATGGCCATGGCCCGCGAAAAGGATATCTCCGTCCAGAGCAGCGACGGTGGATGGACGCCAGATGTCTTCTCGTAGCGCGCCCACTTCCCGAAACCCCTGAGGCTGCGGCGTGGGCGTAGGGGTGGGTGTGGGCGTGGGCGTGGGGAAGGGGGTGGGGAGGGGCGTGGGCCGTGGTTCTTCGATGCGGAAAAGGAAGAACCCCAAGTCCCCGCCCGCGGCGATGAGGTCGCCATCCACCGAAATGAAACCCCATTCCCAGAGAGAAATGGGGATGCTCGATCGCCCCTCAAAGGCCGGGTGCGCGGGATCAGAGAGACCCACCCATGTGATCACATCGGTGGCGAAAAACGCCCGGTCATCTGCCACCACCATCCGTCCGAAACCGGGTCCCAGGGGATTGATCCATTGGGGATGTTCCGGATCGCTGACCCGAAAAATCGCGCCTGAAGCCAATAGCACGTTATCCTCGTACAGGTCGAGGATGCTCTCGCCGCCCCAGGGCGACCATAAGCATTCATAAGGGCAAGCGGAGGAAAGGAATTGGGGATGGGTTTCGTCGGTGATATCATAAATCGAAAGACTCACAACATCGACCCATCCGGTATAGAGATAACGACGCCCGTTTCGTTCATGCACGCGTAATTTCGCTGCTGAGATGCTTCTGGGCAACACAATGGGATCGTTGCCCGCGGGGTCCATGGCCACAACGGCTCCACAGCCCACATAGATGCGTCCTTGAAAGCTCGTGATGTCGTGAATGAAGCCGGGAACCTGAATGGTTTTGACTTCGTGGATGGTAGATAGATCGGCGATATCATAGATGTGGAGTTCATTGTTCACACCCAGGTAAGCCCAATGATCCAGAGCGTAAACCTGCCAATAATCAAAGTCGGAGGGGTGTTCCGGAGGCGTCAGGGGCATCGTGAAAATGGGCTGGGGATGGGTGGGATCGCGGGCGTCGAAGATGGTGAAACCGGTGGATTCCACCACGAAAACAAGACCGTCAAGGACGTACAGGTCCTGGATGTTTACGAAACGCGCGGCCTGTGATGCCGTGATCTCGGGCTGATGCGGATCGGCGATGGAGAGGACGCTCCAGCCCCGCTGTTCCTGTCGTACCACCATGGTGGAACCGGCTAACGCGAATTCTCGGGCGTCGGCAACGGGGACGCTGCCCATCCGTTGGGGATGTTCGACGTCGTGAATGTCGTAGATGACGATGCCATACCCCCAGATGCCCACATAGAGCAGATCCCCCTCCTTGTGAATGAAGCTCTTCCAGTCCCCAGGTGCTATCGCCAGTACGTGACGAAGTATGGGGTGGGCAGGATTCGTCAGATCAAAGACCTGGATCCCATCTTTCCCAACGGCCCAAAGCTGGTCATCCACCTGGGTGAAATACCCGTCGATGCAATTCATTGCCACCGGCTGGGAATGCACGATGTGCGGGCGGCTAAAATTCCGGACATCCAACGTGATGAGCCGGTGGTTTCTTTCCCACACCAGAGGGTTGTACCCACAAAGATAGACGTACTCGTCATGCAAAAGGATGTTTTCCATTGCGAAATCACCCCTATAGCGGCCTACTTCTCTGGGATGCCGGGGGGCTGAAACATCCCAAAAGTGCACCTCCCGGTCTTCGTCTGTCACCAATGCCAGCATGCCTTGTCCAAGCCAATACCGCCGGCCCCACAGCATCGTTTCCCCCAACAATGTCGGCGTGTCGGAACGGCTCAGGATGTACAGCGCGCCATAGCCATTTTCAACGTACGCATAAATGCGATCCTCCTCGACCAGAAGATGATCGAGGGGCTGTCCCAGGCGGGGCGATCGCCCTACCTCGCGTGGAGGGGTCTGGCTGAGATCATAGACAACGATCTGGGATTCCTCTAGCACATAGGCCCGGTCCTCCTGAGCCGCGATGGCCAATATCCGCCCTCCCAAATGCGCCAGGGGCGTTAATATGATCGCATCATCTGTTTCTCCGTCATATGATTTCACCCCTTCCCATCCTATTAGAAGCGTGAATACCGTCAGGATGATCAAAAATCCAAAAGGACATAAGCGTTTCATGGAAGCCTCCTCGAACCAATCACAAAAATCGTTGGACATTGGACGCTTCGCACCTGGCCTTCTGACACCCCAAGCGCATCGTTGCGAGGCCGTAATACATTAAGCCGGATGTCAGTTTAGTAATTCCATCTCCATTGTAGCATCCCGGTATGAATTCTTTATGAAAAGATCCAGCCAATATCATGACAAAAAGTTCATTAGCTGAAAAGCCAAACGGCGTGGCCACTGGCCACGCCGCTCGGAATGGATCGATACGCAAGGATTACGCTTCCTTTTTGGCTGTGTTGATCTTCAACACGGAGTAGAGTGCGCAATAGCCAACGGCCCCGGTAATCAGCAAGATCGCGCCGACCACATAGGCCACATAGTTCCAGGGCGCCGAAACCATGGCATAGCCAACATAGAGCAAAACCAAACCAAGGATCACGCGGATCACGCGATCGATCGTACCTTCATTTTTCGGCATGAGAACCTCCTGTCAAGAAAATAATGAGAAACGATAGGGATGAGGATCAGGATGGATAAATACCACCTGTTACCATAGTACGAAGGATGACAACACGTGTCAAGAGAAGCGTTGGGGATATTCAAAAAGTCTAATCATTTTCTAACGTCTTGCACAGGCCCTTGATCGAAAATTTGGGTATAACATGGGTTATCGCAAATTCCATAAAACAAAGTATAATTGTGGATACGTTGATTGCGCAGTTAACGTTTGTTAGCAAACCCCACGTTGGGCAAGGTCGCAACGGGCGTGATGCATCCTGCGTCATCCGTGAGGTCATTACGCATCACGCATGACGCAGGACGCGCTTGGCTTCCCGCGCCAACGTGGCAGCCATGCCTGTTCAGTTGATTCAAACCCATGAACCCCGATTATATCCGAAATTTTTCCATTATCGCCCACATCGACCACGGTAAATCCACCCTGGCCGACCGTTTGCTCCAGATTACCGGTGCGCTCTCGGAACGGGAGATGCAGGAGCAGGTGCTGGATAGCATGGACCTGGAGCGAGAAAAGGGTGTGACCATCAAGGCGTCCGCGGTGCGGATGCATTACACCGCGTCCGATGGCAAAACCTATGAGCTCAATCTCATCGACACGCCCGGGCATGTGGATTTCAGCTATGAGGTGTCTCGGGCGTTGAAGGCGTGCGAGGGCGCGATCCTGGTGGTGGATGCTACCCAGGGCATCGAAGCTCAGACCCTGGCCAATCTCTACAAAGCCCTGGAACAGGACCTGGAGATCATCCCCGTCATCAACAAGATCGACCTGCCCGCGGCCCAGCCCGACGAGGTGGCCCAGGAGATCGAAGACTTGCTGGGTGTGGACGCGCTGGACATTCCCCGGGTCTCGGCCAAAGAGGGCATCAACGTGGAGCAGGTGCTGGAAGCCATCGTCAACCAGATTCCGCCCCCGCAGGGCGATCCCGACGCGCCCCTGCAGGCCCTCATCTTCGACAGCCACTACGACCCTTACAAGGGCGTCATCGCCTATGTGCGGGTGTTTAACGGTCGTATCCGCAAGCGGGAAGTCCTCCAGCTCATGTCCACGGGCGCGGAGGTGCAACCCATCGAGATCGGCGTGTTCACGCCCAAGATGACACCGGTGGAGGAACTGGCCGCGGGAGAGGTGGGGTATGTGGCCACGGGCCTGAAGACGGTCCAGGAATGTCGTGTGGGCGACACCATGACCCTGGCTGCGAACCCCGCGCCCCAACCCCTGCCCGGCTTCGAGCCCATGAAGCCCATGGTCTTCGCGGGTGTCTATCCCGCGGACGCGGACGATTACAACCTGCTTCGGGACGCATTGGAGAAACTCCAGCTCAACGACGCGGCTCTGGTCTTTCAGCCCGAGACTTCCCAGGCCCTGGGCTTTGGCTTTCGCTGCGGCTTTCTGGGCCTCTTCCACATGGAAATCATTCAGGAACGGTTGGAGCGGGAATATGGCCTGGACCTGGTCTTCACCGCGCCCTCGGTGGAATACCAGGTCACCCTCACCGACGGCACCGAGATCATCATCGATAGCCCGGCCGAACTGCCCGAGCCCAACCACATCGCAGAAATCCGCGAGCCCTGGGTCCAGATCGACATCATCACCCCGGCCGACTACATCGGCGCGGTCATGGACCTGGTCATCAATCGCCGGGGCGAGTTCAAGGATCAGCAATACCTGGACGCCCGCCGCGTTCAACTCAGCTACTACATCCCCCTTACCGAGATCCTGGTGGACTTCTACAACGAACTCAAGGCCCGCACCCGGGGCTACGCCTCCCTGGACTACCACTTCCACGAATACCGCCCGGCCAGGATGGTCAAACTCGACCTGCTGGTGGCGGGCCAGCCTGTGGACGCGCTCTCCGTCATCGTCCACGAAGACCAGGCCTATCAGAAGGGCCAGAAGCTGGTCTCCAAGATGAAAAAGGTCATTCCCCGTCAGCAATTCGATGTAGCCATCCAGGCTGCGATCGGCAACCGCATCATCAGCCGGGCCAACGTCAAGGCCCTGCGCAAGAACGTGCTGGCCAAATGCTACGGCGGCGACGTCACCCGCAAGCGCAAGCTGCTGGAAAAGCAAAAGAAAGGCAAGAAGCGCATGAAGATGATCGGCTCCGTGCAGGTGCCCCAGGAAGCCTTCATGGCCGTGCTCCAATTGGAGGATGATAAATGAATGAAGCGCCTATTGCTTTTCAGGGAAAGGTGCTCACTGAGGGCATCTTGCTCTATACTGCGGATGAGGATTTTCGCGTCGAGTTCGAGACCATGACCCGAAAGCGCTATTTCGATTTCCTCCCTGTCATTAACATGTTTCAACGGGCCTATTTCGAAAAACTCCTTGCCGAAGGATAGGGGAACCCGGATACCATGTCGAAACATCGCGCACCTCGCAATCGCACGATCACCCTTTCGCCCGAGGAAAGGGAACGTTTCCGCGCCCGCTTATTGCGCCTGAATGGGCCGACCTCCATTGACGCTGTGCGTGATCGAACGATTTGTCAGGACGCCTTGGTCGCCTTGAAGTGGCTGCCTGATGATTCAGTGGACCTGGTTTTCGCAGACCCCCCTTATAACCAGACCAAGAAATTCAATGCCGTCTCCTTCCGAGAGATGTCTCTGGAAGCCTACGAAACCTGGCTGCTTTCCTGGATTCCCGAAATCAAACGCATTCTCAAACCCACGGGCGCCTTCTATATCTGTGGCGATTGGCGTTCCTCGACCGCCATTCACCGCGTTCTAGAGCGTTATTTTATCGTCCGCAATCGTATCACCTGGGAACGTGAAAAGGGAAGAGGAGCGAGAAAGAATTGGAAAAACAGCTCCGAGGATATCTGGTTTGCCACCATGTCCCGTGATTACACATTCCACGTGGATGACGTCAAACTGATGCGCCGCGTCATCGCGCCTTATCGGGATGAAAAGGGCCAACCGAAAGACTGGCAGGAAAACGTCGATGGACGATTTCGATTGACATATCCATCCAATTTGTGGACCGATATTACGGTTCCATTTTGGTCTATGCCCGAAAACACCGAACATCCTACCCAAAAGCCGGAAAAACTCCTGGCAAAAATCATCTTGGCCAGCAGCAATCCAGGCGATATTGTGCTAGACCCCTTTTTGGGCTCAGGAACGACCTCTGTGGTCGCCAAAAAGCTGGGACGACACTATATCGGTATCGAAATAGACGAAACTTATTGCTGTCTGGCGGAAAAGCGTTTGGATATGGCGGAAAAAGACCCTTCGATTCAGGGATACGCCAACGGCGTTTTCTGGGAAAGGAATTCACTACCCCAACAGCAAAAATCCAGGAGGTCGAAAGGGCATACTGCAAAACAGCCATTGTTGTTTACTGATCTGGAGAAAGTGGAATGAAGAGCGCCATTTTTTATACCGATGCCTATCATCAGATTGAGAACCGGGTCAAGGATTTCATCAATGGGCATCCAGCATTCCTGTCATCTCGGTCTATGGACAGCCCGCGAGCGGTGGGGGACGCCATCGAGTCCATTATTCGGGATGAGTTCGATCAAATTTTGGGCGATCTCAGTCAGGAATACTCGGCGCAATTCGCCCGGCGAGCAATGGCCGATATCGCCTTTACCGATCACGACGGGCTGTATTACATTGTCGACGTCAAGACCCATCGCACCGACACCCGTTTCAACATGCCCAATTTGACTTCGGTACAGCGTCTGGCTCGATTTTATGAAGATGATTCCAACTATTTTGTCATTCTCCTGATCGAATATCATATTGACACGCGTCCGGTTGTCACCAATGTCATCTTTGTCCCCATTGAATTCCTGGGGTGGGATTGCTTGACGATTGGCGCTTTGGGATGGGGGCAAATCCAGATCGCCAACGCCAAGCACATCACGATAAACGCCGGTTACTCTCGTAAGAAATGGATGCTCGAACTTTGTGATGTTGTTCTGGCCTTTTATCCGCGCGAGATCGCCAAAATCCAGGAACGCATATCTTATTTCGAGAAAGTCCGTGAATTTTGGCAATCGAAGGAAAAAGACTGATTAAATCCATCAAATACCATGACCACGACCCGCCGCCTGACCCCTTACCTCCTCCTCGCCCTCATCCTGCTGGTGGGGTTCGCGTTGCGCACGTTTAACGTGGACTGGGCCGACGGGCAATTGCCTCATCCCGACGAGCGCTCCACCATCGCCTTCTACGCGCCTACCATCCGCTGGCCCGAGGATCCCGCCCTCATCCTCGACGTGGACCGCTCGCCCCTGAACCCCTTCAACGATCCGGGCAGCGGCCGCAAGCGCTCCTACACCTACGGCCACTTCCCCCTCTACCTGCTGGTCCTCACTGGCCACACCGTCCCCAAGCTGGCCCCCCTGGCCGAGAAGTTGGGCGTGCCCGCGGAGTACGTGGACATGATGCGCATTGCCAACGGTTCGCCTGGCTTCGCCTGGGTGGGCCGGGTGCTGGTGGCCATCTTCGATACCCTCACCGTGTTCTTCCTGTTCCTCATGGGCAGGCGGCTGTGGAGCATGCACGCGGGCCTGCTGGCCGCGGCCTTTGCCGCGTTCACCGTCCAGCAAATTCAACTTTCCCACTTCTTCGCGGTGGACCCTATTTCCGCCGCGTTCGTGGTCATGACCCTCTATTTCGCCATGCGGATGCTGGATTCCGGGCGTTGGCTGGATGCCGTGCTCACGGGGATCATGGCGGGGCTGGCCGTGGCCTCGAAATTCAGCGCGATGCCCGTGCTGGCCGCGCCCGTCCTCGCGGGCGGGCTGCTCACCTGGCGGCAGGCCAAGACCGATGAACGGACGAAGACGCCCGGCTGGCTGTTGGCCGCGGTCGCACTGGTCGTCGCGTTTCTTGCGTTCTTCATCACCTCCCCCTTCGCGATCCTCGATTGGAAATCCTTCCACCAGTTCGTGATCAAAGAACAGGGCGCGATGGCCCGGGGCGAGGCCGATTTCCCCTTCACACGCCAGTATCGGGGCACGACGCCCTACCTCTATTTCATCGAACAGCAGGTCCTGTGGGGGATGGGCATCCTGTTGGGGCTGGTGGGATGGCTGGGCTTTGGCTGGGCTATCGTGCGGGCCATCCTGGGCCGGGCGCAGCCGGGCGTGTGGATCATCCTCTCCTGGCTGGTGCCCTACTTCCTGATCACGGGTAGCTTCCTGGCGAAGTTCAACCGCTACATGGCCCCTGTCGTCCCGCTGCTCAGCCTGCTGGGCGCGGGGATGCTGTGGGCGTTGGCCGTGTGGTTGACTCGAGGTCCGAAGTCCGAGGTCCGAAGTCCGAGGCCCGATGAGGAATCTCAACGAATCTCAATGAATCCCGACGAATCTCCGGCCCCAGATGCCCACGCATTTGAGGCAACTCCCTCGTCAGAGGATCCTCTTGTAGCTACTCCCATCCCCGAAGATGTGTTCAATGCGCCCGAGCGTCGGGCCAAACGCCTCTTCTGGGCCATGGGCCTGGTGGTGCTCGTTCCCACCATCCTCTGGGCCCTGGCCTTTGTCAATGGCGTCTACCGCACCGAACATCCCTTCATCACCGCGTCCAAGTGGATGTATGCCAACATCCCCGATGGCAGCACGATCATCACCGAGCATTGGGAAGAGGGCATGCCCCTGAACCTGCCCATCCCGGGCGGGTATCCGGCCGCGCACGGCTGGAAGAGCGTGATCATGCCCATGTACGAGGAGGACACCCCGCAGAAGTTCGAGACCATCAAACAGAACATGCGGGAGGGGGATTACTACGTGCTGGCCACCAAGCGGCTCTACGGCGCCCTGCCCCATCTGCCCCAGCGCTATCCCATGAGCATCCGCTTCTACGAGCTGCTGTTCGAGGGGAAGTTGGGCTATGAGCTGGTGGGGGATTTCCACACCTATCCCAAGTTGTTCGGCATCGAGATCCCCGACCAAAGTGCGGATGAGAGCTTTTGGGTCTATGACCATCCTCGTACCCTCATCTTCAAGAAGGTGCGGGACCTGAGCGATGAAGAATGGGATCAGCTCCTGGGCGGGTTGTGGGAGCAGGCCATCCCCTACTACACCGGGGATGAGGAAGCGGGCTGGTTGCATAAGCTTAGCTTCGGGTTGTTGGGGAACAGGCCCACAGGTGGGACTTCGCAGGCGCGGGAGGAAGAAAAGAATTTGCTTCTGGACCAGCCTGTGGGTTCGTTGCCCGATGTGGGCCGGGTGGCCTGGAACCCGCTGCGGGATAGCAGCCTGGCTTCGGCCATCATCTGGTGGCTGGCCTTGTTGGGACTGCAAATCCTGGTCTGGCCTGTGGCTTTTGTGGTTTTCGGCAGCTTCCGAGATCGGGGCTATGGCTTTGCCCGAGCGCTGGGGCTCATCCTCCTGGCCTGGGTAAGCTGGATGCTGGCTTCCTCCCGCTTGCTCATTAACAATCTTCTTCCCTATGTCATTGCCCTGGCCCTGCTGGCCGCGCTTGCCTACCTGCTTTGGCGGCGCCACCGCGAGGCCATGGCCGGGTTCTGGCGGGAGCGACGGAAGCTCATCTTCACCCTGGAAGGCGTGTTCACTGCCGCGTTTCTCTTCTTCGTGTTCATCCGCCTGCTGAATCCCGACCTGTGGCAGCCCTGGTTCGGGGGCGAGAAGTTCATGGAATTCGCGTTTCTGAACGCGGTGCTGAAAACACCCTACTTTCCGCCCTACGACCCATACTTCGCGGGCGGGATCATGAATTACTACTATTACGGCTACCAGCTTCTGGCCCCCCTCATCAAACTCACGGGGCTGAGGCCCTCCATCGCCTTCAATCTGGCCATTCCCACCCTGTTTGCGTTGACCTTCGCGGGCGTATTCAGCCTGGCTTATACTCTGGCGCCTCGGTTGCGGGGGCGGGTAATTTCCTGGCAGGATGGTCTGGGCGCTGGATTTCTGACCGCGGTCATTGTGGCTGTGATGAGCAATCTGGAAGGGGGGCTCTATCTCATCCGCAATCTGGCCCGAGTTAGCCCCAGTCAGTTCACCGCCACCTTTCCCGGGCTGCAAACCCTGGTGCGGGCGGCCGCGGCCCTGCCCGCGCTGATCTCAGGCCAGGCCCAGCTCCCCCCTTACAGCTACTGGGACATTTCCCGGGTCATTCCCTACACCATCAACGAATTTCCCTACTGGTCCTTCCTCTTCGCGGATTTGCATCCGCACATGATGGGGATTCCTTTCACCGTGCTTTTCCTGGCGCTGGCCTATCAATTGCTGGCCAGTGGCCCGCGAGGTGATAGGTCAGTATTCAGTGTTCAGTATTCAGTGTTCAGTGGTCAGTCACCATCCTCCCCTCCTCTACTGAACACTGAACACTCCTCCCCCCAAGCGGAGTCGTCCCCGCCCGACGCCGCGATTCCCTCATCTGAGGATGCACCTTCATCTTCACTGAACACTGAAAACGCCACCCCCTCGCCCGAGCCGGAACTCCCATCCCATCCCTGGGCCGCGCTCCTGCTCATGCCCCTGGTTCTGGGGGCCATCGGCGCCACAAACACTTGGGATTTACCCACCTACCTGGGCCTGGGCACCCTGGTCTGGCTGCTGCGAGCGTGGCGGATGCACGGGCGCATTCGCCTGATCCGCACCCTTCTCTTCATCCTCTTCCTGGCAGGTGCGTCCATCCTCCTCTACCTTCCCTTCTACAGCCATTACACCACGGTGTTTGAGACAGGCGTGGCCCTGACCTATGCCAAGACGGACCTGGGCGTGTGGTTGCGTGTCTGGGGTTTCTTTCTTTTCGTCGGGATCAGTTATCTGGTGGTCATGTTGCTGCGTCGGCCGGGGGATGTGTTGGGCCTGGCCTGGCTTTCGGGGCTATTCCGTCATTTCGATCACAGTGCGCGCTTCCTGGACCACTTCGACGCGCTGGTGGCCCGCCGCTGGGATTTGGGCTTTGCCCAGGCGGTGATGGCGCTGACCGTGGTCATCGCGGGCGTGCTGGCCGCGTTCGGCTATTGGGTCATCGCCATCCTGCTGGCTATGGTCTCATTCCTGGCTTTATTCCTGTTCCGCACCAAGGTTTCGCCCGAGGATCAGTTCGTCAATGCCCTTTTCTTCACCGGCTTCCTCATCCTGTTGGGCGTGGAGATCGTCTATCTCAAAGATTTTCTGTGCGGCTGCGGGCCGGGCTTCTTCACCAAAACCCATGGCGAATGGTATCGCATGAACACCCTGTTCAAGTTTTACATTCAGGCCTGGGTCATTTTGGGTGTGGCCGCGGGTGCAGCCCTGCCGTGGTTATTTGATCTCACGCAAAGGCGCCAAGGCGCAAAGGGGAAAACAGGCGGGAATGGTTTCGACATCGCCGCGGTCGTGGGTTGGGGATGGCGCGTGGTGTTGGTCTTGTTGTTGGCGTTGGGGCTTGTCTTCCTCGTTCTGGGGACGAAAAGCCGGGTGGATGATCGATTCCCCGGCCCGAGGCCTCCTCGCACGACCCTGGATGGCATGGCCTACATGACCGTAGGTCGTTACAACTGGCCCGATAACAGCCACACCATCGAGCTGAAGTATGACTACGATGCCATCCGCTGGCTGCAGGAACATGTGACGGGCACGCCCGTACTCGCAGAGGCTCCCGCGAGCTGGTATGAGGTGAAGGGCCGCAGTGTGGGCTACGATTACTATCGCGCCGGCGGTTTGCGTGTAGCCTCAATGACGGGGTTGCCCACCTTGCTGGGGCAGCATCAGGGCGAGCAGCGCTATGCCTGGCAGGTGGGCCAGCGGGAGCAGTTGGCCCGCGAGTTCTGGCAGACGACAGATGTGTACCGGGCGCGGCAGATCATGGACGAGCTGGGCATCGAGTATGTGTACGTGGGCCAGCTCGAACGTATTCTGTTCACGCCCGAACAACTGGCGAAATTCGATGCGCTGGTGCAGACGGGCGAGGCGGAGATCGTTTATCAGAACCCACAGGTGACTGTCTATCGTCTCAAACAGTAGGAGTAGTTGTCATAAACAGTGGTGCACTACATCACGATTGCTTCGTTCCCTCGTTCTATTTTCAATGCAGTCCGATGGCGGGCAACCCCGCGCCGATACCGTCGAAAATGATTTTCGGCCACGTTGGCGGAGGAAACCGAACTCGTATTGCGTATTGCGTGCCGACTGGACGGAATACGCAATACGCAATACGTACCGTTGCAAACTCGCTCAACGTGGACCTGGTGATCCTTCTGCAATCGACGATCATTCTATTTTCAAAGCAATCACTTTTCCTTCCACGGCCAAAACAGTTTCAGGGCCATCATTGCAGCCAGCACAATGATGACGCTGGCCCAGGCCGCGATGGCCAGGAATGTGCGCGATGAAAGGGGGAGCCACGACGCGAAACCCCCTGCCAGCAGCGCCAACCACATCAACCCCACGCCTAAAACCCACAGTCCTTCCATCCACGCCCGCGTGCGCGCGTTGTGGTTCCCGAATTGGGCGAGAAGCAAGCCCATCAGTGCGCTGGAGGCCCATACCAATAACATGTCGTGCAGGTAGAAAATCCGCAACGCGCCCACCCCCCATTGCCAAATGGAAGGAACCAGCATCATCACCGCGGCACCCATCTGCACCGCCAGCCCCAACATGCTAAACTGCACCAATCGAGGGAGCCTGTGCCGTCGTTGCCAGAAATGCCAAAAGTGTACGGCTACGAACCCGGCCACGATGAGGTTGGCCAGTGCCGCGAGCCAGAAAAGGCCAGGGGAAAGGAGTTCGGGAGGCATGCCCAGCAGGAAAGTGGGGATGGTGAAACCAGCCAGGGACGCCACGGGCAGCCATCCCGCGGGCGTTTCTTCCTTGCCCAACCAGGCCCAAAGCGCTCCAAAGATGCCCAACAACAGCCATCCCGTGGTGAATAAATCGAGGAAAACATGGAGGAACAGGGTCTTCACAAAGGGATCGTCCACATCCATCACCATCAGGCCCGGCTCCGCCATCGCGCCCAAACTGGCGATAAACAACAAGACCACGGCCCAATTCCACAACCGCAGGGGCAAGCCGCGTGCGCGCACGCCCCACACCGCCCGGGCGTATAATCCCATGAACCAGAACCACGTCAGCCCGGCAAAGCCCGCGCTCATGGCGCCCAGGGGCAGGTTGAGCGGGCCGATAGGGGTGGACTGATAGCCATTCGGCCAGAAGGCAGGCAGTTGGAGGAGGGAGAAGACGAAGGTGGCGGCCATTTGCCAGCGCGCGGCCCGCGGCCGGGGTTGGCCCGTCAGTTCGGGAAGATGATGCCAGATCAGGGCAAACAGGGCGAGGACAGTCCACCCGAACATGGTATGGCTGTGGGCGTGGACCACATTGCGGAATTCACCCCAACCCGATGGCATCCCATAGACCAGCGCGAAACGCAGCAGCGCGCCCGTCGAGCCTGCCAGCACAAGGATCAGCACGGCGAGGAAAGCATATTGGCGAAACGTGGTTCGGGTCATGATGCGTCGTTGAAAGCGGGATGGAGGGGTCACGCAAGGACGCGAAGGTGCGTGGGGAATCAAGTTTGCAGGTGGCTGGTCGGCGTAGGCACGCTGGCCACCGGACCCCTTGGCGGATGTTTAGCGATAAAACCGCACATCGGCCTTTTCCAGAGTGGCCAGGCCTTCGGTGATGGCTTCTTCAACCGAATCGAGATAAGCCTCCAGCCGGTCTCGCGTATCCACAATCTCCACAATCACAGGCAAATCCATGGAAAGGCTCAGGATGCGCGCGCTGTGGATGCGGTTCTTCTTGCCGAACCCCATCATGCCTCGGATGACGGTGGCTCCGGCCAATCCCTGGCGTTGGGCCTCCTCCACCAGCCATGCATAAAGAGGTCGGCCATGAACACGGTCGCTTTCACCGATAAAGATGCGGAGCAGACAGCCGTTTTTTTCAAATTCCATGGCTTAACTCCAAATGAGCAGCGCCAGGGCCTGGCCCGCCCAGGCCGCGACCAAGCCTAGCAACAGATTCGCGGCCATATTGGCAAAAGCGGGGCCCAAAGCCCCATCCGCCAGGAGGGTCAAGGTTTCCAGGCTGAAGGTGGAAAAGGTGGTGAACGCGCCTAGAAAGCCAATCAACAAAAACATGCGCGCTTCCGGGCCCAGTACCTGCTGCTGGACCGCGCTTCGGGCCAGGAAGCCGAGCAGAAAACTGCCCATCACATTCACAGCCAGGGTGCCAAAAGGAAAATACGCGGAGCGGCTGACCGATTGCACCCATCCCGCCAGGAGATAGCGGGAAATGGCGCCCAGAAAGCCGCCCGCGCCGATGATCATCAGCTCAAGCATATGTCGATGGGAGGTACGATGTCTCGCATGCGCTGATTCACGCTCGTTGGGCGAGGTCGCAGCAGCTATGTGGAGGGATTTCAGCGTCCGGGCGGGAAGAAGGCGATGACGTCGCCATCGTGGATGGGTTGATCGAAGCCGCCGTAATAGCGCACCTCTTTGCCGTTCAGGAGGATGCGCCAGTGGGGGCCCTGACGGGGCGTGTAAACCCGCTCGAAATCGGTGGCCCAGGTGGCCTCGACATCCCCTTCGGGCGCGCGCCACGCGACTTCAAAGAATTCCTCTCGCAACTGGGGATGGTAGTTGAAGAACTTGCGCAGCACGTCGGCCAGGGTATCGTCGGCATGGGCGTGGATGGTTTGCTCTTCCAGCCCGGCGATGGCCTGGAGCTTGCCGTAGAGCTTGGCCGTGACCGTGATGGGGCCTTCGTCCACGGCTCGGGCCGCGTTGTAGCCTGCCAGCATCTGCCAGTTCTGCAGCATGAGATATTTGTTCCAACCGCCGAGGGCCACCGCGGCCAGTTCGCGCTCATGGCCATAATGGAGGATGCGGTCCGCAAAATGGGCCTGCACCATGGAGACCGCGCCCATCACCCATTGCGGGGGGGTGTGGATCTGGCGCGGGCCGTGACCGGCATGCAGGATGCCTGCACGGAAAAGATAGGCCGCGAACTCGTCGCTCAAATCCACGCCGATGGCCCGGGCCATCCAGGTGGCGAAGAACTGTCGCCGCTCCTCCAGATGTTCTTCGTCCATCTCCTGTTCCCAGCCGAGGATGGACGCGGTCTCATCAAAGGAGGCCAGATAATCATAAGCACCGACGACGAAATCCGCGGCATCCCGCAGCAGCGTTTCCGAAGTGCGGCGCATGGCCATGATCACGTTTTCGTCGTCCAGGCCCAGGAACGCGATCAGGCGTTTCCAGGTGTGAATGGGATCTTCCAGGCCCGTCAGTTCCAATGGGTACTCGTGGGTTTGCGTTGGGGGGGAGAGGGTCTCTAGCATGGTTCACCTCGCGGGTCGTTTGGGAAATTGCTGGTGCGATCTATCTTTTGGATGTGAGGGCAAAAGAAAAGTTACCTCTAAGCGTGCAACAGTGTCTCTACCGGTTCGATGATCATCCGGGCGTAAATTTCTCCCATCCTTTCAGGTGGGAAGGGCATATCGTTGCGCAACCACCACTTCACCAACGCGATCACCGATGCGACAACATGGTTGGCGAGGATGGCCGCGGGAATGCTTGGCGTATAGCGGGCGTAGGTCATGACCAGTTCCTTCACCCCTTCCCGTAAGGCTTCGTCCACCAGGCTTTGCGTGCCTTCCCCCCGCAAGAACACGCGATAAAGATCGTGGTGTGCAGCCACATGTTCGAAAATCAGGCGCCCTTCCTCTGCAGGGGAACCCGAGGTGCCCATGGCTTGCAACAACGATTCCAGTTGCGCCACCGATTCCTGAAAGGCATCGACCAGCAGATCATCTTTGCTGGCGTAGTGGCGAAAGAAGGTGGCATAGCCTACCCCCGCGCGCTGGGTGATATCCCGGATGGTGATGGATTCATAATCCTTCGCCATCAATAAATCGATGAGCGCCTCGCGAAGGCGGGTACGGGTGCGCAGTGTGCGTTTATCGGCCGTCTTCATGAACGCATCATAACATTTCTCTCATCCTTTTCCAAGGATATCCTGTAACAATTGTGATATAATTTGAATCAAAATCATGTTCACCATATTCAAAAACTCGGTGACAATCCCTTGCTTGGAGAATAAACATGTCAAAATCAGTCCCACCTCTGGTTTCGGGCGCGGTCCCGGGCCTGGGCCATGTATGGTCCTTCCGTAAAGATATGCCTGCCCTGATGTGGCGCGGCTATCTGGAGCACGGCGAGGTGTTCGCCATTCGGCTGTTGAATCAGCATGTGGCTGTGGTCATCGGCCCGGAAAACCACAAGATCTTTTTCACCGAAACCGACAAGAAACTCGATATGTCGCGGCCCTATGCCTTCATCCGGGCTATTTTCGGCGATCTGGCCTTTCTGGGTTCGGTGGAAAAATACCAGGCCCAGCGCAACATCATCCACATGCCCTTCCGGCGGGAAAAGATGCAGCATTATCTTACCATCATGC
>DRQW01000158.1 GCA_011371305.1 Anaerolineae bacterium | reverse complement strand
CTGCGTGAATCTGCCTTTATCAGCGTTCATCTGCGTCCTCTATTTTCGGAACAGGCGACACGAGCGGCGGTTCGCCGATACGAATGAAAACGCCTCGCAGCCAGGCTGGCGGACCGTGAAACGTGATGCGTGATGCGTAAGGTTCTCACGTTTCACGTTTCACGTATCACGCCCGTGACTGCCTTGCCCAATGTGGGCTTAGCGATCCTTCCGCAACCGACGATCACGCTATTTTCAAAGCAACCCATGAAAACCCAACCCCTCCTACGCCTTCTTTGTTCCCTGTTCCTCTTGCTCCTGGCGGGGACAGGGGTTACTCAGGCCTACGGGTCCCCATGGAGGCCCTTGGGCCCCTGGGGCGGGCCGGTTTTTGACCTCCGTGCGGACCCCCACAACCCCGACCATCTCTACGCCTTGATTGGCGATGGTCGCATCCTCGAAAGCGACTATCGGGGCGAAAGCTGGCATCCTTTCGCCAGGCTGCCTACCAACATCTACCTGGCCGCGTGGGCCATCTCTCCCCACGACCCATCCATCCTCCTCGCGGACGATAATGAGGGCCACGTTTTCCTCTCCCACGATGGCGGGAAGACGTGGCATCGCGCCTATCTTAACTATTATACCTCGCACAGCACAACACCTCAGTTCTACTTCCATCCCCATGACCCAGACGTAGTTTATCTCATTGATTTCCCTGATCTTTTTGTGAGTTGTAACGGAGGTTGGAACTGGTCTTATCTGCGATACGGTGTCAATGTGATGCTCTTCCATCCCGAAGATGGCGACATTCTCTATCTCGGTACCAACGGAGGCGTGCTGCAATCATGGGATGGTGGTCGTACCTGGCGCGTGATTGGCCTGCCTGGTAAGGATGTCGTCACGCTGGCCATGGCTCCAGATGATCCCGACACGATCTATGCTGATGTCCGATGGGGGCCCCTTTATCGCAGCACCGATGGCGGGAAAGTCTGGCTAGAAGTCCCGACGCCCAACCGGGATATTTCAAGGTCCAGGACCCTTGCCGTCACATCGAACTATGTCGTCATCGAGATGGGGAATGAACTATGGATAAGCGACGACAGGGGAGAGACATGGCGGATGATCGCAGAACCCCTGGAAAGCATGGGGACTCTGTATCACGGGCTTTTCACCCCCAATGATGTCTTCTACGTGAGTGCGGAACGCGGCCTGTTTCGCAGCGACGACAGTGGGGAATCGTGGGCGCCGAAGAATAACGGGATCACCAGTGCGGCTTTACGTGCCTTCGCCATCGATAGTGCGACGGGCGAGACCATGCTGGCTGGGGTCGCCTGGCATACGTTGTTCAAAAGTGAAGATGGTGGCGCAAGCTGGCAGGTCATCTATGAAGATGAGGCAAGGAGCGATTTCACCGCGTTGGCCATCGATCCCCATCATCCTCAAACCTATTACGCAGCCAAATCCACCAGCGGGGTGATCAAAAGCGAAGATGGCGGTGCTACCTGGCGCGCGATCACGGAAGGGCTTACCGCAAGCCGGGTGAACGCCCTGATCCTTGATCCCAGCCAGCCCGAAAGCCTCCTGGTCGGGACGGACACAGGCGTTTTCCGTAGTGAGGATGGCGGGGGGAACTGGGAACGCGTGGGGTTGGAAGATGCCAATGTCCGTATCCTGGTTCTATCTCAGGGACATCCGCAGGTGGTTTACGCCGGTCTTGACCATGCCCATATCTATCGCAGCGAGGATGGGGGGACTTCATGGACCCGAATGGATACACCACCCGGCGACGAGGTGCTCGATCTGGCCGTGGATCCCAATCATCCCCATGTGCTCTTCGCCGCGACGGCCCAAAGTGGGTTGGTAAAGAGTGAGGATGGTGGGGAGACATGGGAAAGGCTCTCCCTGGAAAGGCCATTGATTCAGAGCGTGGCCCTTCATCCCCGCTATCCCCGCCGCGTGTTTGTGATGGATGAGGAGGGGAAAGCGTTTGCCAGCCTGAACGGCGGAGATACCTGGCTCGAAGTGGGCCAGCTTCCTGTGTCGTGGGTGATAGATATGGTGGTTGTGCCAGCAGGGGAAGAAGCATCTTATGCTCAGACGCTTTTCGTGGTGGCGCCCAGCGCGGGCGTCTATCGCTACGACCATGCCTGGAGCCTCCATCTCCCCCGCCTCATCCGTTCGCGATGACCCGGTGCGCGCCTTCCATGGCAAGGAGCAAACGATCATGTCCTTTCGATTGACGATCCTCACCCTGCTGCTTCTACTTCTCCTGGCCTTCGCCTTCCCTGTTTCTTCTCAATCCTCTCAAGGATGGCAGGCCTTGGGGCCCGAGGGCGGCCCGGTCTTGACCTTGGCCCGCGCCCCCAGCAATCCCAACGTCATCTACGCGGGGACTCGGACGGCCGGGGTCTTTCGCAGCGAGGATGGGGGCGTTCACTGGCGTTCCGTCAGCGACGATCTTCCCTTTACCGAGGTCTGGCGTATCGCGGTTGACCCCAATGATGCGGATACCGTGTACGCCGCGAGCACGTACACCATTACCAAAAGCATCGATGGTGGCGTCACTTGGGACATCGTGCTTACCGCTTTTTTAGGACTGAGATCACCTCCCATGGGCGTGGCCGCGGTGCAAGACCCTGAGGGAAGCACCGTGCTTTACGCATGGGGTGATACAGACAACGATGGAGGTCGGTTGTATCGTAGCGTCGACGGCGGCGCCCAATGGGACGTGATCGCCCATTTAGGGCACATCATGACCGTGGTCAAGCATGATCGGGCGTCCCCTGCGCTCTATGTCGCTACGAACAAAGGGGTTTTTCGCAGTGAAGATATGGGGGAGACGTGGAGGAGCATTTTTTCTGTACCCATATACCCTTTTTGGGAAAAACTCATCCAAACTCTGGCAGTCGTTCCCGGCGATTCCCCTGAACTCTATGTGGGCATCAATCGAATTGTGAATTTGTCCCCCATATCCCCCCAAGTTGCACGCAGTTTCGATGATGGTCAGAGCTGGGACTCCATCACATCTTGGGAAGGTCAGGTTCAGAAGTTATACGCGCTCGTCCATGATCCCTTTTTCTCCTCGGCCTATCCATACGGGCTCTATGCCGCGACCGATGTGGGTGTCTTCGCTTTGTCGGACGAGGTGTGGCGCGATGATTCCTTCGGGCTGCCCCCGGGCCCGATCTACGACCTGGTGATTGCTGTCAATCCACAACGCACCTTCTGGGCGGGCGGGGAGTTTGGGTTATATCGCAGAATCTATCGCAGCACCCCCGAGTCGCCTGGTTCTGCGCAAAATCCCCATCCCCAGAGCCTACCTATCTGGGAACCCAGCCAGAAAGGGCTGTATGCAAAGCCCATCTATCAAGTGGTCGTCGATCCCAACACACCTTCCACCCTTTACGCCTGGGGCGATGAATTCTACCGAAGCGATGATCGGGGCGCCACCTGGCTTCCCCTGGGCGAGGGGCTGCCGGAGAAGGCATGGTGGATGTTGGCCGCGTCGCCCTCGCGCCCGACTCGACTATATATGGCCACGTCCGGAGGGCTCTTCATGAGTGACGATAGGGGAGAGGAGTGGCAACGTCTGCAGAAGGGCCTTACCGAGACCAAAGTATTCTCTGTGGCCGTAGATCCCGCCCGCCCCTGGATTGTCTACGCGGGGACCTCCAAGGGGCTCTTCCGTAGCGAAACTGAGGGAGAGACCTGGCATTATGTAGATACGGGCAACTCCAACTACATTTTCGACATCGCAGTCGATCCCCAACGCCCGCAGCGCATCTGGATCAACCGATACGGCCGCGTCCTGTTGAGCGAGGATGAGGGGTGGACCTGGCGCCGCATAGGGAGATTCGATATTGGTTCCCAGGGCCGCATCGTCATCCATCCTTACACGCCCGACACCATCTTCCTGTGCGGGAGTAGAGGCCTGCTGCGCAGTGAGGATGGCGGCCAGCATTGGCGGTATCTGACCCATGGTCTGCCCGAAGGCCCCATCCGCGATCTGGTCGTCGATCCCAGTGATGGCCAGGTCCTCTATGTGGGAGGTAAGGAGGGGATTTTCCGCAGCGCGGATGGTGGGGAGACCTGGGAGCTCTTTGACGAGGGCGCCATGCCCCGCGACGCTGTCTCGCTGGACATCACGCCTGTGAATGGAGATGCCCTCTATGCAGCCAGCGAGCGCAGCGGCGTATATCGCTATGATTTCCCTCGACCTCGGCCCTTCCGCCTCTACTGGCCCAGGACGGTTTGGCCTGGGAGGATCTGTGTCTCCGCGGTGAAGGTTTTTCAGAAAAACCATGGCTTTATGGTACGATGATGCCATCATGCGCAGGTTACCCCAGGAGCATCCCACGCCCGGCCTGGACCGCGCGGGCCTGGTTGATTTTTTGGCCACTCAGCCCGATGTCATCGCGGCATATCTCTTCGGCTCGCTGGTCAATGGCCGCGCGCGGCCTGATTCCGACATCGATCTGGCGATCCTGTTGGCTGCCTCCCCCCCACGGGAGGAGGAAGAACCCGATTTGGACCAGGTCATGGCCGAGTTCGAACGAGAGATGGCGCTGATCGAGGCCCTGGAAGCCTTTGTGGAAGGCCGACGGCTGGATGTGGTCTTTTTGCAGCGGGCGCCTCTGCTTTTGCGCTTCCAGGTGCTGGCCACGGGGCGATTGCTTTACGAAAACCCCGACAGAGTGGCCGAACGCGTGGAATTCGAGGTGCGAACCTTCAAATTCTACTTCGACCAACAGCCCTTGCGGGAATTTGCCGAGCGCATCTTGCATCAAGATATTCGGGAGGGACGATTCGGTGAGCGTCAACGGCATTATTACCAACCGCCTGAAACGTCTGGCTGAGGAAGTCGCCTATCTCAAACAGGAACGGGATGCAACGCCCAATCTACGCGCGTATCAGCGTAATCAGCGTCTCAAAAAAGCGGTCGAGCGATCCCTGCAAGTGGCTATCGAAGTCTGTTTCGATATCAGCCAACGGATCATCAGCATCGAAGGGCTGCCCCCTGCTTCGACCTATCGGGAGACCTTTGAGACGTTGCATCAGGCGGGCGTGCTTTCTTCAGAACTGACGTTTCGGCTAAAACAGATGGTGGGCTTCCGAAATCTCATCGTCCATGATTACACGCGCATCGATGACGAACGGGTTTATGGCATTTTGAAACGGCGTCTGGGGGATTTCGAGGCTTTCGCCGAGGAAATCGAGCGTTATTTGTCTGGCGAATAGAGTTCACCACGTCCCATGGATGCTCACCGCCCGCCCACCCTGCTGCCTCAACTCAAAGAACAGGGCCTGTTGCCCCGCAAGGGTCTGGGCCAGCATTTCCTCACCGATCCCAAGATCCTCGATAGCATTGTGGCCGCGGCCGAGCTGCCGCCCGACGCGGTGGTCATCGAGGTGGGCCCGGGGCCGGGCACGCTGACCGCGGCTCTAGTACCGGTGGCGGGCCGACTCATCGCAGTGGAACTGGATGCGCGGCTGGCGGAGATGCTGGAGGCGTTGTACGCGGGATGGGAGAACGTCCACATCATCCACGGCGACGCGCTCGAACTGAGCCCACGCGAGCTCTTGGAACGCACGGGCGGGCTGGCTCCTTACTTCGTCCTGGGCAACATCCCCTACTACATCACCTCGCCCCTGCTGCGCCACTATCTCGAAGCTGAGCCCCGGCCCGAGCGCCTGGTCTTCACCCTGCAACTGGACGTGGCCCGGCGCATCGTGGCCCATCCTCCACAGATGAGCCTGCTCGCGGTCTCTGTCCAGGTCTATGCCCGGCCCACCATCGTGCGCAAGCTGCCCCCGGGCGCGTTCACGCCCCCGCCCAAGGTGCATTCCGCGGTGCTACGGCTGGACGTGCGGGCCCGGCCCCTGGTTCCCGAGGAGCTGCGGGAGGCGTTCTTCCGGGTCGTGCGGGCCGGGTTCGGGCAGAAGCGCAAGACGTTGCGCAACAGCCTGGCCGCGGGCCTGGGCCTGCCCCCCGCGCAGGTAGCGGAGGCGTTGCAGGCGGCCGGGCTAAGCCCCAAAGCCCGGGCGCAGGAGCTGGATATCCCCGCGTGGGTGGCGTTGAGCCGGATGTTGTCAGATCAAACACGAATGGAAAAACACGGATAGAGATAAGAGGATTTGATTATTTTATCCGTGTCCCTTTCATCCGTGTTTTTGGTAAACCCATCGTTAGCCGGGCGGGCCCACGGTAGGGGGCAGATAGGCGGGCGGGATGGTAGGCGTGACTTCAATGACCGGTGAGGGCACGGGGTTGCGATCGAGGATGAAAGGTGGCGTCTCACGCATGCGGATACGCCAAAACGCGAGGAAAAGCAGGAAGAGGGCGAGGAGGGCCAACCATTTCAGTGTAGTGGCAAACCAGGGCTGGCGCCAGGGAAGGGGTTTGAGGTCAGGTGCGGGGGTGGTGGGGCGCACGGGAACGGGCTTCGCGCCGCGGACATATCGGGGGATGGGCCGCCCCTGCTGGCGCTGATAGCGAGAGCAGCTTGCAAAACGCCCGCTCAAACAATACTCACGCTGGTGGGAAAGGGGCAGATAGATGGATGCTGCCAGCAGACAATGATTCTCTACGCTGGGCTCGGGTACGGGATCGACGCCCTGACGGCCCCGTACATAAGGACAAATGCGTTCGATGGATGCGCGCTCAGGCATAATAGCCTCGTCGCTCCGGCGGCAGCATCTCGGCAATGCGCCGCATGATGATCTCCGTATAGGGGCCCATCTCCCGGCTGCGGGCCTCCCGGGCTTCGGGTGGCAACTTATAGGGCTTGCCCACATGAAAATGCACATGCGGGCGCCGCAGGCGCAGCCATTGCCCGCGGATGATATTTTCGTGCCCCCACATGGCCACAGGCACGATGGTGGCGTTGGTACGGCTTGCCAGCCAGGCCGCGCCATCATGCCCCTTGCGCAGAATCCCGTCATGGGACCGGGTGCCCTCGGGAGCCAACCCCAGCACCCCCCCTTGCTTCAGCACGTCCATAGCTGCTTTCAACGCCCGTTTGTCGGGCGCGCCCCGATTGACGAAAATCGCCTGACCGAAATGGCGGAAAAGATGATTCACGATGGGGGCGCGACCCCATTTCTCTGCAGCAAAGGTGACCGGGGGCACTTTGCTAAACGCGGGCATGAGCACGACATCCAGCCAGGCGACATGATTCGGGGTGATGATGGCGGGCCCACGGTCGGGCATGTTTTCCAGGCCCTGCACATCCAACCTGACCAGCAATCTGAGCAGAAAACGCAACACGCGTTGGGCAAATCGCCAACCCCAGGGCGTTTTGATGGCGG